>CAZDVY010000055.1:0-3350 GCA_964508935.1 uncultured Candidatus Competibacteraceae bacterium | reverse complement strand
TCCCCCCGCCTCCACCAATCATCAGGGTCCGGATTCATCTCCGGGCCTTTTTTCTTGCCTGAAATCCCGGTACTTGCGCGGCGTCTGGCGCGAATGAAGCGCAATATGCCGCCGTTGCATCAGTCAGAATAAGCAGCAGAATCAGCCCCATGCCTACGTTGAAATGGATTGGCAAAGAAGCCGTCGTTAAACACCATAGAGATGTGCCCTTCCGCTTGCTGGAGCCGACGCCTGAACTTTCCTGTGGACCAGCCGACAGCGGCAACCTGATTGTGCAGGGCGATAACCTGCACGCCTTGAAAGCCCTGCTGCCGCGCTATGCCGGCCAGGTGAAGTGCATCTACATCGACCCGCCGTACAACACTGGTAACGAGGGCTGGGTTTACAACGATAACGTCAACAGCCCGGAAATCCGCAAGTGGCTGGGCGAGGTGGTGGGCAAGGAAGGCGAAACCCTGGATCGGCACGACCGTTGGCTGTGCATGATGTATCCGCGTTTGGTGCTGTTGAAGCAGTTTTTGCGGGAGGACGGAGTCATTTTTGTCAACATTGGCACAGATGAATTTGCCAATATCGGACTCCTTCTTGACGAAATCTTCGGAACAACCAATCGGATTGCCGTAGCTGCATGGGAAACCGCCTATACAGCGAACCAAACCGCCAAGCACATTTCGGAAACAACCGACTTCGTTTTTATTTATGCCAAACGATTTGGCGCCGCATCCTTTGGTAAATGGAATCGCACAGCCGAGCAGTTAGCAAAATTCAAGAACCCGGACAATGACCCAAGAGGCCCGTGGAAGGCTGAGAATCTGTCGGCAGGGAAGTTTTACTCTGCAGGACAGTTCGAGATCACCGGCCCCACTGGTAAGAAATTCCTGCCACCTCCGGGACGTTATTGGCGCTGCAATGAGGCCCAGTTCAATTCGTGGTTGGCCGATGGTCGAATCACATTTGGTTTGGGGGGTAATGGGCGCCCGATGTTGAAAAAATATCGCGATGAGTTAACTCAGGGTTTGACGGCCACGACATGGTGGCGGCATGAAGAATTTGCGACCGCGAAGGACGCAAGCATTGAGTTGAAGGAGATTCTTGATGGCCGCTCAACATTCGCCACACCCAAACCATCACGCCTGATCCAGCGCATCCTGCAAATCGCCACCGACAAGGATTCCCTGATCCTCGACAGCTTCGCCGGTTCAGGAACAACAGGACACGCCGTTCTGAAGCAAAACGCCGAGGACGGCGGCAATCGCCGCTTCATTCTCGTTGAGATGGACGACAACATCGCCCGCACCGTCACCGCCGAACGGATCAAGCGCGTGGCGACCGGCTATGTCAACGCCAAGGGCCAAACGGTCGAAGGGTTGGGGGGCGACTTCCAGTTCTGCTACCTGTCCACTGAGCCGTTATTTACCGCTGATGGACAGATTCGCCCGGATGTCACGTTCGCCCAACTGGCCCAGTTCATCTGGTTTGCCGAAACCCAAACCGGCTACGCCGGCCAGGCCGACAGCCCACTGCTCGGCGTACACGAAGGCCGTGCGATCTACCTGCTCTACAACGGCATTCTCAAGGACAAATCGGTGGTCGGCGGCAATGTGCTGACCGGGCCGGTATTCGACAGGTTGCCCAAGTTCGCCGACTCGAAAGTGATTTACGCCGCCGCCAACCGCATGGGGGGCCGCGCCGCCCGCGAAGGCGTTACCTTCAAACAAACGCCGTATGCGCTGGAGGTGTGAGCCATGACCGCATTCACGCCCAAAACCTACCAGCAGCAAGTGCTCGACAGCGTGGAAGCCTATTTCAAGGCGTGTCACGAGTTACCTTCGCCGTCCATCGCCTTTACCGCCACCACCGAACGGTTGTGGGGCCGGGGCAACCCGTACCATCCGCTGTCCGGCTTTCCCGCTGATATGCCGTACTTTTGCCTGCGCGTGCCGACCGGCGGCGGCAAGACCTGGCTGGCCGGCAAGAGCGTTCAGCGCGTCAATACCCACCTGCTGCGCTGTGAGTACAGCGTCATCTTGTGGCTGGTGCCTTCCAAACCAATCCGCGAGCAGACCTTGCGGGCGCTGAAAGACCGGCAGCATCCCTACCATGCCGCCTTGCGCGAAGCCGGCCCGATCACGGTGCTGGACCTGGAAGACGCCAAGAGCGTGACCCGTGCCACCCTGGACACCTCGACCACGATCATTGTCGCCACCCGGCAGGCGTTTCAGGTGGAGGACGAGGAATGCCGCAAGGCGTATCAAAGCAGCGGTGCGTTGATGCATCACTTCGACCACCTCTCGCCCACCCAGCGCGATGAATTGTTGAGCGAGGGCGAAGGCGCAAACCGCACGACGCCCTGTTCGCTGGCCAATGTGTTGCGACTGCGTCGGCCCTTCGTGATCGTCGATGAAGCACACAACAGCCGCACCGAACTGGCCTTCGACATGCTGGCGCGCTTCCGCCCCAGCGGCGTGATGGAACTGACCGCCACGCCCGATCTGGAACGCACGCCCAGTAACGTGCTGCACAGCGTCTCCGCCGCCGAGTTGAAGGCGGAAGAGATGATCAAGTTGCCGGTGGTGCTGGAAACCGAGCCGAACTGGCAGCAATGCCTGGCCGACGCCATTGGTCGGCGTGATGCGCTGCACACGCTGGCCGATGCGGAGCGCCGGGCGGGTGCAGCCTATCTGCGTCCGCTGGTATTGATCCAGTCGGAACCGCGTCGCGCCGGCGTCGAGACGCTGGATTTCGAGAAAGTTCGTCATGAACTGATCGCTAATCACGGCATTCCGGCCAGCGAGATCGTCGTCGCCACCGGCGAGGAAAAGGGGCTGGAGCAGATCGACGCCGATTACAAGCTGGGCATTGCCGACCCGGCTTGCCCGATCAAGTTCGTCATCACGCAAAAGGCCCTGGCGGAAGGTTGGGACTGCCCGTTTGCCTACATTCTGGTCAGTATGGCGGCGCTGCATTCCGCCACGTCAGTGGAGCAGTTGCTGGGCCGCGTCCTGCGGCAGCCGAATGCCAGCCACCGGCAGGCCAAGGCGCTCAACCAGTCCTATGCCTTTGTGGTGTCGCGCCACTTTGCCGAAACGGCCAGCGCCTTGCGGGATCGACTGGTGGACAGCGCCGGCTTCGAGCGGCGCGAGGTCAGCGAATTCGTCATCGCCGCCAACGCCGAACAAGCGCGGCTGGACCTGGAGGGTCACGCTGGGCGCGTCGTGGTTCGTCCGGTAGCCATTACTTTATCGGAGAAGCCCGACCTGAAGCGCGTGCCCAAGCCGGTGCGCGACAAGGTGAGCTGGGACGGCCAGCGCAATACGCTAACGATCAGCGCGCCACTCACGGAAGATGAA
>CAZDVY010000054.1:0-17108 GCA_964508935.1 uncultured Candidatus Competibacteraceae bacterium | reverse complement strand
AGATTCGCCGCGATGGCCGCTGTCGGCATCGCCGGTTTAAACCCAGCGGGAGAACCCCAATAATGAAGTGCAAACACTACATGCTATCTGCGCCCACCGCCGTGGTCGATACCGCGCCACTCTCGGAAGCGCTGGCGATCATGATTCGCAAGCACATGCAGGACCTGATGGTAGTCAACGCCCAGGGTCAATTTGTTGGCACGATCAATTCGTTCATGTTTTCCAAAATGCTCCTGCCGCCGGAGCCTCAGTTGCCCGATGACGCCGAGAACGAGCGCGCGGAAGATGTGGATAACCGCTTGATCCCCCATTTGCATCGCAAAGTGGGCGATTTTGCCGTTAATCATCCAGTGGTCAGTCCCGAAGCGCCATTGTCCGAAGCGTTGACGCTGCTGTCGGAGGGCTATATCCGCCTGCCGGTCGTCGATGAAAATTGCCAGTTGGTTGGTGCGCTGTCGTCGCTGACTATATTGCGTCGCTTCCGGTTCTGAAGCTTGCCCGCTTGCGGGGGTTGGGGAGAGAGGTACCATGAGCCTCAACGACTGGTCCTCTTGTTCCAACCCGGGAGATTAAAGGTTGAGGTTGGAGGATGAGGAGGAACCATGCAACGCAGAACCTTTCTGAAGGCACTCGGCGCCGGCTTGGCGGGTTCAACGGGTCGGCTGTCCGCCGGGGAAGTAGCGGCTGGCGTTCCCGATCTGGTCGCGGTCAAGAATGGCGACCCGGAAGTGCTGTTCGACCGGGGTATTGAAGCTTTGGGGGGCATGGGACGCTTTGTCAAAAAGGGCCAGACCGTGGTGGTCAAGCCCAATATCGGCTGGAATGTGGGACCGGAGCGGGCCGCAAACACCAATCCGCGCTTGGTGCGCCGCATTATCGAGCATTGTTTGCAGGCTGGAGCCAAGCAGGTTTATGTCTTCGATCACACCTGCGACGCCTGGCGGGATAGTTACCGCACCAGTGGCATCGAGCAGGCGGTCAAGGAGGCTGGCGGCAAGATCGCTCCGGGCAACAGTGAAGGCTATTTTCAGACGGTCGCGTTGGCCAAGGGGCAGCGGTTGCGCGAGGTCAAGGAACATGAGCTGATTTTGCAGTCCGATGTCTTCATCAATGTGCCGGTGTTGAAGAGTCATGGTGGCGCCCGGCTGACTGTGGCGATGAAGAATCTGATGGGCATTGTCTGGGATCGCGGTGAATGGCACGCCAATGATTTGCATCAATGCATCGCCGATTTCGCCAGTTACCGCAAGCCGGATTTGAATGTGGTGGATGCGTATAACGTCATGATGCGTCATGGACCGCGCGGCGTGTCAGCGGCGGATGTCGTGAATATGCAGTCGCAGTTGCTATCAACCGATCTGGTGACGGCGGATGCGGCGGCGGCGAAATTGTTTGGTCTGGAGCCGGATGCAGTAGGCTATATCCGTTTGGCCAGCGAAATGGGTGTCGGGCGTGGGGATTTGGAGAATCTGGCGATTCGGCGGATTGTGCTTTAGGAGCAGTCGAAGCCACATCATCAACCGGGAGGAAGATCAATGTCTGCGGTTGCACCATCTCCTTAATGGTGCTCTTCCCGGCAAATTTCTGGCAAGTTTCCCGCCCAGCGATAAAAACCCGGCGGGGCCGGGTTTCCTCTTTTTCTGTGGGAAGGGGCTTTTGTTGTTTTAGAAGGGGGGCTGCGCTGGCTGGCGGTCGGGGATCAGCGCGCAACCGTGGCCGTAGTGATACTGCAAGGTCTGCCAGACTTCGAAGAAATACTGGTGGGATTCTTCATCGCGCGCCTCCAGGGGTGCTGCTTCGACGCCGACTGGATCCAGGACGGCCAAGGTATTGCCTGGCGTCGGTAAATGATGGGCGTCAAGAAGGGCGACTGCCTGGTGGGCGTATCCACCGTTCTCCTGTTCGCCAACGCCGATCCGATACAGCCGAAATCCCTTCATCCGCGCCATCCGTGGGAGGTAGTGGAGCAGACGGCGAGCGGCGCCGTCGTCGGCGGTCGCACTGTCATTAAAGCCAAAGCTGGTATAAACGTCATCAATTCGGCGCAGCTCATTGGCTTTGTCGGGATCAATACTCTCAAACTGCTGGGCGATTTGCTGCAAGACACTGGGCATGATGCTTTACCTCGCTCAATCGTGGCCCGGTGGCTGCACTCATTGCGCCGGGAGAATGCACTATGAGCGCAGATTCAGACCGTGAGCGCCGATATTCCTTTTCTAGAGATTATTGCCACAGTCTGAATGCTATCATTGTAATCTTTATGCAATATTTTGGTAGGGATCAGCGAAAAAATTTCGCATTGTGCAATCGCACAAAACATCAAAAACCTCCCGCTTGCAGGGGAGGGTTAGGGTAAGTAAAGCTGGTTGCTTAGGACGGAGCCGTATTGGCCCGGGTGACGGCCTCTTCCATGAGTTTCTGCAATTCGCCGCTCTGGTACAGTTCCAGGGTAATGTCGCAACCACCAACCAGCTCGCCATCGATGTAAACCTGCGGGAAAGTCGGCCAGTCGGCGTAGCGCGGCAAATTGTCGAAGATGTCCGGGTCTTCCAGCACGTTGAAATAGGCGAACGGCAGGCCGGTGGCAGCCAGCGCTTGAGATGCGCGGTGTGAGAAACCGCAGCGTGGCGCTTCCGGGGTGCCCTTCATGTAGATTACGACCGGGTTGGATTCAACCTGTTGCTTGATGCGTTCCAAAGCGTCCATTGACTGACCTCGTGGTGGGAATTAAGAAGCTGTCTAAGAACCCCTCTCCCGATGGGAGAGGGGTGTTTTTAGACAGTCTCTAAGAATGTTCAATCATTGACCCGTGTTGCCGGGTCGACGTTCAGTTGCAGCCACAGTTCCAACAGCGCGGAATGCCACAGCTTGCTGCCCAGCAGCCGGGTATGATGCGTCTCGGGTTCGGCCAGCAGTCGATCCAGGTACGCCTGCTGGAACAGGCCGCGCTCCCGGCAGGCGCGTGAATTCACTGTGTCGCGCATGAACTCCAGGAATGGCCCGCGCACGAATTTGAGCGCCGGCACCGGGAAGTAGCCCTTGGGCCGGTCGATCACCGCATCGGGCAACAACCCCCGGGCAATCTTCTTGAGGATGTGCTTGCCGCCGCTACCGATTTTCAGTTCCGGCGGTAGCTGCATCGCCAGTTCCACCAGTTCGTGATCGAGAAACGGCACCCGCGCTTCCAGTCCCCAGGCCATGGTCATGTTGTCTACCCGCTTCACCGGGTCATCGACGATCAGCGTGGTCACGTCCAGCCGCAACACCCGGTCGAGATACTCCTCCGCGCCCGGCTCCGCCAGTCGTTCCGCAATCAGCTCGGCGCTGTAGTCGGGGCCGTGGTAAGCCGGCGCGACCGTTTCCAGAAGTTCGGGGTGATCGCGGTCGAAATAGTGCCGCCGGAATCGCTCCAGATCGCTCCCCGTTTCCGCCACCATGCGCGGATACCAGAAATAACCGCCGAACACCTCATCCGCACCCTGGCCGCTTTGCACCACCTTGACGGTTTTCGACACTTGCTCGGCTAGCAGGAAAAACGCGACGGCATCCTGCCCGACCATGGGTTCGGCCATGCAAGTCACCGCTTCCGGCAGGCGTTTCAGCACCTGATCATTGGGAATCAGATACTTGTGATGGCGAGTTTGGTAGCGGGCGGCGATCGGATCGGAGTATTCAAACTCGCTGCCCTTTTCCTCCGGCTGATCTTCGAAACCGACTGAGAAAGTCAGCAAATCGTGCACCCCGGATTCAGCCAGCAGCGCGACCAGCAGGCTGGAATCCAATCCACCGGACAGCAATACACCGACCGGCACATCCGCAATGTCCAGCCGCCGCCGCACCGCCAGGCGCAGAGCGTCATGCACCGCCTCGGTCCATTCCGCTTCAGAACGCGGTTGCGCGGGGCGCTGGGCGTTCAGCCGCCAGTAGGTTCGACTTCGTTCATTCCCTTGGGCGTCGATAGTCAAGGTCGTCGCCGGGGCTAGCTTGCGAACGCCCTGCAAAATCGTGCGCGGCGCGGGGATGACTGCATGGAGGGTCAACTGATGATGCAAACCGGCCGGATCAATCGCGGTGTCCACATCTGACGCGGCCAGCAAGGCCTGGCTGTTGGAGGCGAAGCGGAAGGCACAGGGCGTTCGGCTGTAGTACAGCGGCTTGATGCCCAATCGGTCACGGGCGAGAAACAGGGTGCGTTCACGCGGGTTCCAAAGAGCGAAGGCAAACATGCCGATGAGATGTTCAACGCAGTGCTCGCCCCATTCCGCGTAAGCTTTGAGGATGACTTCGGTGTCGCCTTCGGAGAAAAAGCGGTGACCCCGGCTTTGCAATTCCCGCCGCAGCTCCCGGTAGTTGTAGATCGCGCCGTTGAATACCAGCGCCTGCCCTGATTCGGGATCGATCATCGGCTGGTTGGAGCGGTCGCTGAGGTCGATCACCGACAACCGGCGATGGCCGAAGAGCAGCGGACCGTCGGACCAGATTCCCTCGTGATCGGGACCGCGCCGGGCCAGTCGCATCAACATTCGCCCCATCAGGGCCAAATCAGGTTCACCGCCGTCCAAGCGCAATTCGCCACTAATGCCGCACATGGCTGATATGTCGTCGTCAGGAACAGTAGTAGGTTAAAACTTTAAATTAGCGGCTACCGGCGGGCGACCAGTGACGCTGCGCGCCAAGGAAATCGCCCGGTTATAGGCTTGGGCGCTGGGGACACTGCCGCTGAGCGTAACGATGCCTTGGTTGGCAGTGACGTTAATGCTGGCGCTGGCGAGTTGCTCATCCTGCTTAAAAGCGTCCTTGATAGCGGAAACCATAGCGGAATCACTCATTTTGGGGCCGGGTCGCCCACTGTCGCTGAGGCTGGCGGTGCTGGCGACGCTATCATCGCTGGAGCTGCCGCCGCCCATGCTGGCGCAACCGGTGGTCAGCGCGGCCAGAATGGCCAGCGTGAGATGGAGTTTATGCATGGTCTCGACCCTCTGTAGTCGGCTGGGATGATGATGGAGCGCGTAAGACAGATTGAACCTGCTTCAACGCCGGATTCAACGGCAAGAATAACATACCCCTTGGCGTTTCCAGCCCGCGTTGCATCGTCAAGAGGCGGAGACTAGACTTGCCCGGCTGGGTGCGCCCGGCCCTACTGGCGAAACTTCATCCCGCTGGCAGGTTCCAACCGGGCGCAATACCTTTATCGACCTCCAAGGAGAATACGAATCATGGTTCACGAACTGCCTGCTTTGCCCTATGCCAAGAATGCGCTGGAACCGTATATTTCGGCGGAAACCGTGGAATTTCACTACGGCAAGCATCATCAGACCTATGTAACCAACCTGAATAATCTGATCAAGGGCACGGAATTCGAAAATCTGTCCCTGGAAGATATCGTACTGAAGTCTTCCGGCGGCCTGTTCAACAACGCTGCCCAAGTGTGGAACCACACGTTCTACTGGAATTGCCTGAAGCCGAACGGCAGCGGCGAACCGAGTGGAGCGCTGGCGGCGGCGATTAATCAGAAATTTGGTTCGTTCGCGGCCTTCAAGGAAGAATTCGCCAAGGTCGCCGTAGGCACCTTCGGTTCCGGCTGGGGCTGGCTGGTCAAGAACACCGATGGCTCGGTGGAGCTAATGAGCACCAGCAACGCTGGTACGCCCGCGACTTTCGGCAAAAAGGCGCTGCTGACCTGTGATGTCTGGGAGCATGCCTATTACATCGACTATCGCAACCTGCGCCCGAAGTACGTCGAGGCGTTCTGGAATCTGGTCAACTGGGATTTCGTCGCCCAACAATACGCTTGAACGGGCGCGATTCGCGGGTCACGCTAGGCCGGCGCTGCTTCAAGGGCGCTGGCCTTTTCTTTGAGAGGCAAATCGACCATGCCGATGGATAGCCGATGCTTGATGGCGTTGCTCGATGAACTGGGCATTGCCCATCCGACCGTGGAACATCCGCCGTTGCGCACGGTGGAAGACAGCCGGCGGTTGCGCGGCAATCTGGCCGGAGGTCACGTCAAAAATCTGTTTCTCAAGGACAAGAAGGGCGGGTACTGGCTGCTGGCAGCACTGGAACAGACGATAGTCGATTTGCGGGTTGTTGCTACCCTGCTGGGCTCACCGCGCTTCTCGTTCGCCAGGGCCGGGGATCTGGCGGAAATCCTGGGCATTATTCCTGGCGCAGTATCACCCTTCGCTGCTGTCAATGACGTCAGCGGTCGGGTCCGTGTTGTCCTCGATCAACCCCTGCTGGAAACTCCGTTGTTGAACTTTCACCCGTTGCGTAACGACCGCACGACCACCATCGCTTCCGCCGATTTACTGAAGTTTCTCGCGGCAGTCGATCATCCCCCGCAGATCATTCGCCTGCCGGGCCAGACGACGGCTCTTGCCAGCGCAACGCCAACAGCGTGATGTCATCGCTTTGTGGGTAACCACCCACGAAGGCGCGCACCGCGCTCATCACGCCGTCGGTCACGGCGCGGGCCGGGCAAAGCCGATCCAAACCGCTCAAAACCTCGTGCAGGCGGGCAGCGCTGAACATCTGGTTCTCCGCATTCATCGCTTCGCTGACGCCGTCGGTATAAATCACCAGTCCTTCGCCTGGCGCTAACGGGATCGTCCATTCCCGATAGGGGGCTTCGGTGAAGAGGCCCAGCGCCATACCGCCCCTTTTCTCAATCACTTCCACGCCACCCTGTCGCAATGCCACAGGTGCGTCATGGCCGCCGTCGCTACAGAGAATGACTCCGGTGCGCACGTCCAGAATTCCAATAAAGACGGTTACGAACATGCCTTCGGGATTGTTCTGGCAGAGCGCGGTATTTACCCGCTCCATGACGCTGCTCAACGAGGTGGAATCGCGTTGTACCTCAGCCGTGAATAGGGTTTTGGTCACCGCCATGAATAGCGCCGCTGGCACGCCCTTGTCCGATACGTCGCCGATCAGGAAGAACAGACGATGGTCATCGAGCATGAAGAAATCAAACAGGTCGCCGCCAACCGCTTTGGCCGGTTCCAGCACCGCATGCAGGTCATACCCGGCGGCGGGCGTAAAATCGTGGGGCAACAGACCCATCTGAATGCTGCGCGCCGCCGCCAGTTCACCTTCAATCCGTTCCTTGGCCGCCGTTGTTTCCTTTAGATCAGCGATATAGGTTTTCAGCGTCGCCACCATGGAACGCAGCGCCCCGCCTAGATAAGCGATCTCATCGCGGCGGCCCGTGCTAATCTGGTCCAGTTCCGTCTCCATCTCCGGGTCGGCTGCAAAATTGCGCCCTGCCAGCCGGTGCGTCTGTATGGTCAGGCGGGCGAGTGGTCGGACCACCCGATTGAGGAAAGGTAGCGCCAGGGCCAGACCCAGCGCCAACAGCAGAACGGTTAACCCCCCGCCTACCGCCAGCAGGGTCTGGAGACTGTTGCGCATGTCGATAGACAGGTTGATCAGCGTGGCGCCTTCCGGTAAACCATCTGCGCCGAAGACCGGCGCTGCAACCTGCAATGGGGTGTGGCCGAGCAGGACATCGTAAAACTGCGGATGTTCGAGATGAGAAGCAGGATCGCCGGTATTGAGCACCTCTTCGAGCAGGCGGCGTTCGGTGGCGGTCAGCGCAGTGGCATCGTCCACCGCCCGGATGGAAGTCGCCGCCAATGGCCGAAGGTTGTGGTCGAATACCCGAATCGTATCGATCATGCCTCTCGACATTACGGCTTCCATCATCCGTTTGAGACTGATCCGGTTGATAGACTCTTTGAAACGGCCGGGTTGGCGGGCAATCAGTACCATACCGCTCCGATCTGGCATTGCCACCCCGACGTAGTAAATCTCCCGGCCTTCCAGGTCGCGACGCACCAGGTCAGTGACCACGGTGTATTTGCGCCCTTCCAGCACCGGTCGAAAAACGGGTTGCTGCGCCAAACCGCTTTCGATGCCGAGGGTTGCATCGAGGTCGGGCAGCGACCAAAACCGGGGAACGCCCTGGCGACTGGTCACCCAGATTTCCGCGATCTCTTCGCGGGCAGCGACATGGTGCAGGCTGCGATTGATTTCCTTCGGTGAGATCTTCTGCTTTTGCGCAAGCTGAATCAGATGCGCAACCATGTTGGCCTGGGCCAGTACGGCGTCGCTGACCAGATCTTCCACGACTGCTGGCGTTTGTTGATTGAAACTGATGGACTGGGCGAGCAACTGGGCCAATAGCAGACCGTTATCCTGAGTGCGTTCCAGGAGCGATTGCCAGTACCCATAGGCGAACACCGCTGCCGTTCCGGGAATACTGGTGACAATCAGCAGAGTGACGAGCAGGAACAACCGACTGCGCAGCGTCATGGCGGCGACCTAACGAAGCCAGATAACCGATGCAGCCAGCCGCTGGGCGGTCGCATAGTCCAGAGGAAAGTACACCACGCCCCGGGGACCGAACCAGCGCTCGTAGATTTCCATATACGCACCCCGGTATTCGTCAACGCCGGCCAGCAGGTTAGCCAGGGTGTGATTGACCAAATCGCGCCAGGCGGAGTCGTTCTGGGGCAGGATGCAAGCCATGGTTTCGTAGGAAAAAATCCCGCTGCGCGGCAACAGGATCACTTTACTCTTGAGCGGACTGCCCTCAACCATGGCGCGCAGGACGATGCCGATGTTGGCCAGTCCATCGAGTTCGCCCTTGCTGAACCGGGCAAAGCCGGTCGCCATGTCCGGCACTTCAACCGGGATCGCTTCAGGAACATGCTCAGCGAGAATGGCGGCGGTGGTGGCGCCCGCCGCGACGCCGATGCGCTTGCCCTGCAAGTCCTGGAGCTGGATCGCGGTACTCTGGAGAGTCATGATCCGGGTGCCGTTGCCGAAAAACGGGATCGAAAAATCCACTTGCGCCTCGCGTGTCCAGGTGGGCGTGGTGACGCCGCACTCGATGTCGATGGTTGCGTTGTTCACCAGCTCGATGCGATTGGCCGGGGTGACCTCATGCAGTTGCAGTTTCAGTGACCGATCAAAGTGCTTTTCGAGTTGCCGGTGGATTTCGCCCAGCAGGTCGACGGCAAACCCGGCGAGTTGCCCCTTCTTGTTGCGGTAACCGAAGGGAAGGACATCGACGCGGGTTCCGGCATTGAAGATCCCCGTGCGTTCAATACGATCGAGTACAGGTTCTGCCTGGATGGTGAGTGATCCAGTGAGTACAAGCAGGGCCAGAACAACACCCGGCAGACCGCGCTGGAATAGCGCCCGCATTGGTGGCAAAACCCTGGACATTAATTTTTACTCCAGAAGCTATCTGAAAATTCCCCTCTCCCTATAGTAGGGGAGTTGGGGGTGAGGGAGCTTTTTCAACGGGTTAGCTCGCTCAATTTTGTGATGACGCCGCCAGGGTCCGCATCCGAATCCGATTTTTCACTGCCTCCAACGCCCGGCTGAGCGGTAAGCAGAACACGATGAAATATCCTATAGCGTACAGGTAAATCCACAGCATTAATTCATCGCGACCGACGGCGGCGATGATGACATTGCAGCGCGCCACGATTTCATCGACGCCAATGACCGACGCCGTGCTGGACGCCATGACGATGATGAGCAAATACCCGGTCCAGTTCGGAATGAACAATAGCGCGGCGGCGTGATCGCCTTCCCGCCAGTGTCGCCAGGCGGCGTGGAGATTGTCGGAAACGAAGCCGACCACTGCGACCGATAGCGCCAGCGCCGCTTTCAACCAGGCCGGGAAAGGGTAAACCTGGCCGGCGAATTCAAATTCCACCGGAATCAGGAACGCCAGATAGAACAGAAAGACGAAGGTCGGGATATTGCGCATCAGTTCGGTTACAACCAGGCTGGTGTGGACCAGAGACGGACTTTTTGCCAAACGCATCCGCGCCAGCACGATGCCGGGCAGGGTGCCAATAAACATGGCCGCCAGCGAGATAAGAATGTTCCAGGCGAAGCCACCGGCCAGAAATGGCGTCCAGAGCCATAGCGTTTCGATCAAGTCAGTAGGGGCCACGTTGGCGAACCCGGCGTTCAAGGGCGGCGAACAAGCGCACGACCAGCAGGACCAGCAGAAAATAGACGATCATCAACACATTCATCATGACCCCGGTATTGCCATGTTCCGCGATGATAGCGGTCGAGGCGGAAATCAGCTCCGGGACGGCGATGACGCTGGCCATGCCGGTGGCCTTGACGACATTGACCAGGATGGCGACTACCGGGGTATAGGCCAGTTGCAAAGTCTGCGGCAGGGTGTTCCAGCGCAGCGCGAAATCGGGTTGCCGTGCCTTGAGCACCGCGCTGGCGTCGAGCAGGGCGAACACCGTGGAACATCCCGCGTATAGTGAGAGACAGACCGCAGCGACCAGAAAACCATCGACGGTCCAGCCAAAGCGCGTGACCACCAGATGCCCGATGCCAAAGAACATCACGTAGATCAACAGCAAAGGCGGAGTCATACGGCCAACGGTGGCCGTAGCCCGTACCCATCCACGCAGGCAGGGAATGCCGGATTCTGCGGCCAGCGCACCCAGGCATCCCGCCAGCAGGCTGCCGATAATACACGCAACCAGCAGTTGCACGGTCAGCCAGAGACCGTGCAGAAATTGGCCGCGATCATAGATATCGTAGACGAAAGTCAGGTCAAGACCGGTGCGTTCGCGAATGAGCAGCCCGAAATGACGCAGCCCGCTGACTTCGGTTGAAGTCAACCGCGAGGCATCGCGGCATTCCGTCGGCCATTCGCCACTGGTCAACTGGGTGCATACCGGCTGACCGTCGGCGCCGATCCGTGTCCAGCGTTGATGGGCATCAGCCAGGAACCGGCTCGGCGGGAGGTTCCAGTAGCGCTCGGCGTTGATCAGCCAACTACTGCGATGTAAGTCGGCGAGCGCATCAGCGAGCGTGCGTTCCAGTCGGGAACCCGATTCCGCAGCGGCAATGGCGATGGCCCAGGGCGAAATCAGGGTCGAGGGCAACGGCGTTCGATAATGGAGCCAATCCGGATCGAGCTGGAGGTTCGCCAGTGCAGTGTCGTCATACAGCCAGGCGATGCAGCGACCATCGCGCAGGGCCAGCCGCGCATCGCGGGTGCCACTGAAAATCTGCAAATCGAGGAGGTAGCGCTGGGCCATTTCCCGGTTGAAATACGCCCCTTGAGTAGCGCACACCTTGCGGCCACGCAGATCCGTCCAGCGGGACAGGCGAGTATCGGGCGGCGCCAGCACGGTCACGCCGCTGGCGTAGTAATGCGGCTCGATGAGGGTAGCGATGCGGCGGCGTTGCGGCGTATCGCCCAGAGTGGCGATCACCACGTCAATCGCGCCTTCTTCGAGTTTTTGCAGACGGTTGGCGGAGTTGACGGCGGTCAGTTGCAAGCCCACGTCCAGCCGGTGAGCCAATTCAGCGGCCAAACTGGGTTCAAAACCGACCAGTTGGCCGTTGGCGTCGCGCATCCCGAACGGTGGATAATCGGCTTTAACACCGACGATCAGGATTCCACGCTTATGGATCAGGTCAATCCGGTCAGCCTGCGCTTCACGGTCTGCAAAGAGGCCCGCTAATACTAACAGGCCGATCAAGCTCAAAATCAGCGACTTGCTCATGACCTAGTGCTGAGCGACCGCGAGAAATCCGTAGGCGTAGCGCAGGGGCGTTGCCGCGACCAGCATTCGGTCGAGCCAGCGTAGCGGCGTGGATTTGACGACGCCGCTTTCCGGCAACACACTTTCGGCTCGCAGACGCACAGGATGAAATCCGGCTTGTTCGAGTTCCTGCCGGAATTCTTGGAGGGTATAGAGGTGGTAGTACATGTGGATGGTGCGATCATTGGCCCGGCGTCGATAGAGGATGTCGCCGGGTTTTAGGCCTCGCCGCTGGGCTACGGCCTGTTCCTTGAGAAACCGCCGCCCGGCGTTGGGTACAGTGACGATCAGCCGACCACCGGACCGCAGCAGGCTGTGAATAGTGGTCAGCGCGTCTTGGCGCAGCGTTTGCGGAAAAATGTGGCCGAGCACTCCGAACATCATGATTGCTAGATCAAAGCATTCGCCGGATTGGACAGCTTCGCGCAGCGTCGCCAGATCACCAAGCACCGGCTGTAGCCGGCCCGACTCGATGTACGGGGCCTGCCGCTGCGACAGTTCGCGAATCGCCTCCGGGCTGATGTCATAGGCGACAAGGTTGGCTTGAGTACGTTCCAGCAGGGGTGCCGTGTAACGGCCATTGCCGCAGCCAAAATCCAGCATCCGGTTTCCCTGTTGGCGCATTTCATCCATGATCAAAGCGAGACAGGACGGATTTGAGCGAGGGTAGCGTTGGTCATACAGTTGGCTGGCGAAGTATTGATCATAATTCTCTGCAATATCAAAGGGCAATGGATGTTTCCTTCTTCGTGGAACCAAAACCACGGATCAGCATTCTCTATGCTCTCCATCTCTCAACATTACCATGGAAATATCTCATGCAGGATTTACCGATGATCGATTCCTTGGCGGGAGGTCGCTGGGGATGGGCGTCTCGCCGGATGTTTAATGGGCTGGGGGTACTGATTTGCGCCGTGGGGTTGGGTTTCGCCTATTACGCGCAATTTTACCTGGGGTTAGCGCCATGTCCGCTGTGTATTTTCCAGAGACTGGCACTGTTAGCCGTCGGGCTGGCGTTCCTGGCGGCGACGCTGCATAACCCGCAAGATGGGGGCGCAAAGGCTTACGGGGTGCTAATCGGCTTGATAGCGGCGATGGGCGCGGGCATCGCCGCCCGGCATGTCTGGTTGCAGCATCTGCCGCCGGAAGAAGCGCCGCGTTGTGGGCCGGGGCTGGATTATATGTTGCAAACCATGCCCTTGAATGAGACTCTCCGTGAGGTGTTGATCGGTTCCGGAGAATGCGCCGAGATCGATTGGACGTTACTGGGATTCAGTATCCCGGAATGGACACTGTTGCTGTTTATTGGCCTGGGCGTCGCCGGGATGTGGGGGAACTGGCGGTTGCGGCGCTGAGTGGATCGTTGTAATGGCTCACGTCAACCGCTGCCACTCAAAGCGGACCAGATTGCGCTCGAGGCGGCTGAACTCCATGCCCATCAGGGTGATGGGCTGACCGGCGTACTTCTCGGCATAGTTCCGGCTCAGGAGTTGCGCCAGCGCCCGACCGGGTCCACTCAGTTCGATGACCTTGAATTCCAGCAGATACGCTCGGCCCGGCCAGAGAATAGTCAGGTCAATGCGTCCATGATTCGTGACATCCTCCGGGATCACCGTCAACCCCAAAGCGGCGAAATAGCAATACACGACTGAAGCCCAGTAGCCCTCGTAGTCGGCGATGTCATTGCGCCGATGCCAGTCATGGGGGATGGAAGCGAAAAAGGCGTGAAAGGCGGTGTGCATCGCCTCCGGGTCATCGGTCTCCATCGCGGCGTAAAGCCGGTTTTCAGTGCGCAATCGCTCCTGCACGCTGGGAATATAGGCGTTCAGGATCGCCGTCGGCAGGCTGGTGCGCACCTCGAAGTTGGGATAACGCAGCCGGTAGCGAGACAGACCGCCGCGTTGGTAGCGTTCCTGGATGGTCAGATAGCCGGTCTGGAACAGCAGGGTCTCGGGTTCAATGGCGCCCACATCAAAACTGCTCAGCAATTCTTCACCGGCTTCCAGCGTTTCAAGCGCCGGAATGCTATAGCGCCGGGTCTTGAGCAGGTTGATCAGAAAGGTGGGCGTGCCGGTCTCGAACCAGTAGTTGCGAAACTGGCGGGAATCCAGGTAAAGCAACACATCGAAGGGGTTGTAGACCGACTCGCCAAGGAAGTTGTAACCGTTGTACCACTGGCGCAGTTTCGCCAAATCCACCCCGTCCAGCCAGTCGGCGAAGGTATTTTCCAACTCGCTTTGGGTGTAGCCGCAGAGCGTGGCGAAACGCTCATCGAGAGTGATGTCTTTGAGATTGTTCAGCCCGGAGAACAGCGAAACCTTGGAAAATTTGCTGGCTCCCGTGAGCAGCACGAAGCGCAATCGGGCATCCTGGATTTTGAGGACGGAGTAGAGGTTACGCAATCCCTCGCGTAATTCCAACGCCCGCTCCGGTTGGTGCAGATGATCCAGAATCGGCTTGTCGTATTCGTCTACCAGCACGACTACTCGCTCGCCCGTCGCGGTATGAAGAGCACGAATCAGACTATGCAAGCGCAAATGAATCGGCCCGGCGGCAGGCGGCGCCACCCCCTGTGCTTCAGCACATTCTTCCAGTTGCATCGCTGTTGACGCTGTTAGCAAGTCAGTGTCGCTTAGGATCCCCTCGCCGAAATCCAGAGTGATAACCGGCGCGCGGCGATGCCAGTCCCAATGATTCTCCAGATGCAGTCCGGTAAACAGTTCCCGCTGACCGGCAAAGGCCGCCGCCAGCGTACTCACCAGCAAACTTTTGCCAAAACGCCGGGGGCGGGACAGGAAGTAATATTTCCCTTCGTTGGCTAACCGGGCGATTAGCGGAGTTTTATCAACATAGCCATAACCTTCCTCGCGGATTTCCCGGAAGGTCTGGATGCCGATGGGGAGTTTGTTCATGGTGATTCATTCCGAAGCAGTCAGTAATTTCCGCCGATTCTTCCAGAGCCGGCGGGCCAGTTCAAAGGTATCCACGGTTCGGGGCGATGACCCCAATTGATCCAAGGCGTCTTTGAGAAGGCCCATAGGAAAATCGACATCCCACAACGGGTGAATGATCAACACCCATGGGTGGTTAGCAGACAGACGAAAAGTTGACAAACCTGAATCCAGAGTACGGTTTTCTGAATCGCTGCCCAGTCGGGACATGGCAGTAGCGTAGCGATTAGCGAGCATCGGCCAGTCGCTTAACGCTGGGCTGGCGTCGAATCGACCGTCAAGACCACAAACAAAGTCAGCGTCTAAACACTGTTGTAGGAACGCCAGCCCCAGTCGCCAATCGAGCAGACCATGCCAGGCGCGGTTACCGTAGCGTTGCAGACAGCGGTAGCAAGCCTGGTCACAGCTTGCAACATGATCGGCGGGCAGAAAATCCGCCAGCGGATAACGCTCGTGGTCATAAACAATGGAACGAATGATTTCGGCGATCAGGGGCGGGCTATCGAGACTCGTCCGGGCCAGTCGTTCGCAGAACCCGGCGCCGTTGACCAGTTGGTCTGCAATTTGCAACAGGGGGATTTCATCGCCCTGCGCGTTGCGGGTGCAGCGTGGTTCCAGAACATCGAATTCCTCGGGATCAATATCGAGGTCGAGCGCAGCGCGTTGCGTCAACAGAAAAGTTGCGGAAATAGCGGCTGCACGAACGGAGAGAATACCGGCCTTGCCGACGCGATGAATGCGTGATCCTGGCGGGTGACGGGCAGGAGCGATGAACAGCGAATCGGTGGTTTTACGCGCTGCCAGCCAAAATGGCCCTTGTGATGGAGCCGTCTCCACTGACCTGCCAACTTTGGCAAAGCGTGGTTCATCAGCCACATACTGGCCGGTTAGAAAAACCTGGGTTGGGCGGCGGCGATCCCGATTGGGCAGATAGCAGGGAACGCGCCGTTCACTGACCTGGAAACCGGCAAAGATTCCGTCTCCACCCACTGCGCCCCGGTTCAATTGGAAAATCTGGGAACGGGGCTTGAGGTCGAGCGCCAAATTGCAATCAGAAAGAGCGATGGGCATTACCTCGCAGCCTTCAGCGGCGACCGTGCGATGGCGACCGGACAGCAATTCGTCTTCGTCCACGGAATCCGGTCGGAAGTCGGTGCGGAACGCGCTGGGAGTGCGGCATTCCGTAGTGACCGAAACCTCCTGGCCACAGGCTTGACAGGTCGCGGACTGGGTGGCTTGAGTCAGGACTCGCCAAGCTCCGCAATAGTCACATTCAGCCATGTAAAAGGTGTCTGAGAACGCTCCAGGGTCGTGGGGTTTGATTTCGTCATTCTTCGGTATTCGGTAAATATCGGGCAGCGGGTTGGTGAACCCGACGCAGAGATGCCGGCGCTTGTCTCTTACCAATGTTGAACCGGGGGCAAATTCGTGAATGGCCAGTTCGACATCCCGATCCAGTGTGTCCCAAGTCCAGCCAAGCTGATCGCCTGCTTGCCGAAGCGGTCGCAGGTAAAGATTACGCACCCGGGTCGGCATTCCGTACATCGGCAGCAATCCCGCCTCAGCCAGCAGATGCGCTAGACCCCGCTCAAGCAGCATGGATCGGTCAATGTCTTCAATATCCTGCAAAAGTTTGTTAACAGATAAGGAGCTAATCAGATGTTGGGCGGATAATTCCGAATCGGCGCAGAGGTTGGCGGCAATGGCGTCCCGATAGGCGATTTGTGCCTGCAATGCTTGGCGCAAGCGCTTTTTCCAAGCGTCATCCTGGAAGTAGACGGCCGACGGCAGGAATTCGCCGTGAATATCTGGCGGAGTGATGTCGTCACCTGGATAAGACTGACCCTTTTTCTCGCATTCAGCGCGCAAATCGGCGAATGCCGCGCACAGCCAAGCTTTGCGTAGGAAACGCAGGGCGATGCTGTCCTGGGTTTTGGTCAGGAACGGTGGAGGTGGAGCATCGCCGGTAATCCGTTCAGGGTGGCGGAAATAATGCAAGTCATGACTTCGGCCACGGCAAACGGTCAGCACTGCGGAATAGGCTTGCCGCCGCCGGCCAGCGCGACCAACCCGTTGCTGATAGTTGAAGCGTTGGGGTGGCATATTGCCTTGATAAACGGCTTGCAATGGGCCAATGTCGATACCGACTTCCATGGTCGTCGTCACCGACAGCATATCCACCAACCGGGCGCGGCGATAAAGCGCATCGTCACCTTGTTCCGAGAGAACAATGCCCCGGAACAGTCGCAGGCGTTCCGCGCCATCATAGGTTTGGCCGGTCAGTTCCTCGCAACGCAGCCGGAACGGTTCATCGTGGCGTTCGACCCGTTTGGCGAGGTGGTGACTGTGCCGTAATTCCGCTACGGGGATGTTGGCATTCTTGGATAGAGGCTGGTAACAGCGGGTGCAGTAACCCGTCCCGTGATGTAGATGGATACGCCCACAATGCTCGCAGCGCCAAGCTCCCGCCTGGAGTTCAATCAGACGGAGGCGAACATTGGGAACGGAAATCAGGCCATTGGCATGGCCCGTCGCCTTGAGTACTTGG
>CAZDVY010000053.1:5691-17224 GCA_964508935.1 uncultured Candidatus Competibacteraceae bacterium | reverse complement strand
GATCGAGGGCGCAGGCGCGGTCGGCGAACCGGGCAGTTTCTCCTGCTCGGTTCCGCTTCGCTGGATCTGCTACAACAATCCGGTGAAACACTCGCGGGACGTATCTCTTGTGTCGAACTGGATCCGGTCGACGCTCTGGAAATCGACAGCGGCAACCTCGACGCACTCTGGATCCGTGGCGGGTTTCCCGACAGTTTGCTGGCCACCGATGACGGCGCCAGCCTGCGCTGGCGACAAGACTTTATCCGCAGCTATCTGGAGCGGGATATTCCGCAGTTGGGGCCGCGTATTCCAGCGGAGACGCTGCGCCGGTTCTGGACCATGCTGGCCCATCATCAAGGCGGGTTGCTGAACGCGGCGCAATTCGCCCAAGGTTTGGGAGTGGATGGGAAGACGGTCGCCCGTTACCTTAATCTGCTGGTGGACCTGCTGCTGGTCCGGCGTCTGCCGTCCTGGCATCGGAATATCGGCAAGCGGCTGGTCAAAGCGCCGAAAGTGTATGTGCGCGACAGCGGCATCGTTCACGCCTTGCTGGGGTTGAGGGACAAGGAAACCCTGCTCGGTCATCCGGTGGTCGGGTCAAGCTGGGAAGGCTTCGTCATTGAGACCCTGCTCGCGGTCGCTCCACTGGAAACCGAAGCCAGCTTTTACCGAACCGCCGCTGGCGCTGAGATCGATCTCGTTCTTAGCCTGCCAGGCGGTCGCCGGTGGGCCGTGGAAATTAAGCGCGGCCTGGTCCCGAAACTGGAACGGGGTTTCCATCATGCCTGCGCCGACCTTCAGCCCGAGCGCTGTTTTGTCGTCTATGCCGGCGCAGAGCGCTTTCCAATAGGCGAAAGCACCGACGCGATCAGCCTGACCGATTTGGGTGGCATCCTCCTGGCGACAGTGGCATCGTGAGTCGCCAGCTCTCAGAAAAATGCGCAGCCTCGCCGCCTTGAACATTCAACTGCGTCGCTCGCGGATTTTGCTGATCAGCGGTAGCGCTGTTCACGTCTTGTCAGGCATTGCTGTTATCGTTTCCAGCGTCCCATGGTGGGTCAAAGCCGGCTTAATCGCCGGAATCTTTCTGTCACTGGCCTGGTTCAGTTACGGCTACGGCTATCCACAGGGACGACGATTTATCGTCCGCATCGAATTATTGGACCGACGCTGGCGGCTGGAAACCGGCGATGGCGGCGTGCATCGCGGACAACTCATCGGCGGCTACGCCCATCTCCTCATCGTCATTGTGAATTTCGAATTGGAGGACGGCGGACGCCGGTCATTAACCCTGTTACCGGATTCTGCCGACCACGATGACCTGCGGCGGCTGCGGGTCTGGTTGCGCACACAGCGATATAGCGACGAACCGGAACCACCTTAGCCGCGTTGAACAGCGCGGTTTAACCCATCGCCCGCCGGGCAATTCCCTTGGGCTTGCGCTTTTTCAACCGCAGGGCTTCCTTCTGCCGCCGCTCGGCTAGATCCATCAGCATTTGCTGCGAGCTGCGCGGATCATCGCCTTCACCCGGCGTCCGCTGGACATAGCTGCCGTCCGGCTGCATATCCCAGGCGCTGCGCCGGTCGTTGAGTTGCACATCCAGAATCTGCCGTAATTCCCGTTGTAAATCTGGGGTATCGACGGGCGCGACCACTTCAACCCGGCTTTCCAGATTACGTTTCATGCAGTCCGCCGAGCCGATGAAATACTCCTCGTTGCCACCGTTGCGGAAATGGAAAATCCGCGTGTGTTCCAGAAACCGCCCGACGATGCTGATCACCCGCACGTTCTCAGAAATACCCGGAATACCGGGCCGCAACCGGCAGGTATCGCGGACAATCAGATCGACCGGAACCCCGGCCTGGGAGGCCCGGTACAGCGCCGCCGTCACTTCCTTATCTTCCAGAGCGTTCATCTTGAACTGGATCAGCGCCGGCCGGCCGGCTTTGGCATGGCTGATTTCCCGCTCGATCTTGGCCAGCAGCGCTGGTTTGAGCACCTTGGGTGCGGGCAGCAGCTTGCGGTAATTGCGCTTGGGGACGTAACCGGTGGTGAGGTAGTTGAACAGTTCAGTCAAATCCTCGCCGATGATCGGATCGCAGGTCAGCAGGCCCAAATCGCTGTACATGCGCGCCGTGCCAGCGTGGTAGTTGCCGGTGCCGATGTGAGCGTAACGGCGCAGGCCATTGTAATCGCGGCGCACGACCAGAATGACCTTGCTGTGGGTTTTTAGCCCCACCACGCCATAAGTGACGTGAATGCCGGCTTCCTCCAAGCGATTTGCCCAGCGGATGTTCGCCGCCTCATCAAACCGTGCCTTCAATTCCACCACCACCGTAACCTGTTTGCCGTTTTGCGCAGCGTCGATCAGGTATTCGATGATCTTGGAATCTTCGGAGGTGCGATACAGGGTCATCTTGATCGCCAGCACCTTGGGGTCAAGGCTGGCTTCCAGGACGAATCGCTCGACCGAAGTCGCAAACGATTCATAGGGATGTTGCAACAGAATGGGGCCGTTCTCGCGGATGATGTGAAAAATGTTGCGCTTGTCGTTCAACTTCGGATGATCGAGCGGATGGTGCGACGGGTCGTGCAGATCGGGCCGGTTGATTGCAACGATTTGAAACAGGTCTTTCAGCGCCATCATCCCATCGACCTCAAACACTTCATTGGCTTCATCCAGACCAAGTTCCGCAGCCAGCATCCCTCGATGGATCGGGTCCATGTGCTTTTCCACTTCCAGGCGGACAATGGGCGCCACCTTGCGCTCGCGCAGCTCCGATTCAATCATTACCAGCAGGTCATCCGCCTGATCCTCATCGCGTTCGGTAATCGCGTTGCGGGTCACACAAAATAACTCACAAGCATCCACGACCATACCCGGAAACAGCAGATCGAGGTTATTGGCTATGACATCTTCCAGCGGCACATACAGGTCTTCGTCGCCGAGCTTGAGGAAGCGGGGAATCCCTGCCCCGATGGGCACCTTGATCCGCGCCAGGCCGCTGGCGTCATCGCTGGCGTAGCGCACCGTCACCAGCAGGTTGAGGGACAGATTGGAAATGAACGGGAAAGGATGAGCCGGGTCCATGGTTTGCGGCGTGACCAGCGGAAAAATGTTGGCCAGGTAATACTCCCGCATCTGCTTGCGCTCGGTTTCGGTCAGCCGCTTGTAGCTACGCAGCCGGATGCCTTGATCCTTGAGGAGCTGGTGCAGCTCGGAGGCCAGCACCCGTTGTTGTTCCACAATATCGCGCACCGCCGCCAGACATTCGCTCAACTGTTGCTCCGGGCTGCGGCCATCCAGTGACAATTCCCGCACCCGCGCCCCGATCTGCTGCTTGAGGCCGCCGATGCGTTTCATGAAGAATTCGTTGAGATTTGAACTGACAATCGCCAGGAATTTAACCCGCTCCAGCAGCGGCGTGCGAGCATCCTGCGCTTCATGCAACACCCGTTGATTGAAGGTCAGCCAGGTTAACTCACGGTTGAGATACCATTCGGGCGAGTTGGCGTCAAAAACGGGCGGTTTCGAAGTCGGCTCCGGGACGATTTCAGAAGACGGTTCCGGAGTGGAGTCAGGAATGGACTCCGAGGCTGATTCGGGGGTCGGTTCCAGGGGAGCCGTCGCGCCGGTGCGCTCATTAGGTCGTTTGCTACGGGTCAAGGCTACGGCAGATTCGGCGTCCTGGATAGAAGCCGGGGCTTGTTCGGTCATGATCGCCACACCTTAATATTGCTCGGTCAGTTATTTTGATTTGGGTTTTGGTTCTTCAGTCAGCGCTGACTCCAGCCGTTCGCACAGGCTCCGCAGCACCTCGATTCGCGCATGGCGTTTGTCATTCGCCGCGACCAGCATCCAGGGAGCCTGGCGGGTGCTGGTACGTTCGACCATGTCGTTGACCGCCAGCTCGTAATCCGCCCAGCGCTCACGGTTGCGCCAGTCCTCGTCGGTCAACTTCCAGGCTTTGTAGGCGATCTGTTCGCGTTCCTGGAAGCGGCGCAGTTGCTCGTCCGGGGTGATGTGCAGCCAGAATTTCAGTAACACGATGCCTCGCTCCACCAATTGCGCTTCAAAATCATTGATCTCGGCGTAGGCGCGCTGCCACTCGCGGGTCCGGGCGAAACCTTCGATGCGTTCCACCAGTACGCGCCCGTACCAGCTTCGGTCGTAAATCGTGACCCGACCGGCGCGCGGCAGGTGCCGCCAGAACCGCCATAAATAATTATGAGCGGCTTCTTCATCGGTCGGCGCTGCGATTTGGATAACCTGATAATCGCGAGCGTCCAGGGCGGCGGTGATCCGGCGAATGCTGCCGCCCTTGCCGGCGGCGTCCCAGCCCTCGAAGACCAGAATCGTGGAGGTTTTCTTCTCACGGGCGGTCCGTTGCAACTGGTTGAGTTTAGCCTGATAACGTTTCAGTTCCGTGTCATAGAACTCCTTGTCCAGTATCTGGCTCATGTCCAGCCGCGACAGCACCGTCACCACCGGCAGCCCCCCGACCTCCAATGTTGCGGATTTTACTCCATGCAGATCGCCATTGACCGGCGGAACCCGGGCTTCGTCCAGCCGGAAGCGAATCGCATCGCGGATTGCCGTCGCCACGGCGACGCTGCGGTAACGCTCATCGTAGCCTTCTACGATTTTCCACGGCGCCAGCCCGGTGCTGGTTTTCATGATGGTTCGTTCGGCGGCGGCGATGAACAGATCGTACATTTCCCAGTGCTGCCAGTCGCGCTTGGAAATTCGCCAGTGCAACAAGGGATTTTTTTCCAGTTTGCGTAACCGTTCCTTCTGGGCATCTTTGGATAGATGCATCCAGAATTTCAAAATCAGCGCGCCGTCGTCGGCCAGGGTTTGCTCGAAGGTCTTGATCCGTTCCAGCCGCTCGTCAAATTCGGCTATATCGATGCGACTAAATACCCGGTCGAGGATCGGCATGGAGTACCAGGAACTCAGGAACAAGCCCATCCGTCCCCGGGAAGGCAGCTCCCGCCAGAACCGCCAGTATTCCGGCCGGTCATGCTCTTCGTCGGACGGTTCGCCGAAAGCTCGGGTCACCAGCCAGCGCGAATCCAGCCATTCATGCAGCTTGTTGACGGTTTCGCTCTTGCCGGCGCCGTCCACGCCGGCGAACACCACGATTACGGGAAACGGAGCGTTGCGCAGCTCCATCTGCATCAGCAGCAATTCTTCCCGCAACGGGGGAATCTGCTGGTGATACTCTTCTTTCGGTAACTTGTGTTGCAGTTCGGCGGTTCTGAACATCGTGATCCTCACAGGCGCAAATACAAAAGGCGGGAGCGGACGGCGACGCCGCGTCCCCGTCCGATCTGGCCTGGAGATGAGGGGGAACGTCCCGTCAGGGATTACAGCCATCCGGTTTAATGCTAATCTTAATCCAGTTGACCGACATACGCTCGACTCTCCCGCTTGAGTCCGAACGGTCGCCCGGCCGTTCAAAAAAGACCAAGTTAATGAAAAACAAAGGAGAAATGAATGAAGCGGCGACTTTTGGCCGGTCTGATTCCTACATTGCTGGCGTTGTCCGGCCCGGTTCAGGCGGATATCTACGCTTTTGTGGATAAAAATGGGGTGCGGCATCTCAGCAACGTTCCCAGCGACCCGCGCTATAAACTGGTCATGCGCACTCCGGTTTACAGCAAGCAGGCGGCGCAGCCTTCCAGTTACGCTCCCAATAATCTCTATGGCGGGGCAGTGATCACTCCGCGCAACTATGCGCAAAAGGGGGGGGGCGCCAAACCGCTGCGGGTCAATGAGCAGAATCGCCAGCGGTTTACCGCCGATGTCAACCGCATTGCCGCGCAATACCGCCTGGAACCGGCATTGATGCATGCCGTCATCAGCGCGGAATCCTCCTACAATCCCTGGGCGGTTTCCCCCAAGGGCGCTATGGGCCTGATGCAATTGATGCCGGGCACTGCCGAACGGTTCGGCGTCAATAACCCGTATGATCCCATCGCCAACATGCATGGCGGTGCCCGTTACCTGCGCTGGCTGCTCGATCGATTCAATGACCCCCGACTGGCGGTAGCTGCCTACAACGCTGGCGAGGGCGCGGTGCAAAAGTATGGCAACCAGATTCCACCCTATCGGGAAACCCAAACCTACGTCGTGCGGGTACTGGATTTCTACCAGCGCTACCGAACCGGACCGTACAGCGCTGGCGCGCTGGCGCTGAATACCGGTTACGCCGGCAATTCAGGCGTGAATCGGAGCAATGGCGTCACCATTATCACCCCGCGCGCCAATGGCCGCGTGGCGACGACGCTGGTGACCAACTCCGGACGCCCCGGCTCGACCCCGGCGCCGCGCACCTACCTGACCCCGACCGGCGACCGGGTCATCGTCGGCAACAGTTCTGGCACCCGCAGCACGCTGCGCCCCCCGGTCAAAGTGGTCAGCGTTTCCCTGTTTGCCGGCAACGACAAGTAAAGGTGAGGGCAGGGTCTTGTGGGCGAGGGGAATCGACCGCAACAGGCGACCTATCTGAAACCCGGCGCCGGAATCGCGCCAGACGCCAGACAATATCCGGCGCGGCGCTGGGGAATCTGGCTGCTAGCCGGCCTGCTGATTGTGGGCATCGGTGGCGATGTCGGCGCGGTGGAATCGCTGCAACACTGGCGGGAGACGTTTCAGACTGCCGAGCAGTCCCTGCGTGGTGGAACTCCGGTCGATTATTCCCTACTCCGCGACTACCCGCTTTATCCCTACCTGCGCTATCAGGATTTATCCCGTCGGTTGACTGCTTTCCCTGCCGCCGAGGTGCGGGATTTTCTGCAAGCCTATCCCGATACGCCGCTGGCGGGCCGCCTGCGCGACGCCTGGCTGCGCCAACTCGCCAGCGCCCGGCGCTGGGACGATTATCTGCGGGACGCCGTTCCCAGCCGTGATCCCCTGCTGGAATGCTGGCGACGGCAAGCATTGTTGAGTACCGGACAGAGCGCAGCGGCTTTGCATGATTTTGCTACGCTTTGGCTGCGTGGCAGTGCACTGCCCAACGCCTGCGATCCGGTCATTGCCCTCTGGCAGACTCAGGGCAGTCTGTCCCCTGCATTGCGCTGGCAGCGGTTCGCCTTGGCGATGGCGAATAACGATCTTGGGCTGGCGCGATTCCTGCGGGCCGATATGCCAGACGCTGATCGTGAACTGGCCGAAGTGTGGTTAGCCATCGCTGATGATCCCTCCCTGGTTTTGGATGCAACACGGTTCAAGAGCGGCGATCCGCGTATTCCGGCGATTCTGGCTGACGGGTTGCAGCGCTGGCTTCGGCGCGATGTCCTGGCGGCGGCAGCAGCGCTCGATGCTTTGAAGGAGCGCGATTTGGCCTTGGCCCCGTTGCTGGCGGAGGTGGAACGGCAGGTGGCGCTGTGGATCGCCAGCGATTATCACCCTGCGGCAATAGCGCGATTGCAGGCGTTGCCGGAGACGGTTGTGGATCAGGACGTGCGGGAATGGCGGATTCGGTTGAGTCTGCGGCAAGGCGACTGGGCCGGCGTGCTGCGCGAGATTGAGGCAATGCCGTCTGCCGGGCGTGACAGCCCGCGCTGGCAATACTGGCAAGGGCGGGCGCTGGAGGCGCTGGGTCGCGGTGAAGAGGCCCGTTCAGCCTACCAGCGCATCGCCGGTCAGCGCGACTATCACGGATTTCTGGCTGCCGACCGCCTGGGCGTCGCCTATGCGATGACTCATGCGCCGCTGGAAATTTCGCCCACTGAACTGGACGCCCTGTTGGCCGGTTCGTCCGGCCTGCAACGGGCGCGGGAATTATACATCCTGGGCCGTGAACCGGAGGCTGAGGCTGAATGGCGATTAGCCACGCAAACTTTCAACCAGACCGCGCTGCAACAGGCGGCGCGGCTGGCGCATCGCTGGGATTGGCGCTACCAGGCGATGGTGACCGTGGCCCGGGCCAGGCATTGGGATGACCTGGAAATTCGCTTTCCATTAACCTACCGCGACCGGGTGCTGGCGACGGCCGGGTCTGCGGTAGACCCGGCCTGGGTGTATGCGGTGATTCGCCAGGAGAGCAGTTTTCGCTCCGATGCCCGCTCGCCGGTCGGAGCGCTGGGATTGATGCAGATCATGCCGGCGACCGGTCGGCAAATTGCCCGGGAGCTGCAGGACACCGATCCACCCGATCTGCTGCAACCGGAGATCAACATTCGCTATGGCGCGCACTATCTGCAACAGATCTTGCAGCGGTTGCAGAACAATCCGGTGCTGGCGACCGCCGCCTATAACGCCGGGCCGAACAAAGTAGCGCAATGGCTGCCATCCGGCGATCCGGCGTCCGCTGATGTCTGGGCGGAAACCATCCCCTATCGTGAAACCCGGGCCTATGTGCAGCGGGTGATGGAGTACGCTGCTGTTTACCGTTTTCTACTCGGTCTGCAGGATCCTGCAACAACGCTGAGCGCCCGCATGAAACCGGTGTTACCGGCGTCGGCGGAGCGCACGGCAGGATAAAGTTGACGATAGTCACGGAGCGCCGGGAAGCCGCAGCGCGTGCGGGTAGCGCGGTTCGCCCGCGCTACCGGGGGATGCCCACGATCACCTCGCTGCCTTGGTAATGGCTGGCCAGCGGCCCGCGAAATTGGGCGCCGTCAGGGTCCATGCAGGCGATATGGGTGTTGGATGCGCCATAGACGCTGACTACGTGGTTGCCGACTCCGGGCTTGCGGTAGCCTACGACCAACGGTCCATGCCGCATTTTGCGATTGACGTAGTGGCAGGTGAAATCCGCGCCGGCTACGGTCTCGCAGTCCATTCGCCAGCGGCTGTCGCTGATAATCGCAATCAGGTTTGCGCGCGAGACGGTTCCATAATTTGGATTGGTGTCCGGATTGGAGGAATCCCAGTAGCGCAGATAAACGTTCAGGAGATTGATTTGGGTGATGACGGCTCGGTTGCCGATTGCCCGCGCCCACCATTCCAGGGTTGCCGCCCAGCAGGAGGTGGGATCAAACTGCTGAATCGGTTTCGTCGCACGATAATTGGTGGCCATGCTCTTGTCCTCGAAGGTGTGTTAATCCGCACCAGGAAATAACCGGGGATGGGTTTCATGGCGGGCTTGAATCGCCTGCGGATCAGGCATGGTCAATGCCATGCTGGAAAACTCATTGAAAATATAAATATTATAGAGATCGTCGAGAGCGGATCACCGCCCAAAGCGACCATACGGTTCAAATCGAATGGTTCATTATGGTAAGGCGCGCCGGACGCCGCCAACCGGGCGGTCAGCGCGTCCTGAGTCTGGCGTCTTTACGATCAATCCCTGAGCAACTCATTCAACCCCACCCGACTGCGAGTCTTCTCATCCACCTGCTTGATGATCACCGCGCAATACAGGCTATGGCTGCCGTCCGGGGCGGGCAGGGCGCCAGGCACAACCACCGAACCTGCCGGCACCCGGCCATAGCTGACTTCGCCGGTCAATCGATTATAAATCTTGGTGCTCTGACCGATATAAACTCCCATGGAAATCACTGAGCCGCGCTCCACGATCACCCCCTCGACCACTTCCGAGCGGGCGCCAATAAAACAATCGTCCTCAATAATTGTCGGACTAGCCTGCAGCGGCTCCAGCACCCCGCCGATGCCGACTCCGCCGGATAAGTGGACGTTCTTGCCGATCTGCGCACAGGAACCGACTGTCGCCCAGGTGTCCACCATGGTCCCGGAATCCACGTAAGCGCCGATGTTGACATAGGACGGCATCAGCACCACGCCCGATGCGATGTAGGAGCCGCGTCGGGCTGCCGCCGGCGGCACCACGCGCACGCCAGCGGCGAGAAAGTCATTTTCGCCATACTCGGCGTATTTGGGCGGCACCTTGTCGAAGTAGTTAGTATAGCCATCGCGGATGATTGCGTTATCGTTCAAACGGAAACGCAACAGCACCGCCTTTTTCAACCACGGATTGACTACCCAGGCGCCATTGCGCGGCTCCGCGACTCGCGCCTGGCCGAGTTCCAGCAGGCCCAACGCTTCCTCGACGGCCTCGCGTAGCGCCGCTGGAGCCGTAGCGGGGTCGAGTTCCGCACGGCGTTCGAAGGCCTCTTCAATAATCCGTTGCAATTCAGTCATCAGTCAACATCCTCAGTCACGGGCGGCATTCCCGACAGTCAGGGTTTGGGAAAGCCGCAAAAAACCGTCATAATAAAGGGGGATAAATACCGGTTCCGGGTTTCAGGTTGCGGGCTGCTGGTCGCAGGGCGGATTCCTGCCGGAAACCTAAAGCGGTATACGACGAAAACTAACGAAAATCCATGCCAGCACAACTGAGGATCACCGGTATGTCCAAAAAGACCGTGGCGGATGACAGGAAAGGGACGATCACCCAGCCAGCACCCGAGGTGAAGAAGGAAATAGGGGAAGTCAGCGGATCAGTCACTGCCGTCCAAGCGCCGGCGCCTGCCGTTGTTCAAGCGCCGGCCCCGGTCGAGGTTGCCATCAAGGCTACCGTGGATGGTCGCAAGCGCATCATCATCGAGGGCGTCAGCCCGGAAGTGGATGGCGGACGTTTCCCCATCAAGCGCACTGTGGGCGAAGTCGTCGTGGTTGAAGCGGATGCCTTCACCGATGGCCACGATGCGTTGTGCTGCGTCCTGCAATACCGTAAGGCGGGTGAAACCGTCTGGCAGGAAGCGCCGATGCTTGCTTTGGTGAATGACCGTTGGCGCGGCGAGTTCAAAGTGGCGGAGCTGGGTCGCTATGAATATACCGTTCTTGCCTGGGTAGATCACTTTAAATCCTGGCGGCACGATCTGGGTCGCTGGGTGCAGGCCGAAGATATTGCTCTATCGCTCCGAATCGGCGCAGAACTGGTCGGCAAGGCGGGGCAGCGGGTGGCGGGTATGGAGGGTCACTGGCTTACTGCGCGCGCGGCGGAGTTGGTGGGTTCTCAGAACCTGGAACAGCGCCGCCAGTTGGGTCTGGATCAGGAACTGGCGCAGAAGATGTTCCGCTGCGCCGACCGGACCCTGGCGCTGAGTTATGACAGGGTATTAGGCGTGGTTACCGACGATGTGCGCGCCCGCTTCAGCACCTGGTACGAAATGTTCCCGCGTTCGTGCAGTCCGGTGCCGGGCAAGCACGGCACGTTCAAGGATTGCGAGGCCTGGCTGCCGCGCCTGGCCGCCATGGGGTTCGATGTCCTGTATTTTCCACCGATTCACCCGGTCGGACGGATCAACCGTAAGGGCAAGAACAACACGTTGACCCCCGGCTCGGATGACGTCGGCAGTCCTTGGGCTATAGGTTCAGCGGAAGGCGGGCATAAGAGCATTCTGCCAGAACTGGGCACGCTGGAAGATTTCCGCAGCCTGGTGCAAAAAGCCCGCGAATGCGGCATCGACATCGCCTTGGACATCGCCCTGCAATGCGCTCCGGATCATCCCTATGTGAAGGAGCATCCCGACTGGTTCCGCTGGCGGCCCGACGGCACGGTGCAATACGCGGAAAATCCGCCGAAGAAATATCAGGACATCTACCCCTTCAATTTCGAGACCGCCGACTGGCAGGCG
>CAZDVY010000053.1:0-5591 GCA_964508935.1 uncultured Candidatus Competibacteraceae bacterium | reverse complement strand
GCGGTCAAACACGGCAGCGAGGAATATCTGGATTCGGAGAAATACCAGTTGCGCCAGCGCGGCTTCCAGGATCTGGACGGGCCGGACAGCCTGCGCGAATTTATTACTCTGGTGAACCGCATCCGTCAGCGTAATCCGGCGCTGCAATCCGACTGGAGCCTGCAACTCCATCCGGTCGACAACGAACAAATCCTTTGCTATAGCAAAGCGACTGCCGACCGCGCCAACGTGATTCTGGTCGTGGTGAACCTGGATCCAAATTACACCCAGGCCGGCTGGACCCATCTGAAGCTGGAAACTTTGGGTGTGGAACTCTCCCAACCCTTCCAGGTGCATGACCTGTTGACCGGCGCGCACTATATCTGGAACGGACCGCGCAATTATGTGGAGCTGAACCCGCACCGGATGCCGGCGCATGTCTTCCGCATCCGCAGCAGCCTGCACACGGAGCACGATTTCGTCACTTTTGACGGTTGAGGAGACCCGCATGGCGCGTAACCCGAAGACCTGGACGGGCGCAGACGATCCCTGGTGGTACAAGGACGCCATCATCTATCAACTGCACGTCAAGGCGTTTGGCGACAGCAGCCAGGATGGCATCGGTGACTTTCGCGGCTTGATCGAGCGTCTGGATTATCTCCAGGAGCTGGGAGTCGATACGCTGTGGCTGATGCCCTTCTATCCTTCGCCGCTGCGGGACGACGGTTACGACATCTCCGACTATTGCAACATCCATCCGCTGTACGGGAATCTGGCGGACTTCAAGGCGTTCGTCGGCGAAGCGCATCGCCGGGGACTCAAGGTCATCACTGAACTGGTCATCAACCATACCTCCGACCAGCATCCGTGGTTTCAGGCGGCGCGGCGGGCGCCGCCCGGTTCGCCGGAACGGGCGTTTTATCTGTGGAACGATGACGATAAGAAGTTTCCCGAAACGCGGATCATTTTCACCGATACGGAAATCTCCAACTGGGCCTGGGACCCGCTGGCCCAGCAGTATTACTGGCACCGCTTCTTTTCCCACCAGCCGGATTTGAATCACAACAATCCGGCGGTGGTGAAAGCGGTGATCAAGGTCATGCGCTTCTGGCTGGACTTGGGGGTGGATGGACTGCGGCTGGACGCCATTCCCTATCTGTGCGTCCGCGAAGGCACCCATAACGAAAACCTGCCGGAAACCCATAACGTGATCAAACAGATGCGGGCGATAGTGGATCGGCATTACCGCAGCCGCCTGTTTCTGGCCGAGGCCAATCAGTGGCCGGAGGACGTGCGCGACTATTTCGGCGACGGCGATGAATGCCACATGGCCTATCATTTCCCGCTGATGCCACGCATGTACATGGCTATCGCTCAGGAAGACCGTTATCCCATTGTTGAAATTCTCGAACAAACGCCGGACATTCCCGACAATAGCCAGTGGGCGGTGTTCCTGCGCAATCATGACGAATTGACCCTGGAGATGGTCACCGACCAGGAGCGGGACTATATGTACCGCACCTACGCCGCTGATCCACGGATGCGGGTCAATGTCGGCATCCGCCGCCGGCTGGCCCCGCTGATGGACAACGATTCGGCCAAGATCAAGCTGATGAACAGCCTGCTGCTGTCGATGCCAGGCACGCCGATCATCTACTACGGTGATGAAATCGGCATGGGCGACAATATTTATCTCGGCGACCGCAACGGCGTGCGCACCCCGATGCAATGGAGTCCCGACCGCAATGCCGGTTTTTCCAAAGCTGATCCACAGCGGCTGTACCTGCCGCCGATCATGGACCCGGTCTACGGTTACCAAGCGGTCAACGTCGAAGCCCAGCAACGCGAACCGGCTTCGTTGCTGAACTGGATGAAACGGATGATCGCGGTGCGGCGCACCTCTCAAGCGTTCGGGCGTGGCCGGCTGGAAATGGTGCGCCCCGGCAACCGCAAGATTCTGGCTTATGTCCGGGTCTTGGGCGACGAAGTGGTGCTGTGCGTCGCTAACCTGTCCCGCACGGCGCAACCGGTGGAACTGAATTTGAGTGCGTATAAAGGCATGACGCCGGTGGAAATGCTCGGCCAGACCCCGTTCCCCCGGATTGGCGAGCTGCCCTATCTGCTCACCTTGTCCCGCTACGGCTTTTACTGGTTCCGGCTGTGCCACGCCGCGCCGCCCGCCTGGTACGAGGATCGCCTGCCGGGGACCGAGCTGCGCGTACTGGTGCTGTTCCAGGGCTGGAAAAGCTTTTTCCCCGAACAGGTCGAGGCCCGTCGGCGGGAAATGGCGGTGACGCTGCATGATCGGCTGGTTCGGCAGGTGCTGCCGGAATTCTTGCCCACCCAGCGCTGGTTTGCCGGCAAGGGTGGGCGTATCGACCGGGTGGAGTTCGAGAAATACGACATTTGGGCCGAGCAGACCGAGTGGGTGCTGGCGCGTATTCGGGTGTGGCTGGTCGGGCGGGAAGAGCCGCAGGATTACGGATTGCCGCTGGCGCTGGCCTGGGAGGACAAGGAGGATGGCGGCGCGGAAGCGTTGCGCCCGCTGTGGCCATATTCGCTGGCCAAAGTGCGGATGCGCGCCCGGATGGGCTTGTTGTACGACGCCTTTGCTGATGAGCGCTTTGCCCAAGGCTTGGTGAAAATGATCACCCGTTCCGCCCGGATTCCGCTGGGCAATGGCTGGCTGAAATTTTCGGCGACGCGAGCTTTTCAGGAACTGGCTGGCGAAGCGCCGGATGCGTTGCCGGTCAAACGGCTGGCGTTGGACAGCAGCAACACCACCCTGGCGATTGGTGATCGCCTGTTGCTCAAGGGCTATCGCCGCCTGCAACCGGGCGTCAACCCGGAACTGGAGATGGGCCGCTTCCTCACTGAGATCGCGGCTTTCCCGAACGCCGCGCCGCTGGCCGGAGCAGTGGAATATGAGGATGAAGAAGATGGGACGGTCATCGCGCTGGCGTTGCTGCAGGGCTTTGTCGCCAATCAGGGCGATGCCTGGAGCTACACCCAGGATTACCTCAAGCGGTTTCTCGACGACTGTCTACAACAGGCCGAGCCACTGACGCTGGAAACTGCCCAGAGCGTACATGGCGTTTATCTCCTGTTCGCCGCGACCTTGGGCCGGCGCACGGGAGAACTCCATCGGGCGCTGGCGCAAACCACCGGCAATCCGGCGTTCGATCCCGAACCGATCACGGTTGCCGACATGACCGAGTGGTTGAGCCGGATTCGGGGTGAAGTGGAGATGACTTTTGCCCGGCTACGGCTGGCATTGAGCCGATTGCCCGAATCCGTGCAGGCGTTGGCTGCGCAGGTGCTGGCATCCCGGATTGGCTTGCCCCGGGCGGGACGCTACGCCTCGCTGGCGGAACAGGTTCTCGAAGCCCGTGGCGCGGCGGCGGCGCGGACGGCGCAGGTCGAAGCGCTCACCCCCCACGCCATGAAAACCCGTTACCATGGAGATTATCATCTCGGCCAAGTGCTGGTCGCCAAGGACGATGTGATCATCATCGACTTCGAGGGCGAGCCAGCGCGGTCGCTGGAGGAGCGGCGCGGCAAACATTCACCGTTGCGGGATGTGGTGGGCATGTTGCGTTCGTTTAACTATGCCGCGCACGCCGCCTTGCGGCAGGTTGCCGGGGATGGCGTCCGGGCGACGTTGGTTGCGCAGGTCAGCCATTGGGAGCAACAGACGCGCACCGCCTTTTTGGCGGCTTACGCCGAAGCCGTGGAGGGCAGTCCGGGGTATCCGGCTGATCCTGATCAGTTTCGGGTATTGCTGGAATTGTTTGCCTTGGAGAAGGCGTGCTACGAACTCCGTTATGAATTGGATAATCGCCCCGACTGGGTGGAAATCCCGCTGGGGGGATTATGTGAATTACTCTCACTCGAAACAAAGGATGCACCGCGATGAAAAAACCAAAAATTCTGGCGTTTGTCATGGCTGGCGGCGAGGGCTCCCGGCTGAGTCCACTGACCTCTGATAATTCCAAACCGTCGCTGCCTTTTGGCAGCCGTTACCGGATCGTGGACTTTGTATTAAGCAATCTGCTCAATTCGGGGATTCAGTCGATCTACTTGCTGGTGCAATACAAATCCCAGTCGCTGATCGAACATGTCCGCAAGGCGTGGGTGGTATCGCCGATGCGCAATGAAGAGTTCGTGACCGTGGTGCCGCCGCAGATGATGCGCGGCGGCGACTGGTTCCAGGGCACCGCCGATGCGGTTTATCAGAACATCAACCTGATCAAGTTGCATAACCCTGATCTGGTGCTGGTGTTTGGCGCGGATCATGTTTACCGGATGGATCTCCAGCAGATGGTGGATTTCCACTATGAGCGGGCTTCGGAAGTGACCGTCGCCGCATTGCCGGTGCCACTGGCCGACGCCAGTTCCTTTGGGGTGATCGCCGCCGACCATGCCGGGCGGGTGAGCGAGTTTCAGGAGAAGCCGGCGAATCCGGCGCCCATGCCCTCCGATCCGACCCGCGCTTATGCGTCAATGGGTAATTACCTGTTCGATACCAAAATCCTGGTTCAGGCGCTCCAGGAAGCCAACGCAAGGGGCGAACATGACTTCGGACAGCATGTGTTACCGAAGCTGAAAGAAACCCACCGGCTGTTCGCCTATGACTTCGCCACCAATAAGGTGCCGGGCGCGAAAGCCTATGAGGAACTGGGTTATTGGCGCGATGTCGGGACGCTGGACGCCTATTTCGAGGCGCATCAGGACCTGCTGGGGCTGACGCCGCGTTTTGATGTATTCAACCCGCAATGGCGGATCTTTTCCAGTAATTACCAGGGTCCAGTGGCTCGCCTGATCAGGGCTGATGTCGAGAACAGTGTGGTCGCCGCCGGTTCGCTGGTGCAGCAGGCGAAGATCAGCAATTCCATCATTCGCCGTGAAGTCATTATCGAAGAGGATGTCGTCATCGAGGATTGCGTCATTCAGGACTATGTCTGGATCAAGCGCGGCGCGCGGCTGCGGCGGGCTATTATCGGCCAGTACAACGTGATCGAGGCCGGCAGCCGTATTGGTCATGATCCCGAAGTTGATCGGCAGCGCTACAGCGTGACCGCCGGCGGGATCACCGTCGTGGGGCCGGGCGAAGTAACGACCGCCATGCGGTCATTTAGCGAGTGAGTGTCGCGTCAGGCGTCAGGGCAACGATGCTTTGTCTGGCGCCTGACGCCTGATGCCGGGACCTGATTGATACTAGGTGCTGGAATCTGGATGAAAAAATCCACGATGGCTGTTTGGCCCGGCCGGCCTTATCCGCTGGGCGCAACCTGGGATGGTGAGGGCGTTAATTTCGCCTTGTTCTCAGAACACGCCGAACAGGTGATGCTGTGCCTGTTCGACGTTCGGGGCCGCCATGAAATCGAGCAGATTCCCCTGTGGGAGCGCACCGGCCCGATCTGGCATGGCTATTTGCCGGACGTTCGGCCCGGTCTGCTGTACGGCTATCGGGTGCAGGGTCCCTACCGGCCTGAGGAAGGCCATCGTTTCAACGCCCACAAGTTGCTGCTTGATCCCTACGCCAAGGCGATGGTTGGGCAGATTCAATGGAGCGACGCCCAGTTTGGTTATCGGGTGGGTGGGCGCGCCGA
>CAZDVY010000052.1:0-17227 GCA_964508935.1 uncultured Candidatus Competibacteraceae bacterium | reverse complement strand
CGATCTGCTCGATGATCTGCTCGTTGCCGGAGGTGACCAGGGTCAGCCGCGACAGCGTCGGATCATCGGTCGGCGCAACGGTCAGGCTCTCGATGTTGTAGCCGCGCGCCGAGAACAGATTGGCCACCCGCGACAGCGCGCCGGACTCGTTTTCCATCAGAATGGAAATGACATGACGATTGCTATTGTTCACACCAGCACCATCCCTTCTTCATGAGTTGAAACCATCTCATCACGCTCGGCCAGCAGCATTTCATTTTGGCCGCCGCCGGAGGGAATCATCGGAAAGACGTTTTCACCGGGATCAGTGACAAAATCGAGGAACACTGTCCGATCCTTCATGGCGAACGCCTCGCGCAACGCCCCTTCCACATCGCCCGGCTTCTCAATCTTCATGCCGATGTGGCCATAAGCCTCAGCCAGCATCACGAAATTTGGCAGCGCCTCGAAGTAGGTCATGGAGTAGCGCTTCTGATAGAAGAACTCCTGCCATTGCCGCACCATGCCGAGATAGCCGTTATTCAGATTGATGATTTTGACCGGTGTGTTGTATTGCTTCATGGTTGCCAGTTCCTGCAACATCATCTGGATGCTGCCATCGCCAGTGATGCAGGCCACATCCTGATCAGGGAAGGCGAATTTGGCGCCCATCGCCGCTGGCAGACCAAAGCCCATGGTGCCGAGACCACCGGAGTTGATCCACTGGCGGGGCCGGTCGAACAGATAGTACTGCGCCGCCCACATCTGATGCTGGCCGACATCGGAGGTGATAATCGCCTTACCCTCGGTCACCTCATAAAGCTTCTCAACGACGAACTGCGGTTTAATGACTTCGTTGCTGGGGCGATAACGCAGCGATTCCATCTTCCGCCACTCGTCAATCTGCCGCCACCACTGAGCCAGCGCCTCGGCATCGGGCTTGAGCTTCTCGTCACGGATAACGTTGATCATGGCCCGCAGCACGTTCGGCACCGAGCCGACGATGGGGATATCCACCTTGACGTTCTTGGAAATTGAGGAGGGGTCGATATCGACGTGGACAATTCGGGCGGTCGGGCAGAATTTGTCGAGTTTGCCTGTCACCCGGTCATCGAAGCGGGCGCCGATGGCGATCAGCGTGTCGCATTCGTGCATGGCCATGTTGGCTTCGTAGGTGCCATGCATCCCCAACATCCCGATAAACTGCCTGTCGGTGGCTGGATATGCACCCAGACCCATCAAGGTGTTAGTGATCGGGTAACCGAGCAGTTGCGTGAGTTCTACCAGTTCCGCCGAGCCGTCGCCCAATACCACGCCACCGCCGGTATAGAGCATCGGCCGCTTGGCCGACAGGATCATGTCCACCGCCTTGCGAATCTGCCCGGCGTGGCCTTTCACCGTCGGGTTGTAGGAACGCAGCTTGACCTTCTTCGGATAGTGATATTCGGCCTTGGTGATCGTCACGTCCTTGGGCAGATCGACCAGTACCGGACCGGGCCGACCGGTCGTGGCGATGTAAAAAGCTTTTTTAACCGTCTCGGCCAACTGGCGGACATCCTTGACCAGAAAGTTGTGTTTGACGCAGGGCCGGGTGATGCCCACGGTATCGACCTCCTGGAAGGCGTCGTTACCAATCAGGGCCGTCGGCACCTGGCCGGAGAAGACGACTAGCGGAATGGAATCCATATAAGCGGTGGCGATGCCGGTAACGGCGTTGGTAACGCCGGGGCCGGAGGTCACCAGCACTACGCCCGGCTTGCCGCTGGCGCGGGAATAGCCATCAGCGGCATGAACCGCGCCTTGCTCATGACGCACCAGGATGTGCTTGACGTCCTCCTGCTTGTAGAGTTCATCGTAGATATGCAGGACGGAACCGCCGGGATAACCAAAGAGATATTCGACGCCTTCATCCTTGAGGCAACGGACTAGAATTTCAGCACCGGTGATGGGTTCCACGATGTGGGTTCCTCGTTGGCGAATCGGGTTGAACAGGGTGAACCAGCAAAACGAATCCTCGCTGAAGTACGGGGCATCATGACCGATCCATCAGTGGCATGGCCGGGGCCGTGGCTGGCAGGGTCGCCGCCGCACGGCTTGGGGTATCCCCGGCGGGTGCAACCGGTCATGAATATCGCCAGTACGCGCTAAGCGCGGGTCTTGCGAACGGGCTATACTACACAACTTTGTTTTCCAGCAAAATCCCGCTCTCAAGAGAAAGACCAAACTGGGGAGGTTTTATGTTGAAACGAACGCTATTATGCATCCTGCTGGCCGGGAATTGCGGGCTGATAGCCATTGCCCAGGCGCAGCAGTTTATTTATAAATGGGCGGATGAGCAGGGTCAGCCGAAATATTCTGAACTGCCGCCGCCTGCCGGTATCCCGTATGAAACAGTGCGCAAACCAGGCGGCGCCGCGCCTGGTGCTGAGGCCAAGGATTTAGCCAAGGAGCAGGAAGCATTGGCCCGCAAGCTGGCTGAAGAAGAAGCCAAGGCTCAGGAGCAGCAGGAACAGGCGCAAAAGCAAGTCGAGGACGCCCGGGCCAAAAATTGCGAGATCGCCCGGAAGAATGTCGAGGTGCTGCAAAGCGACCGTCCCGTCGTTCGGGTCGACGCCAAGGGCAACAAGGTGACCCTGGAGGGCGAGCAGCGCCAGGCCGAGTTGCAAAAGGCTCAAAAAGACCAGGACTATTTCTGCAATCCCTGATTTGCCTACCTCTTCAGAGCTGATTCATGCGCGTATCCTGCTTCCCGCTGTTTACTGTCAAGGAAACCCCGGCCGACGCCGAGGTGGTCAGTCACCAACTCATGCTGCGGGCGGGGCTGATCCGCAAGCTCGCCGCTGGCATCTATACCTGGTTGCCGCTGGGCCTTCGTGTGTTGCGCAAGGTCGAGGCAGTGGTGCGGGAGGAGATGAACCGCGCTGGCGCGCTGGAATTGTTTATGCCGGCGGTGCAACCGGCGGAGTTGTGGCAGGAATCCGGTCGCTGGCAGAAATATGGCCCGGAGTTGCTGCGGATCAAAGATCGCCACGAGCGCGATTTCTGTTTCGGGCCGACCCATGAGGAAGTTATCACCGACCTGTTTCGCCGCGAGATCAAGAGCTACAAGCAACTGCCGATCAGTTTTTACCAGATTCAGACCAAATTCCGTGACGAGGTGCGGCCCCGCTTTGGGGTGATGCGGGCGCGGGAATTCCTGATGAAAGACGCCTATTCCTTTCATCTGGATCAGGCCTCGCTGCAGGAAACCTATGATGTCATGTACCAGGCGTATACGCGGATTTTTAGCCGGTTGGGACTCAAGTTCCGGGCGGTGCTGGCCGATACCGGCAGTATCGGCGGCGCGCATTCTCATGAATTTCATGTGTTGGCGGAATCTGGCGAAGACGCCATTGCTTTTTCCACCGGCAGCGACTATGCCGCCAACGTCGAAATGGCGGAAGCGCTGGCTCCGCCCGGCGAACGTCCCGCGCCTGCTGAGCTGTTCACCCGAGTGCAGACGCCGGGGGTCAAAACTATTGAGGAACTCTGCGCATTTTTGCATATTCCCCCCGAGCAGACGGTCAAGGCAGTGGTGGTCGAAGGCGAGAATGGGAAGCCAGTGTTGCTGTTGGTGCGTGGCGATCATGAGGTCAACGCGATCAAGGCGGCGAAACTGCCGCAGGTGCGGGAACCGCTGGCCTTTGCCAGTCCCGAAACCATTCGCGCCGTGTTCGGAGCGAATCCCGGTTCGTTGGGGGCGGTGGGGTTCGATGGTGTAGTGATTGCGGATCGGACCGTGGCGAAAATGGCCGATTTTGTCACCGGTGCGAATGAGGATGACTGGCATTTGACTGGCGTCAACTGGGGGCGCGATTGCCCGGAACCGCAGGTCGCCGATCTGCGCAGCGTGGTTGCGGGCGATCCCAGCCCGGATGGGCAAGGCGCACTGGCGATTGCCCGGGGCATTGAAGTCGGTCACGTTTTTCAATTGGGCCGCAAGTACAGTGAGGCGCTGAAAGCCGAGGTGCTAGGCGAGGACGGCCAGCCGATGACGGTGACCATGGGTTGTTATGGCATCGGCGTGTCGCGGGTCGTCGCGTCAGCGATTGAGCAGAACCATGATGAACGCGGCATTATCTGGCCAGCGGCGATGGCCCCATTTCAGGTCGCGGTGTTGCCGATTGGCGCAGGTCGTTCAGCGGCGGTGCGCGAGGCGGCGGAGGCGCTGTATCAGGAATTACTGGCGGCGGGCATCGAGGCGCTGCTGGATGATCGCGACGCCCGGCCTGGAGTGATGTTCGCGGATATGGAATTGATCGGCATTCCGCATCGGGTGGTGATCAGCGAGCGTAATCTGGTGGCGGGCCAGGTAGAGTACCGTGGTCGGTGCGAGGCGGAGAGTACGCAGGTGGCGCGAGAGCGTTTGCTGGACTGGTTGCAGGAGCGTTGGGCTGTGGAACAGGGTGAGTTGGTTTGGTGAACAGGCGCCAAAAGTTATCCACAGAACCTGTGGATAAGTCTGTGGATAACTTTCTCGATCATGACCCAACTATATATAGTCATGCTGTAAATGACAGTTTGACGGCTTTTTGATCGGTTTATTTTTATTTTAATTATCAATGTATTGTAGATAACGTTTGGAATCTCGACAGGATTTTGAATTGCAGGGGAAGAGCGAAACTATCGGGCTTGGAAATCTCACAAGCCTGTGGATAAGTCAAGCTGATTGATGACGGATCTGGATTTTATTCGATCCAGAAATTGCGGAAATCCTGAAGGGGTGCGGTTTCGCAGCGCACATCGCTAACCCGTGCTAGCGGTGGGCCTTGCCAGAGCCAGTTGCGGAGAGCGGTGACCGCCTGTTCTTCGCCGCAGGCCAAGACTTCTACCCGCCGATCCGGCAAGTTGCGAACATAGCCGGTGACGCCTAGCGCCTGCGCCTTGTCGACCGTCGCATAGCGAAAGCCGACGCCTTGGACACGGCCACTGACCTGGCAACGTATACAGAGCGCTTTCATGGAACCTCTTGGAGCGGCGCTGATCGGAGCATCGGGCGGCGCGATGCTGTTTCCCGTGCCTTGATAGCCTGCGCCCGGGCATCGAGCGCAAGCCGGCGCGCATCATCATAGGCGCCGGTTTCCAGATAAACCTGTGCCTTGCGCAGCAGCAACTGCGCTGCTGTCAGGCTTTCAGGCGAACGCTGCGCTGCGCCAACAGCCTCGGCTGAGCGAATGGCCTGACGGGCATCGCTCATCTCTTGCACAGGAGCCGTTGCGCAAGCCCCTAACGCCAGCATTAGGATGGCGAGTTGCGTGAGTTGCTTCATCGAGGCCTTGAAGAATCCAGCATTACCGCAGTGCAGGAAGTCATGCATTTAACAACGTGATTTAACGCTAGCACTGGTTATCCTAGTCGTCAAGCCGGTGGGTAGATGCGGATGAGAGCGATAGTAGGTGGTCAGCATTAGCGAGGTGAAAACGGATGGCGGAAATTTTGGTGCTGTACTACAGTCGTACCGGAGGAACCGCTGAAATGGCGCGGCAGATCGCGCGGGGTGTAGAAGAAACGCCGGGCATGACTGCGCGGTTGCGCACTGTACCGGCCATTTCGACCGTCTGCGAAGCGGTGGAAGACAATATTCCCTCTGCCGGACCACCCTACGCCAGCCTGGATGATATCAGGGAGTGCGCGGGGCTGGCCTTGGGCAGTCCGACCCGGTTCGGCAACATGGCCGCGCCGCTCAAGTATTTTCTGGATTCCACGGGCGGATTGTGGCTGGCCGGTGCCTTATGTGGGAAGCCGGGGGCAGTGTTCACTTCAGCATCGACCCTGCACGGCGGCCATGAATCGACGCTGTTGACCATGATGCTGCCGTTGCTGCACCACGGGATGCTGCTGGTGGGCCTGCCATTTACTGAGAGGGCGCTGCATGAGACCCGTAGCGGCGGCACGCCCTACGGTTCGAGCCACTGGTCGGGGCCGGAATCCAGAACAACACTCGACAATGAAGAAAAGCGGCTGTGCCGGGCGCTGGGCCGACGGCTGGCGGAAACCGCGCAGCGGTTGTCAGAGTTGTGAAATAGACTTGCAAGGTTTTGACCTTTTGTGCTATCTTAGCCTTCTCGAATGCGGGGTGGAGCAGTCCGGTAGCTCGTCGGGCTCATAACCCGAAGGTCGTAGGTTCGAATCCTGCCCCCGCTACCAACTTTCAAGGAAAGCCCGTCAAGGGCTTTTTTTGTGGGGGCGTTTACAGCGTTGTCGATGGACAGCGCTGAAGAGGAGTTGATGCGAGAGTGAGTGCCGCGACGGGTCAACCAAATGAGGGTGAACAAGTGGGCCGCAGGCCCCTTTTTTATTTCCGGGGGTCAAAATGCGCGAGAATTTGCAAACGCTCAGACGAATCCTGGCCTCTGTGGTAGAAGCGATGGGCTATGAGTTGGTCGGCATGGAGTTTCATCCCCGTCACGCCAACGCACTGCTGCGGGTTTACATCGACAGCGCAACCGGCATCACGCTGGACGACTGCCAGCGGGTCAGCCATCAGGTGAGCGGTGTATTGGACGTTGAAGACCCCATCGCCGGGCAATACACCTTGGAGGTGTCTTCGCCGGGTCTGGATCGCCCCCTGTTCGAAGCCCGGCATTTTGAACGCTTCGCTGGTTCGGAGGTGCGGTTGCAATTGCGGGAATTGCTGAAGGGTCGGCGGAAACTGATCGGCCGCTTATGCGGAATGCGGGGCGACGACGTGGTGATCGTGGACAGCGAGGGACAGGAATGGCAGGTGCCGTTCGAGCGGATTGAAAAGGCTCGGCTGGCGCCCCAACTCTAAGACGGGATGACAGCGGGCGGAACCGGCTGGGAGGCAGAACGACATGCGCGTTAAAGACAGCAAAGAAGGTCATAAAGAAATCCTGCTGGTGGTGGATGCCGTTTCCAACGAGAAGGGCGTCAATAAAGAAATCATATTTGGCGCACTGGAAGTGGCGCTGGCGTCGGCCGCCAAAAAACGTTATTCCGGTGATCCTGACGTCCGGGTGGTGATCAACCGGCGCACCGGCGGTTATGAAACCTTCCGGCGCTGGGTGGTCTTGGCTGACTCCGCACCGATCGAACATCCGGACTGGCAAATGAAGTTGTCCGAGGCCCGTCAGCTTAAAGCCGATGCGCAGGTCGATGAATTTGTCGAATCGCTGCTGGAAAACGCCGACTTCGGCGGACGCATTGCTGCCCAGACCGCCAAACAAGTGATCGTGCAGAAAGTGCGGGATGCTGAACGTGCCCAGATCGTCGACGCCTATCTACATCGCAAGGGCGAGCTGATCGGCGGTGTGGTCAAGCGTCTGGAGCGTGGCGACGTGATCATCGATGTCGGCGGCAATGTCGAGGCCAAGGTTGCCCGCGAAGATCTGATTCCCCGCGAGTCGTTTCGCATCGGTGAGCGGGTGCGTGGCTATTTGAAAGACGTGCGCAGCGAACAGCGTGGGCCGCAACTGTTTGTCAGTCGGGTAGCGCCCGAGTTTCTGATCGCGCTGTTCACTCTGGAAGTTCCCGAAATCAACCAGGGCGTCATCGAAATCAAGGGCGCTGCCCGCGATCCCGGTTCCCGGGCCAAGATCGCAGTCAAGAGCAAGGACGCCCGGATCGACCCAGTGGGCGCCTGCGTGGGGATGCGCGGCGCGCGAGTGCAGAGCGTCACTAACGAACTGGCTGGCGAACGAGTCGATATCGTGCAGTGGGATGATGATTCAGTGCGCTTCGTCATGAACGCCATGTCGCCGGCAGAGGTGGATTCGGTGATCGTCGATGAGGACACCCACAGCATGGATATTATAGTTTCTGAAGAGAAGCAATTAGCACAGGCGATTGGCAAGGGTGGGCAGAACGTCCAGTTGGCCAGCCGGCTGACGGGCTGGATGCTAAACGTGATGACTCGGGACCAGGCGCGCGTCCGGCGTGGGCAGGAAGACGAAACGCTCCAGCAAATGTTCATGGAACAACTGGGCGTTGATGATGAGATCGCTGCAATTCTCGTGCGCGAGGGGTTCGCCAGCCTGGAGGAAGTCGCTTATGTGCCGGCTCAAGAGATGCTGGAGATCGCTGAATTCGATCAGGAAGTCGTAGATGAGCTGCGCGGACGGGCGCGCGATGTGTTGCTGACGCGCGCCATCGCCGCCGAAGAACGATTCGGCGATGCCCAACCAGCCGAGGATCTCCGACAGATGGCGGGGATGAACGAGACGCTGGCTTTCAAGCTGGCGCGTCATGGCATCGTGACGATGGATGATTTGGCCGAGTTATCGGTAGATGATCTGAATGAAATAGCCGGCCTGGATGATCAACAGGCCGCAAGATTGATCATGACGGCGCGGGCGCCCTGGTTTTCGAAAGAATGAACAGTAATCCAGCGCGCCTTGGGGGTGGACAATGACGGATGTAACGGTCAAACAGTTTGCGACAGTGGTCGGCATCCCGGTGGATCGCCTTTTGGAGCAATTCGCCGAAGCCGGTATTGCAGTCGCCAATGCGGAGTCAGCGATTACGGAAAAGCAAAAAGTGGATCTTCTGGCCCATTTACGCCGAAGCCATGGCGGCCAGCCAATCCAGGGTGCGGTCGAACCCAAAAAAATCATTCTCAAGCGCAAAACGCACAGTGAAATCAGGATGGGCGGTGGCGTGACCGGGCAGGTCAAAACCGTCAGTGTCGAAGTCCGTAAGAGGCGCACCTATGTCAAGCGCAGTTTGGTAGACGACGAAGCCACGCGCCGTCGTGAAGTCGCAACTCCTATCGAAGCGCTGCCGCCTGTTGTGGTGGAAGCGGAGACGCCGCCGTTTCAAGAACCCGTGTTGGAAACACCCCGTTTGCCAGAAGAAGCATCGCCACCGTTGACGGTGGTTGCAGAAGATGTTCAGCCCGAGGTGGTTGTGGAGGACATTCGTCCCCCCGCTCATGTTGAGGAGCATGCCCAGCGCCTGACGGAAGAGCAACCCCGTCGGCAGGCTGAAGAGCAACCCCGTCGGCAGGCTGAAGAGCAACCCCGCCGGCAGGCTGAGGGATCCACCCGGCGCCGGCCTGAGCAGGACTCACGTCATAAGCCGGTGGAAAAACCTGCGCTGGCCCGTCCGGCTGAACCGTCCCCTCGTAAGACCGCCAGCGCCGGTGCGGTCACAGTGCAGCGGCGCGAGCCGGGCAGCGGCGCGGGTATTGAAACCCGGACCAGGAAACCCGCTGAATCTACATCAGACAATCGGCCCCGGAAACGATCTGATGCGCCCGCCCGCGCTGCAGCCAAAACCCGAAGCGAAAGCCATGCGCCTGGTCCGCGCCGTGAAGAGTCGTTTGGCGGCGATCGGTTCCCACGAGGTGATGTGCAGGGAATCCTGGAAAAGGGCGAACGCCGCCGACCCCGAAAAAGCAAAGTGGCTAAGACGGTGGCCCTGGTGCCAGCGCCACGGCATGGTTTTGCCAAACCCACCGCACCGGTGGTGCGGGAAGTCGTCCTCCCCGAAACGATTAGCGTTGCTGACTTGGCCCAGAAGATGTCGGTCAAAGCGACCGAAGTTATTAAGACCTTCCTGAAAATGGGATTGATGGTGACCATCAACCAGGTCATCGATCAGGAAACCGCTGCTCTGGCAGTCGAAGAAATGGGCCATAACTATAAGCTGCTCAGGGAAAACGCCCTCGAAGAAGATCTGACTGCTGAAGGCGGGGTCGGCGAAGCGTTGCCGCGTCCGCCGGTAGTGACGATTATGGGCCACGTCGATCATGGCAAAACCTCGCTGCTTGACTATATCCGCCGCACCCGGGTGGCTGCAGGTGAAGCTGGCGGTATTACCCAGCATATCGGCGCTTACCATGTCAAAACACCCAAGGGTGTCGTCACCTTCCTCGATACGCCAGGACACGCTGCGTTTACCGCCATGCGCGCCCGGGGCGCCAGGGCTACTGACGTTGTGGTGCTAGTGGTGGCGGCGGATGACGGTGTGATGCCGCAGACCCAGGAGGCTATTCAGCACGCGCGCGCAGCCGGAGTGCCACTGGTGGTGGCGGTCAACAAGATGGACAAATCTGGCGCTGATCCCGAGCGGGTCAAGAGCGAATTGTCAGTGCAGGGTGTGATCTCCGAGGAGTGGGGTGGCGACACCCTGTTTGCCTATGTCTCAGCCAAAGCCGGCCAGGGGATCGACGAATTGCTCGATAAAATTCTGGTACAGGCTGAGGTGTTGGAACTGAAATCGCCGGTGGACGGCCCCGCCAAGGGCGTCGTGATTGAATCGCGACTGGATAAGGGACGTGGCCCGGTGGCAACCATACTGGTGCAGAGCGGTACCCTGCGCAAGGGCGACATGGTTCTGAGCGGTCTGGAGTACGGTCGGGTGCGTGCCATGCTCAATGAAAACGGCCAAACCGTGGGCGAGGCCGGTCCCTCGATTCCAGTGGAAATTCTCGGCTTGTCCGGCACCCCCAAGGCTGGTGATGAAGTAATCGCGATCGCAGATGAGCGCAAGGCGCGGGAAATCGCCCTGTTCCGGCAGAACAAACAGCGCGAAGTGCAGGCCCAGAGGCCGATCATCGATATTGGCGAGATTTCCAGGCAATTCGAGGCCGGCCAGATCAATATCCTCAACGTGGTGCTCAAGGCTGATGTACAGGGTTCCGCTGAAGCGATTGTCGATGCATTGACCCGGCTGTCCACTGACGAAGTACAGGTCAAAATCATCGCCAGTGGCGTTGGCGGCATCAATGAAGGGGACGTGAACCTGGCGAGTAACGCCAAAGCTATCCTGATCGGTTTTAACGTCCGTGCCGATAACGTCGCCCGCAAGCTGGCGGAAGAAGAAGGCCTGAAGCTCCATTACTACAGCATCATTTATGAGCTGATTGATCATATCAAGCAAGCGATGGTCGGGATGCTCAAGCCGGAATTCAAGGAAGAGATTATCGGCTTGGCTGAAGTGCGCCAGGTGTTCCGCTCGCCCAAGTTCGGCGTGGTGGCCGGCTGCATGGTGGTGGATGGTGTCGTGCGCCGCAATAATCCCATTCGTGTCCTGCGCAACAACGTGGTGATTTTTGAGGGGGTGCTGGATTCACTGCGGCGCTTCAAGGATGACGCCAGCGAAGTGCGCGCTGGCATGGAATGCGGCATGGGCGTCAAAAATTACAGCGATATCCACGAAGGCGATCATATCGAGGTCTTCGAACGGGTGCAGATCGAGCGCACCTTGTAGTCCGCAATTGGGGAAACCAGGTGATGGCGACAAAAACCATTCCGCGCACCCGCCGGATCGGCGAGCAGATGCGCCGGGAACTTGCGGAACTGATCCGCGACGAACTGCGCGATCCACGCTTGGCGCTGATTTCCATGACCAGCATCGAAGTCAGCCGTGACCTGGCCTACGCCCGGGTCTATGTGACGTTGATGGGCGATCCGGTGGAGCGTAATGAACGGGTCTCCGAACTCAACCGGGCAGCGCCTCTGCTGCGTCGGGAACTGGGGCGGCGGATGCGGCTGCGGGTCATTCCGAAACTGGAGTTTCGCTATGATGAAATCGTGGAACGGGGTGCTCGGTTGTCGGCGTTGATTGACGCCGCTGTGGCTTCAGACGTCAGCCGGCATCATGACGATGCCGACAACGCTGGTGTGGAGCCAGGGACATGAAAGGCCGCACCCGCCGCCCAGTGGACGGTATCCTGCTGTTGGATAAACCCGTCGGCTTGACCTCCAACGCCGCCTTGCAAACGGTCAAGCGACTGTATCAGGCCGCCAAGGCCGGGCATACCGGCAGTCTCGATCCGCTGGCCAGCGGTCTGTTGCCGGTCTGCCTGGGAGAAGCCACCAAGTTGTCGGGATTTTTGCTGAACGCGGCAAAGAGTTACCAGTTCACCTGTCGGCTGGGAATCGTCACGACGACCGGCGATGCGGAAGGCGAGGTCATCGCAACCTGTCCTGTGGGGCCATTGAGTCATGAGCAGGTTGAATCAGCACTGCAGCGGTTCACCGGCGTCATTGAACAAATTCCGCCAATGTATTCCGCCTTGAAGCGTCAGGGTCAACCGTTGTACAAGCTAGCTCGCCAGGGCATCGAAGTCGAGCGGGAACCGCGCCAGGTCACCATCGAGGAACTAAAGTTGTTGCGGTTGGAGGGCGCGGAGCTGGAATGCGTGATGCGCTGTTCCAAGGGTACCTATGTCCGAACGCTGGCGGTGGATCTCGGCGAGGCGCTGGGCTGCGGCGCGCACATCTCAGCGTTGCGCCGCACGGCGGTAGAACCCTACGACACCAGCCATATGGTGACGCTGGACGCCTTGCGCGAACAGGCGGAACAGGGACTGGCGGCGCTGGATGAATGGCTGTTGCCACTGGACAGCGCAGTCATGCAATGGCCAGCGGTGCGGGTGCGGGGTGACGCCGCTTTTTACCTGCGGCAGGGCCAGCCGGTCGTTGTTCCCCATGCGCCGACGCAGGGCTGGGTGCGCCTGTATGAGGGCGAACAAAGCTTTCTCGGTCTCGGTGAAATTCTCGACGATGGCCGGGTTGGGCCGCGCCGGCTGTTGGCTCGTTGAATCGGGCGAGCCGCTTGACTTGTTGGTTGCCCCTGATGGGGCTAATATTTTTTGACTGAATCAATCCATCCGAATTGGAGTTTGATCCCATGCCGCTTAACACTGAGCAGAAATCGCAAATCGTGCAGGATTATCAGCGGGGTTCCGCCGATACCGGCTCACCGGAAGTACAGGTTGCGCTGTTGACCAACCGTATCAACGGCTTGCAGCCCCACTTTGGCGAACATAAGAAAGACCATCATTCCCGGCGCGGGCTGTTGAAGATGGTCAATCAGCGCCGCAAGCTGCTGGATTATTTGAAGCGTAAAGATTTGCAGCGCTATCAAGCCTTGATCAGCCGCCTCGGTTTGCGTCGTTGATATTTTCCATTGCTCTTTTGCCGCACAGGACGTTTCCGTGACCCCCATCAAAAAGACCTTTCAATACGGCCAGCACCCCGTCACGCTGGAGACGGGCGAAATCGCCCGGCAAGCCAGTGGCGCCGTGCTGGTCAACATGGCCGATACCGTCGTACTGGTCACCTTGGTTGCCGCCAGGGAAGATGAAGGCCGGGATTTCCTCCCGTTACGGGTAGATTATCAGGAACGCACATATGCGGCAGGCCGTATTCCTGGCGGCTTCTTCCGCCGTGAGGGGCGCCCCTCAGAGAGTGAAACCTTGACTGCCCGGCTGATCGACCGTCCGCTGCGGCCACTGTTTGCCGAAGGTTTCACCAACGAATTGCAGATCATCGCCACGGTAATGTCGCTGAATAGTCAGGTGGATCCGGAAATCCCGGCGATGCTGGGTGCTTCAGCGGCGGTAGCGCTGTCCGGCATCCCGTTCAATGGTCCGATTGGCGCAGCCCGGGTCGGCTATCGCAACGGTCAGTATCTACTCAATCCGACCCGCCGCGAGTTGAAGACTTCACAGTTGGATTTAGTAGTGGCTGGGACCGAGCGGGCCGTACTAATGGTGGAATCCGAAGCGGATGGTTTGTCCGAAGAGGTCATGCTCGGCGCGGTGCTGTTCGGCCATGAGCAGATGCAGGCTGCCATTCGCGCCATCAAGGAATTAGTGATTGAGGCCAGCGTCCAGCCGTGGGATTGGCATGCGCCGGCCAAGGATGAAGCCTTGGCGAGCGCGGTGCGCACGATTGAACCGGCGCTGACCGAGGCTTACCAGATCGCTGAAAAGTTGACGCGCCAGCAGCGGGTGCGAGAAATTCGCGAACAACTGGTCGCTCAACTGACGGCTCAGGAGCCGGAGCGCTGGACGGCGCTGGTGGTTGAAAATGCCTTTGCAGCTCTGGAAAGCGCTATCGTCCGTGGGCGCATTCTGGCGGGTCAGCCGCGCATCGACGGTCGCGATACCCGTACCGTGCGTCCTATCACGATTCGCACGGGCGTTCTGCCGCGCACCCATGGTTCCGCATTGTTTACTCGGGGCGAAACGCAGGCGCTGGTGATTACGACTCTCGGCACCGACCGGGATGCCCAGATCATCGATGCCATTGAAGGCGAATACCGCCAGCCGTTCCTGTTGCACTACAACTTCCCGCCCTATTCGGTGGGTGAGATCGGTCAGGTGGGCAGTCCCAAACGCCGGGAAATCGGTCATGGCCGACTGGCCAAGCGCGGCGTCCAGGCGGTGATGCCTAAACCGGAACAGTTCCCGTACACCGTGCGGGTGGTGTCGGAAATCACGGAATCCAACGGCTCCAGTTCCATGGCTTCGGTCTGTGGCGCCAGTCTGTCGTTGATGGATGCGGGCGTACCGATCAAGGCGCCGGTGGCGGGCATCGCCATGGGTCTGATCAAGGAAGGCGACCGCTTTGCGGTGCTGACGGACATCATCGGCGATGAAGATCATCTCGGCGACATGGACTTCAAGGTGGCCGGCACAACGGAGGGCGTGACGGCCCTACAGATGGACATCAAGATCGATGGCATCACTCACGAGATCATGGAAAAGGCCCTGGCGCAGGCCCGCGAAGGGCGGTTGCACATCCTCGGCAAGATGGGCGCAGTGATTAACCGACCCAATCAGGAACTGTCCGAATATGCACCGCGCTACACCACGATGCGCATTAATCCGGACAAGATTCGGGACGTGATCGGCAAAGGCGGTGTGACCATCCGCTCGATCACTGAGGAAACCGGCGCAACGATTGATATCACCGATGACGGCGTGATCAAGATTGCCGCGGTGGACAAGGCCGCTGGCGATGAGGCTCGCCGCCGCATCGAGCAAATCACCATGGATGTGGAAGCCGGGCAGGTCTATGAAGGCAAGGTGGTGCGGATCATGGACTTCGGCGCATTCGTGGCAATTTTGCCGGGCCGGGATGGCATGGTGCATGTTTCGCAAATCTGCGAGGAGCGGGTGCAGAACATCAGCGATAAACTGGCGATTGGCGATGTGGTGAAGGTGCGGATCATGGAGATCGACAAACAAGGCCGCATCCGCCTGACCATGAAAGGTCTGAACTGACGCGGGAAGCGATGCGCGCCTTGCTCTGGTGTGAGCGTTTCTATTACAATTCTGCCCCTTGCGGCTCGGGAAGCGAGCAAGTTTTCGGAGAGGTGGCCGAGCGGTCGAAGGCGCAGCACTGGAAATGCTGTTTAGGGGTAACTCTAACGAGGGTTCGAATCCCTCTCTCTCCGCCAATAAGTACGCCATAGCTGTCCATAGCGAATTTTCCAACCCGCCAAGTGCGGGTTTTTTCATGCCTTTGACGCTATAACCGTCTATAGCCATCCACACAAAGCCACGGCATACTAGGGGTCATTAACTGGGGTCACTTTGCAGACCCTGAAAAAAATCACCTTCACACTGACCCCATCGCAAAGTGGAGTGACCCCTGAATGCCTTTAAGCGATGCGACCGTGCGCAACGCCAAGCCCCGCGATCGCCGTTATAAGCTATTTGATGAACGGGGTCTGTTCCTGATCATCACCCCGGAAGGCGGGAAGTGGTGGCGTTGTCGCTATCGCTGGCAGGGGAAAGAGCAGGCGCTGTCCCTGGGAACCTATCCCCAAATCACCTTGCGGCAGGCCCGGCTGGCGCGCGAGGCGTTGCAACAGCAACTCCGGGAAGGCGTCAACCCGAGCGAGGCGCGCAAGTCCAGTCACGCCGCGATACAGGACACCTTTGAAGTCATTGCCCGCGCTTGGCACAGCGAACGCGCCCCTCGCTGGTCAAAGACCCACGCCCAGCGCATCCTGCACGATCTGGAAAAAACCGTTTTCCCGCCCATCGGCCAGAAACCGATTCGCACGATCACCGCCGCCGATCTGAAAACCGTCCTGCAACCGCTGCAGCAACGCGGCATTCTCGACAGCGCCCATCGCATCCTGCAAAACTGTGGCCGCATCTTTCGCTACGCCATTGCTGGCGACCATGCCGACCGTAACCCCGCCGCTGATCTGCAGGGCTGGCTACCCTCCCCGACCCGGACGCATTTCGCCACGTTGACCGATCCCCGCGCCATTGGCGATCTGGTCAAAACGATTGATCAGTATCCGGGCAGTTTCCCCGTGCGTTGCGCGTTGCGCCTGGCACCCCGGCTGATGGTCCGGCCCGGCGAATTGCGTAAAGCCGAATGGCGAGAATTTGATTGGGAGAATGCTGAATGGCGCATTCCCGCCCCAAAGATGAAGATGCGCGATGAGCATGTCGTTCCACTCTCCCGGCAAGCCTTGGCGATCCTGAAGGAACTGCAACCGCTGACCGGCAACGGGCGTTATCTGTTCCCGAGTACCCGCTTTGCTGACCAGCCAATGAGTTCCAACACGGTCAACCAAGCGCTACGGCGACTGGGCTACACCCAAGAGCAAATCTGCGGGCATGGCTTCCGCGCTATGGCCAGCACCCGGCTGAATGAACAGGGCTGGTCCCCGGACGTGATTGAACGCCAACTCGCCCATGCCGAGCGCAATAAGATCCGAGCCGCCTATAACCGCGCTCAGTATCTGCCCGAACGCCGCCAGATGATGCAAGCCTGGTCCGATGATTTGGACGCCTTGGCGGAAGGGGCCAGCGTCATTTCGATCCGGCGAAATGGGACGCACTACGAATGACCTTCGATATTGAACGATTCAGGGAATTCGGTTTAACCGAGGGTGAGAAACATTTTCAGCGCTTGGTGAATGCCGTGGATCGTGGCGAATCACCCCCCGCTGATACGCTGCAATTCCTCGCCAAAGCCGGACGGGAAATTCTTAACCATGGGAGTCCCAAAAAAGCCCTGCAACTGGAAAAACCGCAAGGCCGTAAAAAAGACGATGGGCTGATCGTCTATAAGCGAATGCGGTTAGTGCAAGTCCTGTGCGGACTGATGGATGATCACGGACGCACCAAGGAACAGGCTATTGATCGAGTTGCTGATGTATTGTCTGGCCTAAAAGGCTATAGCCGAGATTCAATTGAACGTCATTATGACACCTATCAGCGCTTGGCGCGGGAGTCCAATCAGGCTGAAGGGCAGTTCAATAAATTCCTGGAGAGGATGAAAGACCCTCAAAAATAGATTTCATTTTTGGGGATTCATCCGCGCTGACATGCGGTATAGATTCCTTGCTCCTTCACGATTTAAGGAGCGCGTCATGGAATCCTTACTCAGACTGCCCGATGTAGAACGCCGGACCGGATTGAAACGGTCAGCGATCTACAACCGCATGGCGACCGGCGAATTTCCCAAGCCGATCCGACTCACTGAAA
>CAZDVY010000051.1:0-17432 GCA_964508935.1 uncultured Candidatus Competibacteraceae bacterium | reverse complement strand
CGGCGGAATTGCTGGCGCTGGATGAAGAGACGGAGAATCTGCTGAGGGAGATTGTCAAATCATGAGTGCGATCAACTGGAACCCACAACAAATTGGGGGCAGCCTAATGACCCTGAATGACGTATTGCGCGATATTCACGCCATGCGCGAAGACTTGCTCATGTTCGAGCGGAAATATGGCGTGCCGACCGAGATGTTCTACGAAGCCTATAAACATGGCGAGGAACCTGCTGATGCGTCATGGGTATTGGATTGGAGTGAATGGGCGGCTTCATATCAGATCCTGCAGGAAAGACTGTCGTTATTCGATGAACCAGAGAAATCCCAGCTAATCGGTAAAGCCGATCTGAAAATTTCTCGTTTCTTTGGTTGCTTACCAAATTTTCCTGAGTGTGATTCACAAGGCGAATATGAGCATCGGGATGAATTATGAAATACCTGCTCGATACGAATGTCTGTGAGGACATGACTAAAAAATGGGGAAAAATTCGACTAAAGAGAGCTTGTAAAATCAACAAAATAACAATCGGAGAAGATACCGCGCCTGATTGGGAAATGCAGTATCTTGACATCAGCGCCGTTGATTCAGAAGGAAACGTTGGAACGCTTGAAACACATACTTTCGCCAATGCACCATCACGCGCCCGTCGTCGAGTAAGCGTAGGTGATACTGTTATTTCTACAGTTCGGACTTATCTGAAGGCTATCGCGCATTTTGAGCAACCACCAGAAAATCTAATTGCTTCAACAGGGTTTGCTGTACTTTCACCGAACAAGGAGTTCGATTCACGTTTTTTGTGGCGAGCAGCACAAGACCATGATTTTATAGATCAGGTTGTTGCTAATTCTGAGGGTGTAGGGTATCCAGCTATTGCTCCAAGCTGCTTAGCAAATCTTCCCATTTCTTTTCCACCACTAAACGAACAACGCCGTATCGCCGCCTATCTCGACCAGCAAACCGCCAAGATTGACCGGCTGATAGACCTGCGCCGGCGACAAATCGCCTTGCTCAAGGAACAACGGGCGGCGCTGATTCAACAAGCCGTAACCCGTGGCCTTAATCCAAACGTCCCGATGAAAGATTCCGGGTTGCCGTGGTTGGGGCAGGTTCCGGCGCATTGGGAAATAAAGCGGTTAAAATGGCTCGCTACGCTCCAGCGTGGTTATGATCTTCCCGATCAAGATAGAGTTGAGGGCGATATTCCAGTTGTCACATCAGGTGGAATTGTTGCTAACCATAACCAAGCAATGGCAAAGGCTCCGGGTGTTGTAACAGGTAGATATGGTTCTACGGGTAATGTGTTTTATATAGATTCTGATTTTTGGCCTCACAATACAGCTCTTTATGTAAATGACTTCCACGATAATATTCCTCGTTTTGTTTACTACGTTATGCAAACCATCAATTACGAAATTCACTCAGCAAAATCTGCTGTTCCTGGCGTCGATAGAAAAGATCTGCATGAAACTTTCGTAGTGGTTCCTCCAAGAAGTGAGCAAGATGAGATCGTCGATTTTATTGAGTCAAAAAATGAAAAATTCAATGCTCTCAATTCTGCCTACTCCCGCCAACTCACCCTCCTTGCCGAATACCGCGCTGCCTTGATTCATGAATGCGTCACGGGGCGGCGGCCTGTACCCGATCATTTCGATCCCGGAGTCTATGAAAATGACTGAACTGATCTTTCTCGTTCAGGATGCCCCGGAAGGTGGCTTTACCGCCCGAGCCTTGGGTGTTTCCATTTTTACTCAAGCCGATACCTGGGACGAACTACAGCAGCAAGTCCGCGATGCCGTTGCCTGCCACTTCGACCCTGCGGAAAAACCCAAGCTAATTCGCCTGCACCGTGTCCGTGATGAAGTCATCGCCGCATGAAACTACCCAATTTTCCAAAAAACAGCTTAAATATTGGATTTAGGTTTACTATACTTTACCTAAATTGCACTTTTTAGCTGTTTTTCCATGATTGCCACCTCTGCCGAACTGCTGACCATCCTCCGTCAATACAATCCGTGGTGGCGCGGCGCACCGATTGCTGATCTGCCCGGCTGGCGGCGACGCGCATTCCGCGATGTGCTGGCCTGGATGCAAGCCCCTCCTGCCCCCCGCGCCCTGCTCCTATCCGGCGCGCGCCAGGTCGGCAAGACCACCCTGTTTCTACAAGTCATTCAGGCCCTGATCGACGGCGGCGTTCCGCCCAACAAGATTCTCTACGCCACCTTCGATCATCCACTGTTAAAACTGCTGGGGCCGGAGGGTCTAATCAAACTCTGGCGCGAATTCGAGCCGGAAAGCGAAGGCATCGACTACCTTTTTCTGGACGAAATTCAGAGCGTCCGTGACTGGCAAACGTGGCTCAAGCTCCAGGTTGATTTTCAAAAACAGCGCCGTATTGCCGTCACCGGCTCCGCTACGCCACTGGTCATGGAAGGGCAGGAATCCGGCGTAGGCCGCTGGCACACCCTGCGGCTGGCCACGCTGTCGTTTTTTGAATACCTGCAACTCAAGCAGATCAGCGTCCCCGACCTGCCGGAAATTTCCTCGCTGGGGCGATTGTTCGACTGGACGCCGGCCCGGTTTGCTACGGTGGCCGCCGACGCCCAACCCCTGGTCGCCCATTTCCATGACTACCTGCTGCGCGGCGGCTTTCCCCAATGCGCGCTGATCGCCAGCCTTTCCGGCGCGCAAAAACTGCTGCGCGAAGACATCGTGGACAAGGTGCTCAAGCGCGACATGACCGCCCTGTTCGGCGTCCGCCACATCCTGGAACTGGAGCAGGTTTTTGTTTATCTCTGCCTGCACAGCGGGGGATTGCTGGACTTTCAGGCGCTTTGCCGCAGCCTGGAATTGAAAAAACCCACAGTGAACAACTTCATTCAGTTACTGGAAGCCGCCCACCTGATTTACAAACTGCCACCCTTCGGCTATGGCAAGGAAATTCTGCGCGCCCGCTACAAAATCTATCTGGCCGACGCCGCCATCCCATCCTCGGTGCTGCTCAAGGGAACCTCGTTGCTGGAAGACCCGACCGCGCTGGGGATCGCCGTCGAAACCGCGTTTTTCAAACATGTATTCGCCCGTTACTACGCCCGCAGCATCGGCTTTTCCTACTGGCGCGGCAAACGCAACGAACGGGAAGTGGATATCGTGGCCGCCGTCGAAGGACGACTGGTTCCCTTCGAGGTGAAATATCGGTCGCAGGAGACCGGCGCCGGCGATGTGAAGGGCCTGGCCGAGTTCTGCGCGGAACGTCAAGTGGCGCTCGGTTATGTGATTACCAAAAATATCCAGGATTTTTCCATCATGCCCCTGGGCGTTGAGGTCGCTGCCAAAGACGGCAACATACCGGCCCGGGCGCTCAAAATCCCCGCCCCGCTCGCCTGCTACTGGCTGGGGAAAACCGAACTGGATGAATGGCGCGACGACTGAGGAAACCCGAATGGGCGCAACGGAACAGAAGCAACGACTCCGCGAAGCGGCGATGGAACAGGGGCTGGTCGCCGCCCTGGCCGCCAGCCCGCTCTATCGCGAACGTCCGGCGGCAGCGTTAGACCCGGCGCTACTGCTGGATGTCGAACTGCTGGCTGAATTCACCAAGGCCACGCAACCCGGCGAATGGGCCAAGTTGTGCAAACACTTTCCCGATGCGCCCCGCGCGGCGCTGGCCGGGCATGTCGCCAGCCTGATCCAGAAACGCGGGACCCTGGATGTCCTCCGCAACGGTGCATCGTTCAGCGGCGTCAACCTGCAACTGGCCTACTTCCGCCCGGCGGCGGGCGGCAATCCCGAACATCAGACCCGCTATGAACACAACCGCTTTGCGGTCATGCGGCAAGTGCATTTCTCCACCCGGACGCCCGATCAATCCGTGGATGTGGTGTTTCTGCTCAACGGCCTGCCCATCGTCTCGGTCGAACTGAAAAATCACTTCACCGGCCAGAACGTGCAACACGCTATCGCCCAATACCGGCGGCGCGATAAAAACGAACCGTTCTGGAAGCGCTGTCTGGTGCATTTCGCCGTTGATGACGACGCCGCCTACATGAGCACCCAGATCGTCGGAGCAGACACGGCCTTTTTGCCCTTCAACCGCGATACCTGGAACCCGGTCATCCCCGGCAACTTCGCCTCCAGCTATCTGTGGGCCGATTTCACCGACGAAGACGGCGAAGCCCAACCGGCCATTTGGAGCGCCGATTCCCTCCTGCTGCTGATCCAGAACTATCTGCACGCCGAGCGCGACCCCAAAACCGGCAAGGAAAAATTCATCTTCCCGCGTTTTCATCAACTCATGGCGGTCCGCAAGCTGCTGAATCACGCCAAAACCCACGGCAGCGGCCACAACTATCTGATCCAGCACAGCGCTGGCTCCGGTAAATCCAACAGCATCGCCTGGCTGGCGCATCAACTCGCCAATCTCTGCGGCGCGGAAGGTCAACCCGTCTTTGACAGCATCATCGTGATTACCGACCGCCGCGTTCTCGACCGGCAACTGCAAGACACCATCAAGCAATTCGAGAAGATCAAGGGCACGGTATCCAAAATCGACCGCAACACCCGGCAACTGGTCAAAGCGCTGGAGCGCGGCGACAAAATCATCATCACCACTCTGCAAAAATTCGGCTTTGTCGGCGAACTGGCCAAAATACCGGGCAAGCGGTTTGCCGTCGTGGTGGATGAAGCGCACAGTTCGCAAACCGGCGAGAACATCAAAGACCTCAAGTTGGCGCTGACCAGCGATGCGGAATTGAACAAAGCGTTGGGCCGGGATGACGAAAGCCATCTGGCGGATGATCCCATTGAAATAGAACTGGAGAAAATTCAGAAAGCGCGGCAGAAACTCCCCCACCTGTCCTTCTTCGCCTTTACCGCCACGCCCAAGGACAAAACGCTGGAATTGTTCGGTACGCCGGATCCACAGGTTAAAAAGAGCTTTCGCCCGTTCCATCAGTACTCCATGCGCCAGGCTATCGCCGAAGGCTTCATTCTCGACGTGCTGGAAAACTACACGACCTACCAAACCTATTTCGAGTTGATCGAAAATGAAAAGGCCGAGAGTGAAAAGGAAGTCGAAAAACTCAAGGCCCGGCGACTGATGCTGCAATACGTTGACCAGCATGAATTCGCCATCCGGCGCAAGGCGCACATCATCGTGGATCATTTCACCCGCCACACCGCCCACAAGATCGCCGGTCAGGCCAAAGCCATGGTCGTAACGCACTCCCGCGCTCATGCCGTGCTGTACAAGCAGGCGCTGGATGAGATTCTCCGCGAGCAGAATCTCAACTTCGGCGTCCTGGTCGCATTCTCCGGGACGGTCACGATCAACGAACAGAAATACACCGAAGAGAACATGAATCCGCCCGGCGTCGGCGATATTGCCGAAGCATTCAAAAACCCGGCGCAACGGATTCTGGTGGTCGCCAACAAATACCAGACTGGTTTTGATCAACCTCTCCTGCACACCCTGTTTGTGGACAAGAAACTGGGCGGCGTCGCAGCGGTGCAAACCCTGTGTCGCCCCAACCGCATTTTCCCGCCGCACAAACAGGACACGATGGTGCTGGATTTCGTCAATGACCACGACACGATCCGGGCCTCGTTCCAGGACTACTACCAGACCACTGCACTCGAAGGCACAACGGACCCCAACAAGCTCTACAACCTGAAATACACCCTGGAGCAGATGCGCGTTTTTACCCCCGAAGACGTGGCCGAATTCGTGGAACTGTTCATCGTCAGGAAGGCAAAAGCCGACAAGCTGCAACCCTTCTTTCAGCGCATCGTTGCCAATGGCTACGCCAAATTAGGCGTTGAATATAAGGGCGCATCCGACTACGCCAAGCGCAAGGCCGAGGCCCAGGAGAAATTTCGCAAGGAAACTGCCCGTTATGTGAAGCAATACAACTTCATCAGCCAGATCATGACCTTCACCGACACGGCGCTGGAGAAATTCTATCTGTTCGCCAAACTGCTGCTGCGGCAGTTACCGTATGAAAAGCAGACTTTGCCTCTCGAAGTCGTTGAAATGATCGATATGGACAAATATCGAGTGCAGGAAGAAGAGAATGGCCGCATCACTCTGCTTGACAAGGGCGGCATTTTGGAACCTTCATCGGACGATGGGCACCGGGCTGGCAAGGATTCTGAAAAGGAAAAGCTGAAGGTGATCGTCCGGAAGTTGAACGAAGATTACGGTATTGCCTTTGAGGAAGCGGACCGGGTGGTCAACGCCATCAAACAGAAACTGGTGGATGACGAGGGGCTGCGGGCTGCGTTCAAAACCAATGATATCGAGCATCTTCGCCGCGACAAGCTCAATCGCAGCATCAAGGACGCCTTCCTGAGCAACGCCGACGAATTCCTGAACTTTATGGCCAAAACCGAAACCGATCCCGGCTTCGGCAAGTTCTTTTTCTCCGAGATGTTCAAGTGGTACGAACAAGCGGTTGCGCCACCAGAACGCACTGGGAGTGAGATTGAATCAGCAGAAGTAGGGAGTAGGGAGTAGGGAGTAGGTAACTTACCCTGTCTCCCTACTTAAATATTTAATTTTATTACATTACTTCTTCTCTTCCTTGGCATCCTTAGCCGCTTCCTGGGCAGCCGGTTTGGCCGCGCTGACCTGAATTTCCGTCACCTCGATTTTGGCGCCGGACTTCAACTTTTCCAGATAGTCGTTGATGGTCTTGCTTTGCAGCATTTGCTGAATCTGCGGTTTCAGTTCATCCAGCGACGGCGGAGTGGCGTCGCGCGTGTCCTCCAGCAAGATGACGTGCCAGCCAAACGGCGTCTGCACCGGCTCTTCGCTGAATTTGCCCTTTTCCATCTTGGCGACCGCCTGCGCAAAGGGCGGAACCATCATGCCGGGCGTGAACCAGCCCAGATCGCCGCCGTTAGCGGCGGAACTGTCGCTGGACTTGGCCTTGGCCAGTTCGGCAAACTTGCTGCCGTCCTTCTTCAGTTCGGCAATGACTTCCTTGGCTTTGTCTTCAGAATCCACCAGGATATGGGCAGCCTTGTATTCCTTGCCTTTCATCGCCGCCACGGCGGTTTCATATTCCTTCTTGATGGCGTCTTCACTGGGCGCGTTCTGGCTCAGCACCCGCCGCACGACGGTGCTGGCCAGCAGGCTGCGCTCAACCATCGCCAATTGCTGCTTGATTTCCGGATCATCGGCCAGCTTCTGCTTGTTGGCTTCCTGCACCAGCAGTTCTTCCATAACCAGTTGGTCAACCAGCGCTTTGCTGGCTTCCGGCGTATCCGTCTTGATCCGGCTACCCATCCTCTGGGCGTATTGATCGAAGGTTGTCTTGGGAATCGGTGTTCCGTTCACTACCGCAACGGGATCGGGAATAGTGAACGCGGTTTGGGGAGCGGCAACGGGCTTGGCTGGAGTCGCTGTAGGGGCAGCAGGAGCGGCTTCCGGCTTCTTGTCGTCGGCGGCCAGCGCCACAGTCGACAGCAATAAGGCGGAAGAGAGGGCCAGCAGGGGGAGAATCCGTGGGTTCAATGTATTCATCTCGTTGTTTCCAGGGGTAGGCCAGTAGCCAAAAAGGTTAGGCTTTATCGGGGGGAGTGGCCTTGCTGATACTCAAGGCGTGAATGTCCCGGTGCATCAGATCGGCCAGCGCCGTGTAGATCAGGCGATGGCGCTGAATCAGGGTTTTGCCGGTAAAGGCGGCGGAGACGATGCGGATCGTGAAATGACCACCGTCCCTGGCTCCGGCATGGCCGGCATGTGCGGCGCTGTCGTCAATAATTTCCAGCGAAACAGGGGTGAGCGCGGTTCGCAACCGTTCCTCGATCAACGCGACCCGATCGTTCATGCCGGCAATACCTTGCGGAACGGGTAAATCTCGACCGCTGCGTAGACGCCAGCGGCTGTGTAGGGATCGGCGTCAGCCCAGACGCGGGCATCTTCGAGCGTGGGGAATTCGGCGACAACCAAACTACCCTGGAAGCCTGCCGGACCAGGATCGGGGCTGTCGATAGCGGGCAACGGTCCGGCCAGAATGAGGCGTCCTTCCGCCAGCAGGGCATTCAGGCGTTCCAGATGAGCGGGGCGAACGGCCAGTCGCCGCTCCAGGCTGTCAGGGGCGTCGCGGCCCAGGATAGCGTACAACATGATTCAGGATTTCTCCGGCGGAGTGTCGTCGAGTTTGAGATGGCGGCTCATATAGGCAGCCTGCGCCAGCACGAACGCCAAGGTCAGGCCCAGCATTCCGAACAGCTTGAAGTTAACCCAAGTGTTCTCGTCGAAATTGAAAGCGACGTACAGATTAGCTACGCCCATGGCGAAAAAGAAGATCGTCCAGGCAAATGTCAGCTTGACCCAGACCGGCGTGGGAAGTTCCAATTGCCCCCCCAACATCCGTTCCAGCAAGGTTTTCTGACCGATGAAGAGGCTGCCCAGAAACGCCACGGCGAACAACCAGTTAACGACAGTCGGTTTCCACTTGACGAACATCGGATCTTTGAGCAGCAAGGTCGCGCCGCCCAGCACCAACACCAGTCCGGCGGTAAACAGCGGCAACTTCTCAATCCGGCGTTGCCGCAGCCAGATCCAGCCGGTTTGCGCCAGGGTGACGACAATGAGTACTCCGGTAGCGACATAGATGTCGGCTATCTTGTAAGCGATGAAGAACAAGAGGATGGGCAGAAAGTCAAACAGCAGTTTCATACCGGTTGCGGATTTCCCTGGCGGGCTGGAAGGAGCCATTCAGAAAAAGAAAAGCGGCCTTGCGGTCGCTGCCTTGACCGGAGCTTGCCGGACTGGCAGGTTGCTCCGCCGAATTGAATTTACCCTAATTTCGGGAATATTAAGGCCATGAGCCGTTTTTTACAAATTCATCCCGCCAACCCCCAACCGCGCTTGATCACACAGGCGGTCGAGCGGCTGCGTGAAGGCGATGTGATCGTCTATCCGACGGATTCCAGCTATGCGTTAGGTTGCCAACTAGGCGACAAGGCGGCGGCGGAGCGCATCCGCCACATTCGCCAGACTGATCGTCATCACAATTTTACCCTGGTTTGCCGCGACCTTTCAGAGATTGCGACCTACGCCAAGGTGGACAATCCGCGCTACCGGCTGCTCAAGGCAGCCACACCGGGACCGTTTACCTTCATTTTGCAGGCGACGCACGAGGTGCCGCGCCGCTTGCAACATCCTCGCCGCAAGACCATTGGCATTCGCATTCCCGATCATGTCATTGTTCGCGCCCTGCTCGCGGAACTAGGGGAACCGATCATGAGCTGTACATTGATTTTGCCTGGAGACGATTGGCCGTTGTCAGATGCAGAAGAGATCGAGGAGCGGTTGCGTCATGAAGTTGATTTAATTATCGACGGCGGTTCCGGCCAGCACGAACCGACCACCGTGATCGATCTGACCGGCGATGCCCCGCAGTTGCTTCGTCAGGGACTGGGCGACGCCGGACCGTTTCTCTAACCCGTACTAACCACTCACCCAGGGCGCCGCGTATAATCACCTGATGCAAGAACTCAATACGATTCAACTTCTCATCGTGCTGGCGCCGCCACTGCTGCTGGCGATCACCCTGCATGAAGTCGCCCATGGCTGGGTGGCGCTGCGCTGCGGCGACCCCACCGCCAAATCTCAGGGCCGTCTCAGCCTCAATCCGCTGCGGCACATCGACCCCGTGGGCACCGTACTGGTGCCGGCGTTGCTGGCGATCTTCGGCGGGTTCATCTTTGGTTGGGCCAAGCCGGTGCCGGTCAATTACCATCGCCTGCGCCAGCCGAAACGCGACATGGCATTCGTGGCGCTGGCCGGGCCAGGCGCCAACTTCATCATGGCGCTGGGCTGGGGACTGGTCATGGTCATCGGCTATCATCTGCAAGCAGGCATGGCGTGGCTGGGTGAGCCGTTACTGTTGATGGGCGGGGCCGGTATCAACGTCAACGTCATGTTGGGCGTTCTTAATCTGGCGCCGATTCCGCCGCTGGACGGTTCGCGGGTGCTGGCCGGTGTGTTGCCGGATCGCGCCGGTGAAGTCATGGCGCGGATGGAGCCTTATGGCCTGATTATCCTAGTAGCGCTGATAGCGCTGGGGCTGTTCAATGTGTTGATGCCGCTGGTCAATAGCATCCGGCATTTCATCATGACCCTGTTTTTCTTCTGATTCCGTTATCGAACCGATTGTTGTGATCCATGGAAATTACTCTGACTGGCATTACCACCACTGGCGCTCCACATCTGGGCAACTATGTCGGCGCGATTCTGCCCGCCATCGAAGCCAGCCGCCGCAAGGACGTGCAATCTTTCTATTTTCTGGCGGACTATCACGCTCTGGTCAAATGCCAGGACCCGGTGTTAGTGCATCGCTCCCGGCTGGAAGTCGCTGCGACCTGGCTGGCGCTGGGTCTGGATGTTGAGAACGTTATTTTCTACGCGCAGACCGACATCCCGGAAATTCTGGAATTGACCTGGATCCTCACCTGCGTGACCGCCAAGGGCTTGATGAATCGCGCTCATGCTTACAAGGCGGCAGTGGCTGAGAATCTGGCCGATCCCGACAAGGACCCGGACAAGGGTGTGACCATGGGGTTGTTCTGTTACCCGATCCTGATGGCGGCGGACATTCTGATGTTCAAGGCCAATAAGGTGCCGGTGGGCAAGGATCAGATTCAGCACCTGGAAATGGCCCGTGACATCGCCACCCGCTTCAACTATTTGTATGGTGAGTATTTTCCCTTGCCGGAAGCGGTGGTGGATGAACGGGCGGCGGTGCTGGTCGGGATGGACGGGCGCAAGATGAGCAAGAGTTACGGCAACACCATCCCGCTGTTCGAGCCGGAAAAAGTGCTGCGCAAGCTGATTATGCGCATCAAGACCAACTCGCTGCCGCCGGAAGCGCCCAAGGACCCCGAAACCTGCGTCTTGTTCCAGATTTATCAGGCGTTTGCGACCGTTGAAGAAAGCGCGGCATTGCGGATTCGTTACGCCGAAGGCATCGCCTGGGGTGAAATGAAGCAACTGCTGTTTGAATATCTGAATGCCCGGTTGAGCGAACCGCGTCAGCGCTATCACGAGTTGCTGAAAGCGCCGGATCATATTGAACAGATCCTCAAACGCGGCGCAGTGCGGGCGCGGGAATACAGCGTACCTTTTTTGCAGGGATTGCGGCAGGCGGTGGGCATTCGGCCATTGGGAGCAGCGTAGGGATGCAGCAATCTGCGCATCGCGGATCAGCGTCGATCCTGTACTGAATGGATGCCCCCGCTGACTCATTCCCCCTGGCCAGGGTCAGCGGCCAGCCCTGGACTCAGCTTCCCCAGGATCTCTACATTCCGCCCGACGCCCTGGAAGTATTCCTGGAAGCGTTCGAGGGGCCGCTGGATTTACTGCTCTATCTGATTCGGCGGCAGAATCTTAATATTCTCGACATACCCATTGCCGAAGTGACCCGGCAGTACATGAATTATCTCGCGCTAATGCAGGACCTACGGCTGGAATTGGCAGCGGAATATCTGTTAATGGCGGCCTGGCTGGCGGAAATCAAATCACGGCTCCTGTTACCACGCCCGGCGCAGGCCGAAGCGGAGGAATTAGATCCACGCGCCGAGCTGGTGCGCCGACTCCAGGAATATGAACGATTCCAGCAGGCGGCGCAGCGGCTGGATACCCTGCCTCGACTGGAACGGGATATCTTTGCTGCCAGCGCCGTGCCCGTGGAGCGACACACACAGCGCGAACCGCCGCCGGTCAGTCTGACGGATTTGCTGAACGCCCTGCGCGATGTCATGACCCGTGCGGAATTGTTCGGTCACCACCAGATTCACCAGGAAGCGCTCTCCGTGCGCGAACGGATGAGCCAGGTGCTGGAGCAGTTGGGCGCCCAGCACTTTACATCCTTCACCGCGCTGTTCCACCCCGAAGAAGGACGGCGCGGCATCGTGGTGACGTTCATGGCGGTGCTGGAACTGTTGCGCGAAGCCTTGCTGGAACTGGTGCAGGTCGAGCCGTTCGCCCCGATTTACCTTCGGCGACGGATTTGAGCGATCGCTTGATGCCTGAATTGAAAATTATCCTGGAAGCCGTGCTGCTGGCGGCAGGCGAACCGTTGTCGCTGGATCGCCTGCTGGACGTGTTCCCAGAAACCGAACGGCCGGAACGGGAGGTGCTGCGCAGCGCCTTGGTCAAACTGGCGGCGGACTACGCCGGGCGCGGCATGGAACTGGCCGAAGTCGCCAGCGGTTTCCGCCTGCAAGTGCCCGGCGCCTTCGCGCCCTGGGTTTCGCGGCTCTGGGAAGAGCGGGCCGCCCACTACTCGCGGGCGTTGCTGGAAACATTGGCGCTGATTGCTTACCGCCAGCCGATCACCCGAGGCGAAATCGAGGAAGTGCGCGGAGTCAGCCTCAGCAGCAGTATTATGAAAACCTTGCAGGAACGCGACTGGATCAAGGTCATCGGTCATCGCGAAGTGCCTGGTCGCCCGGCGCTGTACGCTACCACCCGCGCTTTTCTGGATTATTTCAGCCTGAAAAGCCTGAGTGAATTGCCACCCTTGGCGACGCCACGCGATCTGGACGCCATCGGCGCAGAGCTGGAGCGCCGCACCCCCACTGATTCCCTATCGCCCCCGGAGTCCTTCAATGTCTGAACGTTTACAAAAATTCCTGGCCCGTGTCGGCCAAGGCTCCCGGCGTCAGGTCGAAGACTGGATTCGCCAGGGCCGCATTACCATTAATGGCGTCCCCGCCCAGTTAGGCGTCTCGGTGAACGGCGCGGAACGGATCGAAATTGACGGCAAGCCGATACAGGTTCGCGCCTTCGGGCAAAAGCGGCGGGTACTGGCCTATTACAAGCCGGTTGGTGAAGTGACCAGCCGCAGTGACCCTGAAGGCCGACCGACGATTTTCGAAAAACTGCCGATTTTGCGCGATAGCCGCTGGATTGCGGTCGGTCGACTCGATCTCAACACCCAGGGCCTGTTGTTGCTGACCAATGATGGCGAACTGGCGAACCGATTGATGCATCCATCTTCGCAGATTGAACGTGAATATGCGGTGCGGATTCTCGGCGAGGTCGCGCCGGCGACGTTGCAGCAATTGCAGGAAGGCGTGCCTCTGGAAGAGGGAATGGCCCGTTTTGACAGCATCCGCGAAGCGGGCGGCGAAGGGGCCAATCACTGGTATCACGTCATCTTGCGCGAAGGCCGTAATCGTGAGGTGCGCCGGTTGTGGGAGTCACAGGGCGTGGCGGTCAGCCGGTTGATCCGGGTGCGCTACGGGCCGGTTTCTCTGCGGCGGGGTTTGCATCCGGGGCGCTGGGATGAATTGAACGAGGCGCAGATTGCCGAATTGCTCGAGGCGGTCGGGGTTACGCCAGAACGTCAACCTGAACCAGCCTCGGCTACCCGAACGAAACCCGTCCGGCCCAATTGGCCGCGTCGCGCCCCCCCGACGCACGCTCATCGTCCCGCTGGCCACCGGTGAACACCGGTTTTCAGAGATCGGCCAGCAGCACCTGGCCGACCGAGGACAGGGCGGTGAGTCGACAGGCGCGGCCTTCGCCGGCATAGCTCAGCGTGATTGCTGCATCCGCCGCTGGCAATGCGCCTTGACCGCGTTCCGGCCACTCGATCAGTAGCGTCGCCTGACCGTCGAGTTGGTCGCGCAGGCCGAGGAACTCCAGTTCTTCCGGATCGGCCAGCCGGTACAAATCCCAGTGAAACAGCCGCCAGTCGCCGATCTGATAAGGTTCGACCAGCGTGTAGGTTGGACTTTTCACCGTGCCGCGATGACCGAGCGCGTGGAGCAGACCGCGCACCAGCGTGGTCTTGCCCGCGCCGAGATCGCCGCTCAGGTAGAGAATATTGCCGGGTCTCAGCCTGACCGCCAGCCGAGCGCCGAGCGCTTCAGTGGCGGTTGCAGAATCGAGAGCATAGTTCAGCATGATTCAGGGATTGACGCCTTGGCGAAGGGAGGGCAGCAGATCAGTAGCCAGCAACCCGCGTTCGCCGCCCGCCAGCGCTGCCTGGTCGCCGGCCCATCCGTGCAGATAAACCCCTGCCTTGGCCGCAGCAAACAGCGGTAACCCTTGGGCAACCAGAGCAGCGATCACCCCGGTCAGCACATCGCCCATGCCGCCGCTGGCCATGCCGGGATTGCCCACCGTACAGAGCGCGACCTGTCCCTCTTCCCGGCTGGCGATCAGCGAACCCGCGCCTTTGAGTATGGCGACGCCGCCATAGCGCAGTGCTAAATCTTCCACCGCGGCGAAGCGATCCGTTTCGACCTCCATGGGCGTCATTTTCAGTAACCGGGCGGCTTCGCCGGGATGTGGCGTCAGAATCCAGTTTTCGCGGAAGGCCGGTTCAATGGCCAGCAAATTTAGGCCGTCCGCATCGACGACCAGGGGTTTATCACTGGACAAGGCGGCGTGCAGCATGACCCGGCTCCAATCGCTGCGACCGAGTCCCGGCCCAATGGCAATCACCGTGGCCCGGTCTAGCAGCGGCGCGAGATCGTCGGGCTGTTCGACACCGTGGAACATCAGTTCCGGGCGCATCGCGGCCTGTAGGCCGGCATGAGCGGTGCGGGTGGCGATACTGATCAATCCCGCTCCGCAACGGGCGGCGGCTTCCCCCGCCATCCGCGCCGCACCGGCCAGGCCCAGGTCGCCGCCGATTACCAGTACATGACCGAAATAGCCCTTATGAGCGCTGCGGGACCGCCGGGGCAACAGCATCGGCAAATCGTCGCCGGCATAGCGCCAACTGGCCGGATGCAACGCCGGGTAGATGTCCGGCGGTACGTCGAGATCAGTGAAATGCACGTCGCCGCAACAGGCCGGACCCTGTCCGGTGAACAGCCCCTGCTTAAGGCCGATGAAGGTGATCGTTGCAGCGGCATGAATGGCGACGCCGAGGATAGCGCCGGTGTCCGCGTGCAGGCCGGAGGGAATGTCGAGGGCGAAAATATCGGCGGGGTGAGCGTTCAGCGCCTCAATCGCTTCTCGCCAAGCGCCGCTGACGGGACGCTCCAGGCCCGTGCCGAGAATGGCGTCCACCAGCAGATCGACGCCGTTCAACACATCCGTATGAAAAGGCTGGATAGGGACTTCCGCAGCGCTGGCGTCCCGCCAGGCGGTTTGCGCATCGCCGCGCAGCATTTGCGGATTGGCCAGGGTCAGGGCTTGAACCTCCAAACTAGCTTGGCGAGCCAGTCGCGCCACAACATAGCCATCGCCGCCGTTGTTGCCGCCGCCGCAAATCACGGTGATGCGACGCGCATTGGGCCAGCGCTGGCGCAACCGTTGAAAAGCGGCTTCACCGGCCCGGTTCATCAACGTATAGCCGGGAATGCCGTGTTCCTGAATCGCGATGCGATCCAGTTCCCGCACCTGAACGGCGCGGTACAATGCAAAAGGCAGTTCACGCATGGGAGTACCTCCTGGGCGGCGATGATGAGGAGCACAATACGCCGGAATTTCTCTCATTCTAGTCGTATTCTCGTCGCCATACCGCCTGATCCGTTCACCAGAGAACTGACACGCCGTATTCGCTAAATACCGGGTCAACCGTGATGATGGGGTAATGGGTCGCCAGTGACTGCGCCATTAACATGCGGTCGAAGGGATCGCGATGAGGACCCGGCAGCGCGCCTGCTCCTAAACCATGGTTGATGGTGACAGCCAGCTCTTCAGGTCAACGGGTGTCATTTTGGAGGACGACGATTTGGGACAACGAGAACGAGTCTTCACGCACCCATCCGAAATCATGCCCTGGACTAACTCTACCCTCTCAAAGGAGGAGGGGAGCCATGAACTCGCCATCCTTATCAAAACCTGGGGGCGGGAACTGGGTTTCCGGCAAATCGGCATTGCCGACCTTGATCTTAGTGAACCCGAAGCGCGGTTGCTGGACTGGCTGGCAGCAGGGTTCCATGGCGAGATGGGCTACATGGCTCGGTATGGCCTCCAACGCAGCCGTCCGGCAGACCTGGTTCCCGGCACAGTGCGGGTCATTGCGGCGCGGATGGACTATCTTCCGCCCGACGCGGCTGATGCCCGGTCGGTATTGAATCAGGGGGAGCTTGGCTATGTCTCGCGCTATGCACTGGGCCGCGATTATCACAAGGTCTTGCGCAGCCGATTGCAACGATTGGCGGATCGGATCGCCGCCACGATTGGTCCGTTTGGTTATCGGGTGTTCGTCGATAGCGCTCCGGTCTTGGAAAAGGCGCTGGCGGAAAAAGCCGGGCTGGGCTGGATCGGCAAGCACAGCAATCTGCTGGAACGGCAGGTCGGTTCCTGGTTTTTCCTCGGCGAGATTTACGTTGATTTACCGCTGCCGGTGGACGAACCGGCCAGCGCGCATTGTGGGCGCTGCGTCGCCTGTCTGGAGCTTTGTCCGACGCAGGCTATCGTCGCCCCGTACCGCGTGGACGCCCGGCGCTGCATTTCCTACCACACCATCGAACTGCACGGGCCGATTCCGCTGGAATTTCGCCACGCTATCGGCAACCGGATTTACGGTTGCGATGATTGCCAACTGGCCTGTCCGTGGAATCGTTTTGCCCGACCGTCAGTAGAACCGGATTTTCGCGCCCGGCACCGGCTGGATGCACCGAACCTCATCGCGTTGTTCGGCTGGGATGAAGCAGAGTTTTTGCGCCGCACCGAAGGCAGCGCCATTCGCCGCATCGGTCATGCGCGCTGGTTGCGCAATATCGCCGTGGCGCTGGGCAACGCACCGCATTCACCGGAAATCATCAGCGCCTTGCAGGCCAGGCTGACCGATGCGTCAGAACTGGTTCGGGAACATGTTGCCTGGGCGCTGGCCGAGCAGAAGGTTCGTCGCTAGGAACGACGCAAGCGAGATGCCCACCCTGTCTTTCAATGCAGATGAAAACCCACAACGACGCCGGATGCTTTCTTGGTGGCGTTGAACTTGATTGCAATTGCTTCAGCCACCAAGCGATTTGCCTCTCGATTCCAATGTTTGTCGGATGGACTCACATTTAAACTGAGACCGGTCGCATGGAGGTAATCACGGAAGATGGGAGCAGTATCGATAATCTCAGCGCCGGCCTGTAGGGCAAGCTGCATGAAGCGGCTGCGTACCGGCGCATCAGTGATTGGCATTTCGAATAGATGGTCACGGTCGCTATCGAACACCAGCAACAAGCGTTCGCCGCTGCCGTGCGGCAAACTGGCAAAAAAAGCCCCGACTATCCGATCCACCTTCTCAAGTGGCACATTCTCAGGTCCGCTGGGCTGGTGGGGGCCTGAAGTTGGCGGTGAGGCTGTTGTTGGTCGCCATCGCTTTAACAGTGCGGTGAGGTCGATCTTGAGTTGCGAGAAGAGATATTGCGCCAAGGCCGATTCACGAAAGATACGCTTTCCCAACCCGGCAGCGGGTTGCGTCTCGGTGCGGGGTTCAAGGGTTTTGGGATCAAGGCA
>CAZDVY010000050.1:0-17453 GCA_964508935.1 uncultured Candidatus Competibacteraceae bacterium | reverse complement strand
CCCCGGCGCACCGCTTCGATCAGTCGCGGTAAATTGGCCTGCATCCCCGGCCCGTAAACCAGCGCCGGACGCAGATTGACGGTATGCATATCCGATACGCGCCCCACCGCCAGTACCCGCTCTTCAGCGGCCCGCTTGGCCCGACCGTAAGGCGTTTCCGGCGGCGCATCCCAATCCTCGGTCACGCAGCGCGGGCCGGGATCGCCCGCCGCCTTGACCGTGCTGAGAAAGGCGAAACGCCGCACGCCTGCGTTCTGGGCGGCGTCCAGCAAAGCAAAGGTTCCTTGGGCATTGACCGCCCAATGCCGGGCGGCGAAGTCCGGCGCGCCGTCCGCTTCGGCGTGGGCGAAGCCGGCGAGGTGAAACACCGTCTCTACGCCTGCGCACGCCGGCGTCAGGCTGGCCGGCTCGGTCACATCGCCGGCGACGATTTCCACATTCAGCGAATTCCAGGAAAACCGCTGATCGAGATTCGATACCCGCGTCAACACCCGCACTCGCGCCCCTTGCTCCAGCAAAACCGCAACCAGCCGGCGACCGATGAACCCGGTCCCGCCAGTGACCAGCACCGGACGGTTGTGGAAAAACTCGCCGGCTACCACCAGCGCCATCCATGCCGATGGAAGAACCGCGCCGCCGCCCGCAGAAACAAGGTGATATGCCGCCAGCCCTTGCGCGCCGCATGACCGCCCAGATGGATGATCCGCACTTGCGGCGCATAAACCAATCGCGTCACCGCCGCCAGCCGCAGGCTCAGGTCGAAATCCTCGAAATAGAGAAAATAGTCCGGGCGAAAGCCGCCGACTTGCTCTAGCGCCGCCCGCCGGCACAGCATGAAGCAACCGCTGGCGATGGGGGGATCCCACAACACGGCGTCGCCAGCCTGTTCATGCAATTCATAGTGATTCAGCCGGGTTTGCAACCGTCGCCGCAGCCAGGCTGGGGCAAAGCCACGCAGCGCCAGGTCCAGCACGGTCGGATAGCGCTTGCACAGATAATGTCGCCGCCCCTGACCATCCCAGGCCGCTGGGGCGACCAGTCCCGCTTCGGGGTGCGCCGCGAGAAACGCCAGTCCCTCACTCAAGGCGTCTTCTTCCACCCAAACATCGGGATTGAGAATTAAATGCGCCGCGCCGCCCCCCCGATGCAGGGCCAGATTATGCGCGGCCCCATAGCCGATATTGCCCTGTCCACTCAGCAACTCCACGCTCGCCGGCAAATGCGCCGTCTCCAGCAGTTTTTGCAACGGCTCCCGCCAACCGGGACCGGGGCCATTGTCCACCAGGGTCAACCGCGCTTCGGTGAGCAGTCCGCGTTGTCGAGCGTGGCGCAATGCGGGACCCAGACGCTCCAAAGTCGTGGCCAGCACTTTTAAGTCCGGCGCGTAGGTGACCAGGGCGATGGACAAAGCGCGTTGCGCAGATGCCGCCAGCCGCGTCGCCAGCGTCGCCTGCGCGGCTTCTACGGCTTCAGCGGGAACGTGCTCGACCGTTGTTCCCGCGTCAGCCGCCGGGACAGCGGTGACGATGAATTGATAAATCAACGCTTCAGGCCGCTCCAGCAAGGCGCGGAGAATCGTCGGCGACTGGGTTTCCGCCCAAGCGCCGCTGGCCCAGGCGCTGGCGAATTCGGAATGCTCTAGCGGCATCAGCGTCGCGTCCAGCGCAACCGACTGTAAACCGCATTCCTCCAGCAGCCGCAGCAGGGACAGCCGGGTAAAAAAGCGCAAGTGGGTAGCGTCGAGCAAGCCTTCGGGGCGGTAACGGAAATCGCCGGCCAGCAATTCGGCGATCAGTCCGGCATAGGCGGCGTTTGGTGCCGACAACAGGACTTGGCCGCCGGGAGCCAGCAATGCCGGCCACTGGGCCAGCAGCGCCTCAGGTCGGCGCAGATGCTCCAGAATGTCGGCGCAGAGAATGTAATCGTATTGACAACCGGCGAACCGCTCGGCCAACGCGATTTGCTCCAGATCGGCGCACTCCAGGCGGCGATATCCGGGCACGGCCTCGGCGACTGCCGCCGGATTATATTCGACGCCATCGACAGCGCAGGCGCGTTGCTCCGCCAGATAACGACCGAGAATGCCCGGTCCGGCCCCTAAATCCAGCACCCGGCTGCCAGGACGGATCAGCCGGGCCAGCTTGGCCAGCGAATCCTGACTGTCGGGGTCCAGCGTGCGGTGGTAGATGTGGTGGGTCTGCACCATAGCCATAAGATTTGATTCCGAATCAGTCCGCGCCGCGCCGGTAAAGCGCCAGCCAGCTCCTGTTGATCACGGGACGCAGCGCCCCGGCGGAAATCCGGCGTTGCGCCTGAATCGCCCGCCGTTGCCGCAAGCAGCGCGGCAGACCCCGCAGTGCATCCCGTTTGGCGCGCAGCAGAACACCGCCTCGGCCACGCAGGGCGTACCACAACACAGAGCCCAGATTGAGCAACAAATGGTGCGGCAGATACCGCCACAACAGCAGGCCGGGCATATTTTTCCACCAGGTCCATACCAGGTTGCGATGACCGTGATACAGCGAAAACGGACTGCGCCGGCCGGTCACTGCCGAACCTATATGTCGAACCACCGCTTCGGGCACATGTCGGCAACCGTAGCCGAGGAGTCGCAGCCGGAATCCCAGATCGACATCCTCGAAATAACAAAAGTAGTCCTCATCGAAACCACCGGCTTCCCAGAATGCCGTGCGCCGATACAGGGCGGCTGCAGCGCAGGGGGCGAAAATTTCATCCCCTTCAATCTGTCCATCTGCCACCTGTCGGCCATGGTCCCGCCGCCAGGCCAAGCCGCTAACGTGATAAACATCGCCCGTGCCATCCAGCCGTCGAGGATCGCGAGCATCCACCAGGCAAGCGCCGAAACTGGCGCAATCCGGATGCGCCTCTGCGGCTGCCAGCCAGCGCTCCAGCCAGTCCGGTTCCGGGAACGCATCGGGATTCAGCAGCGCCAGCCACTCGACCTCGCCCGCCTGCTGCGCGGCCAGATTGTTGGCGGCGGCGAAGCCCCGATTTTGCACCAGGCAAATAACCTCCACGCCAGGATAGTCACGCTCCATGCCGTCGGCGGAGCCGTCACTGCTGGCGTTATCCACCACGATCACCCGTTCCGGACGACAGGTTTGGGCGCAAACCCGACGTAAACATTCGCCCAATAAGGGTCCGCTGTTGAAATTGACGATGAGTACCGCCACGCTGACTGGCGTTTTCCCGTGCTGCCGGTTTGGTTTCACATCATCCGGTAATGCCATAGAATACGCATCGTTTAAGAAGCTGTTGCCAGCAGGATCGTCACAATAGCCGCTCCATCCAGCCGAAATCAACCTCGCCGCCTCTGACCCCCACCGCTTGCGGAATCTTAATTAATCACCCCATGCCTAGCAGAATCCGCGTCTTGTTCAGCCGGACCGTTCGTTCCCTCTATCGCCGGCTGCCGTTGCCGCTGCCGGTGAAATGGCGGCTGAAATCCTTTCTTTACCGCCGCCTCGGGCGATTCCTCAAGGACAGCGCCAACTACCAGCAGTGGCTGGCGCAAACTGCCGCCATCCGGCCGTCGACGGTGCGAACCGCTGATCCCGTCGCCTCGCTGCCGCCACAGCCGATTCCCCCGCCCCTGCTGGACATCGGCCCGGAAGGGGTTGAAGGCTTGGCCGCGACGCTGTGCTTCCCGATGACGGCAGCACCGCAGGCGTCGATCATTATCCCGGCGTTCAACCACGTTGATTACACGGTGCGTTGTCTGGCGACCCTCCAGCGCCATCCATCCGCTGCTGACTGCGAAATCATCGTTGTGGATGATGCGTCCGGCGACGCGACTGAATCATTGCTCAAGTGTATTCCGGGGTTGCGCTACATTCGCAATCCAGAAAATCTCGGCTTTCTGCGCACCGCCAATCGCGGCGCTGAACAAGCGCGAGGCCGTTACCTCGTGTTCCTGAACAACGATACTCAGGTATTGCCCGGCTGGCTGGATCGATTGCTGGAGGTCTTCGCCACGATTCCCGATGCCGGCATCGTCGGCGCCAAACTGATCTATCCCAGTGGGCACTTGCAGGAAGCCGGCGCGGCGCTGCGCCCGGATGGGAGCGTTGATCTGATCGGTCTGAACGACGATCCCGCTAAACCGCTGTACAACGGCCTGCCGCGCCCCGTCGATCACTGCTCCGGTGCCTGTGTACTGATCGAAACGACGCTGTTTCGCGAACTGGGCGGTTTCGATGAGCGCTACGCGCCGGCATATTACGAGGATTGCGACCTGTCGCTGCGGGTGACCGAGCGGGGCCGGAAGGTGGTCTACCAGCCGGCTGCTGAAGTGATTCACCACTTGAGCGTCACGACCGACCAGGACGGTCACAAGACGCGGCAAATCTCCCGCAACCGGGCCATCTATCTGGAACGTTGGGGTGCAACGCTTCAGGCCCGTGACCCGGTGCGGTTGATCGCCTTCTATCTGCCCCAATATCACCCGATCCCGGAAAACGACCACTGGTGGGGCAAAGGCTTCACCGAGTGGACTAACGTCACCCGAGCGGTTCCCAACTTCACGGGTCACTATCAGCCGCGCCTGCCTGCCGATCTGGGCTTCTATGACCTGCGGGTTCCCGAAGTCCGTGACGAACAGGCCGCCCTGGCCCGGCAATACGGGATTTACGGCTTCTGCTACTACTATTACTGGTTCGCCGGCAAGCGCCTGCTCAACCGGCCGCTGGACGAAGTGGTGCAATCCGGTCATCCCGATTTCCCATTCTGTGTTTGCTGGGCCAATGAAAACTGGAGTCGGCGCTGGGACGGTCTGGACTCCGAAATCCTGATTGCCCAGGAACATTCGGATGAAGACGATCTCAACTTTATTCGAAGCCTGGAACCGGCCCTGCGCGACCGGCGCTATATCCGCGTCAACGACCGGCCGTTGTTGTTGATCTACCGCATCAACCTGTTGCCCGACCCCGCCCGGACCGCTGATCTCTGGCGGCGCTACTGCCGTGAATCCAGCCTCGGCGAACTGTATCTGGCGGCAGTGCAGAGTTTCGGAGTTACCGATGATCCGCGCGGTTTTGGTTTCGACGCCGCCGTGGAATTTCCGCCGCACGCTATGGCGGTCCTCGGCGAGCAGCCGGTGGAGATGCTGAATCCGGATTTTCAGGGAATGTTCTTCGATTACCCGGCGACCGCTGACTTTTTCATGAACCGCCCGCCGATGCCCTATCCGTTTTTTCGCACCGCCATGCCCTCCTGGGACAACACGGCCCGCCGCCAAAACGCCAGCAACATCTTCCTGAATGCGGAGCCGGAGTATTACGAACGCTGGCTGAAGCGATTAGTCGAGGAAACCCGCTGGTTCCGGCAAGGTGATGAACGACTGATGTTCGTCAACGCCTGGAACGAATGGGCGGAGGGGAATTATCTGGAGCCGGATCGCCAGTATGGCCACCGTTATCTGGAAGCCACCCGCAACGCCTTGGGATTGTTGAAATGTTAGGAACTGGTCTGGTGGTGCGCCTGCGACAGGGGATCGGTGCTTTGCGGATGGCGCTGGCTCGACACGCTGGCCCGCTGCGCCTGTTGCGGCGAATGATGGCCGTGTTGTGCGAGGAAGGAGTGAGCGGGATTGGTCTGCGGGCGCGATTGCTGTTCAGCGCACAACGTCAATTGGACCGGGACCCGCCGCCGGCTCCAGCCCCCTTGCCGGAACCGGACGTTCAGTCCGAACCCGGCTGGCGGCGCATCCAACGTCCCGACTTGTCGCCGGGCGCTGTGCTGATTGGTCATCCCTATGCGGTGCTGGGCCGGGCCGAGGATATACGCACCGGCGCTTGCGCTTGCGCGGTGGCTCATATCCCTTTCGCTCTGCGCAATACTTTCGGCGAGTACGGCAAGGAAATGGCGGCGCTGCACCGGGATTTCCCGTTCATGAACCGGATCGATCCACAGGCCGCCTACAAAGCCAACGTCTTCTTCCTGAACGCCAACGAGATGGACGACGCCTTTAACCATCTCGGACCCGACTGCTACGCGGGCCGTTACAACATTGGCTACTGGGCCTGGGAACTGAGCCAATTCCCGGACGCCTGGCGGGGCGCGTTCCGCGATCTGGACGAAATCTGGGCCCCTTCCCGGTTCATTCAGCAAGCGGTGGCTGACAAAGCGCCCTGTCCAGTGGTGTGGATGCCGCTGGCCGTAGAACCGGTCAGCTCGATGCCGCTGTCCCGCGCCTACTTCGGCCTGCCCGAAGATCGTTTTTTACTGCTGTTTTTCTTCGATTTCCGCTCGTTCATCCAGCGCAAGAACCCTTGGGCGGCCCTGCGCGCCTTCATGACCGCCTTCCAGAACGACGCCTCAGCGCCGGTTAGCCTGGCGATCAAGATGAACGGCATGGACGCCTGTCCGGAGGATTACCAAACATTCCTGGATTCCGACGCCGTGCGCGATCCGCGAGTGATTTTGCTGGACCGGGTGATGAATGATCGAGAAATCAAGGAATTGGTTCGACTGTGCGATGGCTTTCTGTCGCTGCACCGTTCGGAGGGCTTTGGCCGTGGACTGGCGGAGGCCATGTATTTCGCCAAGCCCGTGATTGCTACCGGGTACTCCGGCAACCTCGATTTTATGAACCAGGAGAATTCCTGCCTGGTGGATTGCACGCTGATTCCCGTGGGAACCAACGAGTACCCCTACGGCGCTGGCCAGCGCTGGGCCGAACCGGATGTCGAGCAGGCAGCCTGGCATCTGCGACGGTTGGTCATGGAGCCTGCCCATGCTGTCGAAATCGGCCAGCGGGCGGCGCACTATATCCAGACTTATCACAGTTTCGCAGCGGTTGGCGCCCGTCACCGGCGGCGGTTGGAACAGTTGGGATTGCTGGATTGAAATTGTCCGTTGTGCTGAGTTGGGATTGGCAATGACGCAGTTAAACACGACTCCAGAGGGGCGACTCGGCGGGCTTCAGTCCTGGTTGATTGCAGCGGTGCTGGGCACAGTGCTGACGGCGCTGGCGGTTTTACTGTTCTACCGGATGGGTGGCCTGTTGACGGCGGCGCCGCCGGTGCGGTTGAGCGGGGCGGAATTGCAACTGGCCAGCGGTCAGGGCGGACCGACCCCAAACGGTCTGGAAATTCGTCAGCCGGGACCGGAGGGCAAAGGCACAGTGCAGGGTCTGGTGCAGCGCATGGTTCAGGCCAGGCTGTTTCGCCAGTTTGCATGGCAGGTCGAAGGACTCGAACCCGGCAGTGAGCTACGGTTGATCTGGGTCACGCTGGCTGAACCGCGCACGTTGCGGGAACGGCGGCTGCCTTCGGTCGATGCGGGGATGGTCGATCTGGAAGCAGAGCCACACTGGCAGGGCCGGATCGCCGCCATCGGTCTGACGGTGCGCAGCGCGTTTTCCTCGCCGGTGACTGTGCATCAACTGGAATTGCGTCCGGCACCGCTGACGGTCGGGGAGTTGTGGCGCTGGGCCATGCACGAGTGGCGCACTTTTGAGGATTGGAGCCAGCGCTCGATCAATTATGCTTCTGGCGCGCCGCTGGATGCGCTGTTCCCTCCAGTGTTGATGGTGGCGTTATGGGTCGGATTCAGTGGAGCGCTGTATGCGGGCTTAAACCCGCCGCGCCGGCGACCGGGAGCATTGCTGCCCTACGCCACCCTGTTCCTGCTCGGCTGGCTGTTGCTGGATCTGCGCTGGCAGTGGGAGTTGAGCGGACGGCTGGAGCGGACCGTGGAGCGCTTTGCCGGCAAGGACATGGTGGACCGGCGACTGGCGGATCTGGATGGCGAATTCTATCGATTCCTGCGCGAAGTTCGGCGGCGGTTGCCGGAAAGACCGGCGCGGCTGTTCATCGTCAGCAACGATCCCGCCGGATTCCTGGCCGGTCGCGCTCGTTACCATTTGCTGCCACATAATGGCTATATGGGATTTTCGCGGCCACCGGAAGCAGCGCAGGCTAATGATTATGTCCTGATTTTATCGCCGCTGCCGGGGGTGCGCTACGACCGCCAGAAGCAAGCGCTGGAGTGGGAAAACAGACGGTTGTTGGCGGGGGTGCAGTATTCAGCTCCGGCGGGGACGCTGTTTCGAGTGCGCGGAGACTGACCGGTGATGGAAGGATTACGGGTAGGATTGGCGCTGATCATCCCCTGGCTGGCGGGGACCCTGTGGGTTCGGGCGTTGTGGCGGGATACGCCAGTAGGCGGTTGGCCGCTGGCGCTGGGTTATGGCTATTTCCTGGGACTGCTGGCAGCTATTTTGCTGCTACGCGCCCAAGTGGCCGCAGGTGGACCGCTGGACTGGACCGGTCCGACCCTGGCGCTGGCGATTTTGGGACTGGCGGGCGGCGGACTGGTGTGGCGGCGTGGATTCGGCTTCTCTTCCCTGAACAAAGAAGAGTGGCGCGCAATGCCGGGGTGGTTGGAGCGAGGTCTGGTGATCCTCCTGCTGGCCTGGCTGGGCTGGCGGCTGTTCCTGCTGGCGCAGGAAGTCTGGCTGCGGCCACTGTATCCCTGGGATGCCTGGACAACTTGGGCAGTGCGGGCGCGGGTATGGTCGGAACTGCAACACTGGGTCCCATTCGTCGATCCCCAACGCTGGCTGGCGGACACGAGTGGTTCGGTCTACACCGTTCACGCCTGGGAATATCCCGACGCGGTGTCACTGCTGGCGTTATGGCCGACACTGGCGTTTGGCGCCTGGCATGAGCCGGTCGCTCATCTTCCCTGGTTGGGAGCCGCTGTTGCGCTGAGTCTGGGTTTCTACGGTCAGGCGCGGCTCTGGGGAGCATCGCCGCTGGTTGCGCTGATCTTTGTTTGGTTGTTGCTGTCGCTGCCAATGCTGGACACTCACGTTGCCTTGGCCGGTTATGCCGATCTCTGGCTGGCGGCGGTGTTTGGACTGGCGGTTTGCGCCTTGTTGCAATGGGCGCGAACCGGCGACCGCTGGCAGGGCGTACTGGCGTTGCTGCTGGCGCTGGCCTGTCCGTGGATCAAGCGGGAGGGGCTGGTTTGGGCGTTGCTGCTGATTCCCGCCGCCGCAGTGGTGTGGACGCCGCGCCGCTACTGGTTCTGGCTGACGGGTGGTTTTCTGCTGGTGCTGACACTGTGGTGGATGGTTGGCGGCGTGACGTTCACCGTGACCGGCTGGGGGGAAGTCTGGCTGACGCCCGAGGTCATTCAGTTGCCGGTGCTGGGACGGTTCGAGTTGCACTACCATGACGTTCGGGAGCCGGTCGCCCATAACCTGCTGATTCTCGCCAACTGGCATCTGCTGGGTTATCTCTTGCTGGCTACCCTGCTGGCCGGTCTGCCGCAGACCCTCGCTGAACCGTGGCGACTGGCGGGAATGGTCGTGATCGGTTTCGGGTTGCTGGTGCTGTTCGTGCTGTTTTTCTTCACCGAGGCGTATTTGTGGGCCGTGCAGTACACCAGCATCAACCGGATGTTCCTGCATTTCGCGCCGGTCCTGCTGTTCTGGGCGCTGACGGTGAGCGTGGGTCAAAGTCCAGTGGCCTCTTCGAGACCGACGCCGACGGATGTGACCGGCGGGTAGCGCTGGCTGTAGAGTTAATCATCGTCAGGCCGCAGAGGGTTGTAGCCGACCCGGGCGATGCAGAGCAACGTGGTTTGCAGCATGTACTTGCCGACGATCAGCCAGGAACGAAAGATTTTCGAGGGGCCGATGGCGCGAGGCTGCATGGGCGCCGGCACTTCGACGATGCGCAGACCCTTGCGGCGCAGGATCAGCAACACGCCGACATCCTGGTAGTCAAGCAAGCTGGCTTCGCGGGAAGCAAGGATGACCATGGCGGCGTGATTATAGGCGCGGAAACCGGAGGTGATGTCTTCGATTTCCAGACCGGTCAGCCAGCGGAAGTAATGCCAGGCGAAGCGGCGGGCGCGACTGGCCCGTTCCGGGAAAGCGCCGATGCTCACGTCAACTTGGCGGCTGGCGAGAGGTTCCAACAGCGCGCCGATACAGTCCGGTTCATGCTGACCGTCGGCGTCGAGGGTGACCGCCGTCCGGTAGCCTTGTTGCAGCGCATAGCGCAGGCCGGTCTGGATCGCTCCCCAAGCGCCGAGCTGGATGGTCAAAGGCAGGACAGTGGCCCCGGTGGAACGGGCAATACGGGCAGTGTCGTCAGTGCTGCAATCGTCAATAACCACGACTGGACAGCCCCACTGTTCACGAATTTGGGCGACGATAACGCCGACTGTCGCTGCTTCGTTATATGCAGGGATCAAGACGATGAGGCGGTCGAAGGCAGCCATAGATTCCCGTGCATCGCCCATCCTGCGGCTATTTGATCAGGTCATAGCCGAAGGTGAACATCACCCCCGCCGTACCCAGCAGGTTGAGCTGCACGTTGAAATCACCGAATTTGTAGCCGAGCGACGGTGCCGCACCAAGCCCTACGCCATCGTTGTTGATGGGGATTTTATCCTCGTAAGGCTCTTTGTACCCCAATAGCAGGCCGCCGGTCAGCTTGAAGTACAGATTGTCGCTGATGGAATCCAGCGGCCAGGATTTGCCAAAGTAGAGATATTGGCTTTTCTGGTCAAAGCTGTTGTTGAAATAGGCTGCTCCCACCAGCCAGCGTGAGGCGGATTGCCACTCCAGGCCCACCAGCCACGAATAATCGGCGTGGTCGGGGTCAGAATTGAAATGAATGACGTCCGGCGCAGCTTGCACCATCAGCAGGTCGCCATCCTGGAAGACGCTGGCCTGACTCTCGCCCACGGCGAGCAGCGCCAACAGCGGGATCAGCCGGAGACGCCGGGAGGAATCAATCGATAGTCGTGGAAAATTCAACGGAAAACTCATTGGACAGGTTTCCAGGGGCAGGGGTCATGTGGATGGGTTGAAACAGGGTTGGCATGATGCCTTTTTCATGGAGATCGGCCAGGAGTCGTGATTTGCAGAGCGCCGCTTGAAGTTCAGCGCCGCCGGTTGCGGGCGCAGGTGCGCTAGAATAACCCCCTCATTTTCTTCCTCGTCCATTCTACATCCATGCCGGTTCCCGCTTCTATCGTTCCATCCTCGACCTTGGCAACGCCGGTTCCGGCGGTTCTGCCGCCTGACAACCGCCAGCCCCTGCGCTGGGGTCAGTTGTATGGCGCCGCTCCAGCCCTGTTGATCGCTGCGGCCACCCGTTTTCGTGGCCTGATCCTGGTCATTGCTCCCGATAGTCAGACCGCCTTGCGGCTGGAAACTGAATTGCGGGTGTTCGGTGGGGCGGAACTGGACATTCTGGCATTCCCGGATTGGGAGACGCTGCCGTATGACGGATTCTCGCCCCATCAGGATATCCTCTCGCAACGGCTGGCGACTTTGTACCGGCTGCCGCAGCGGCGGCGCGGGGTGCTGGTCGCCCCGGCAGCGACATTGATGCAGCGTCTCGCGCCGCGCGATTATCTGGATCGCTATGCGCTGTTGCTCAAGGTCGGCGAACGGCTGGAGCTGGACCCCTTCCGCCAGCGACTCGAAGCGGCGGGTTATGCCTGCGTGTCCCAGGTCGTGGAGCACGGCGAATTTGCCGTGCGCGGCTCGATTCTCGATCTGTTCCCGATGGGCGCGGAGCGGCCCTGCCGGATTGAACTGTTCGACGATGCGGTAGAGAGCATCCGCGATTTCGACCCGGACACGCAGTTGTCGGTGGCGAAGGCCGAGCAGGTTGAATGGTTGCCGGCGCGGGAGTTTGCGCTGGATAAAGAGTCGATTACCCGCTTTCGCCAAAACTGGCGTCGCCAGTTCGAGGGTGATCCGCAGCGCAGCCTGATGTATCGGGAGGTCAGCGCCGGTCATGCGCCGGGCGGGATTGAGTATTACCTGCCGCTGTTTTTTGAACCGGCGGCGACGTTGTTTGACCATTTGCCGGACAGTACGCTGGTCATTCGCCTGGAGGGCGTCGACGCCGCGATGGCGGCCTTCCAGGAGCAGATCATGGAGCGTTATGAACAGCATCGCTATGACGCTGAGCGACCGCTGTTGCCGCCGCCCCGGCTCTTTCTGGACGCGGCGCAGGTGGAGCGGGCGCTGAGTCGTTATCTGCGGGTTGAATTGTGCGAAATGGTGGATGGCGGCAGCAACTATCCGACTCTGCCACCGCCCCTCTTACCCTTTCAGCCGCGCCATGAACGGCCCGCTGCGGCGCTGGAGGAGTTCCTGGCGGACTTTCCCGGACGGGTGCTGATCGCGGTCGAATCGGCGGGGCGGCGCGAGGTGTTGCTGGATGCGCTGCACAACTATGGCTTGCGGCCCGTCATTTGTTCCGGCTGGGCGGAGTTTCTGACGCGGGAGGACGCCCGGCTGGCGCTGACGGTTGCGCCGCTGGAACAGGGGCTGCTGTTGACCGGGCCGCCACTGGCGATCATTACAGAATCGCAGTTGTATGGTGAGCGGGCGCGGCAGACGCGGCGGCGGACGCCCAGCCGCGACCCGGACGCCATCATTCGTGATTTGACTGATCTCAGCCTGGGCGCGCCGGTCGTCCATGAACAGCATGGCATTGGCCGCTACGCCGGCTTGCAACGACTGGAGGTGGCGGGCATCGACGGCGAATTCGTGGTCGTGGAATACGCCGGCGACGACCGCTTATACGTTCCCGTGGCCGCCCTGAACCTGCTCAGTCGCTATACCGGCGCATCGCCAGAACAAGCGCCGCTGCACAAACTGGGCAGCGGTCAGTGGGAGAAGGCCAGGCGCAAGGCTGCTGAACGGGTCAATGACGCGGCAGCGGAGCTGCTCGACCTGTACGCCCGCCGCGAAGCCCGGTCCGGTCATGCGTTCGCCTTGAGCGAGGCCGATTACGCCGCCTTCGCCGCCGCCTTCCCGTTTGAAGAAACCGTCGATCAGCAAACGGCGATTGCAGCGGTGATCGCCGATCTGCGCTCCGGCAAACCGATGGATCGGGTGGTATGCGGTGATGTCGGCTTTGGCAAAACCGAGGTGGCGATGCGCGCCGCGTTCGTCGCAGTGCAGGATGGGCGGCAGGTCGCGGTGCTGACGCCGACGACGCTGCTGGCCCAGCAGCATTATCAGAACTTCCTGGACCGCTTCGCCGACTGGCCGGTGCGGATTGAATTATTATCCCGGTTTCGCTCGCCGAAACAGCAGGCGGAGACGTTGCAGGCGCTGGCGGCGGGCAAAGTCGATATTCTGATCGGCACCCACAAGCTGTTGCAGGACAGCGTGAAGTTTAAACAACTGGGGCTGGTGGTGGTTGATGAGGAACATCGTTTCGGCGTGCGCCACAAGGAGCGGCTGAAAGCGTTGCGCACGGAAGTGGATATTTTGACCCTGACCGCGACGCCGATTCCGCGCACGCTGAACATGGCGATGGCCGGACTGCGCGATTTATCCATTATCGCCACGCCGCCGGCGGGACGGCTGGCGGTCAAGACCTTCGTCGGTCAATGGAATCCGGCGACAATACGCGAAGCCTGTCAGCGCGAATTGAAGCGTGGCGGGCAGATTTATTTTCTGCACAATGAAGTGGAGACTATCGAGCGCATGGCCGCGCAAGTAGCGGAACTGGCTCCGGGCGCACGGATCGCCGTCGCCCACGGCCAGATGCGCGAACGGGAGCTGGAGCAGGTGATGCTGGATTTCTACCATCGCCGCTGCAATCTGCTGGTGTGCACCACGATTATTGAATCGGGGATTGACGTGCCGAGCGCCAACACCATCCTCATCCACCGCGCCGACAAACTGGGCCTGGCGCAATTGCATCAGTTGCGCGGGCGGGTGGGCCGTTCGCACCATCGCGCCTATGCCTATCTGATCGTGCCGCCGAAAACGCTGATGACGGCGGACGCCATCAAGCGCATTGAAGCGATTGAATCGCTGGAGGATTTAGGGGCCGGGTTTCTGCTGGCCAGTCACGATCTGGAGATTCGCGGCGCGGGCGAACTGCTCGGTGAGGCGCAGAGCGGCCAGATGCACGAAGTCGGGTTCAGCCTGTACATGGATTTGCTGGAGCGGGCGGTGCGGGCATTGAAGGCAGGAAAAATCCCGGAACTGGATCGACCGCTGGATCATGGCCCGGAGATTGATCTGCAAAGCCCGGCGCTGATTCCTGACGATTATCTGCCCGACGTTCACAGCCGGCTGATTCTGTACAAGCGCATCGCCAGCGCCCGCGATGAGGGCGAATTGCGCGAGTTGCAGGTAGAGATGATCGACCGCTTTGGCCTGTTGCCGGTTCCGGTGAAAACCCTGTTCCGGGTGGCCGGGCTGAAATTGCGGGCGCTGCCGGTCGGCGTGAAGAAAATCGAGGCGGGACCGAAAGGCGGGCGGCTGGCGTTCGGGCCAGAGCCGAGGGTGGATGCGGTTAAACTGGTGGAATTGATTCAGCGACACTCCAGAATGTATAAACTGGACGGTCGGGATAAACTACGCTTTATCAAGGAACTGCCCGATGCCGAGGCCAGGGCGGCGGAGGTGGAGGCGCTGCTGGAGAAGATCAGAGGGTAGATGGGGTGGGTCCATGATATCAATGTTGCGACCAGCGATTACTGGCTCTGGAAAGCCGGAGCCGCCGGGACGCCGGCAGGCTATCGAAATCGCATTCCGGCGAAAATCGTTGAGATTTTTGAAAAACACGGCTTTATTGGGGGCGGCAAGTGGCATCATTACGATACGATGCATTTTGAGTATCGACCGGAATTGCTGATCCCCCGTTGAGATTTTACCCGCAACCAGAAGGAGTGAACTCATGAGTAAAGGTACTGATATTAAAAAGGAACCCAAGAAGAAACCGACGAAAACCCTCAAGGAAAAAAAGGCCGAGAAGAAGGTTAAGAAGGAAAATAAGGGTTCGTGAATCAGGTCTCAATCCCCCCGACCCCCTTTTTCAAAGGGGTAAGCTGCGTTAGCAGGGGGGATTTTGTCGGATTCTACAGTCGGCAATAAGTCAGCAATCATGCATGGGACGCCCTCTTGGGAAAGCGCACTCAATCCTCCTGGCGAGTTAGGCTGGCGGCGGGCCTGCTCGGACTGGCGGCGCTGGCGGGGTCGTTGTTCGCCCGCGCCGAACCGCTGGATCCGGTAGCGCTGCAACTGAAATGGAAACACCAGTTCCAGGATCTGATTTTGACTCAGTACAGCCAGCGCCATAGCCGCGAGCCTCTGCACTATGAAGCAGATCAGAGGCAACAGTTGATTTTACCGGCGCCGGTGGAACTGGGCTACATGAATCCCGATCGTTGGCGACATATCGCTGAAACCTACGCCGAACTGGGTTTATTGCCGGGCGCGGTTGCTCTCGAAGGTTCTCTCTACGACGTTCGATCCATAGTTGAAGATTTGCGCTGGCTTTACCGGATTCTGGCGCTGGTGCTGGTATTGGCGGCGCTGGGCGGGCTGGTTTTGCTCAATACCTATCGGCTGAATCGCCGTTTGCGCCGCGAGGTGCAGGAGCGGCGGACCGCCGAAGCCAAGTTCCGGGGATTAGTCGAGCAGTCCCTGGCGGGAATTTACATCGTCCAAAACGAGCAATTCGTCTATGTCAATCCCAGGTTTGCCGAAATTTTTGGCTATATGCCAGAGGACATGATCGACCGGATGGGACCCTGCAATCTGACTGCGGAGGCTGACCGGGAGCGGCTTCAGGAAGTCCTGCGCCGTTGTCCCGGCGAGAGCGACGCCATCCACTACACCTTCAGCGCGATCCACCAGGAGGGTTCGCTGATCGATGTCGAGGTCAATGGTAAATTGGTGGAGTACGAGGGACGCCCGGCGATTATCGGCGTGGTGCTGGACATCACTGAGCAGAACCGCGCCCGGCAGCAACTCAACTACCTGGCGTTCTATGATCCGCTTACTGATTTACCCAACCGGGCGTTATTTTTCGACCGTTTCGGTCAGGCGCTGGCGCACAGCCGGCGGGTTGGGGAGCCATTTGCCTTGCTGATGCTGGATTTGGACGGCTTCAAGGCGGTGAATGATGCTTACGGTCACGAAACCGGCGACGCCTTGCTGGTGGCGGTAGGACAGCGGCTGCGCACCTGTGTCCGTGAGTCCGACACCGTGGCGCGGATGGGCGGCGATGAATTTACTCTGCTCCTGCGTAACCTCCAGGAAGTTGCAAACGCACCGCGGGTAGCCGAGAAGATTCTCGCCGCGCTGGCCGAGCCATTGGTGTTACGTGGTCATGAATGTCAGGTGAACGCCAGCATCGGCATCTGCATTGCGCTGCAGGACGGGAGCGATATGGAGACCCTGCTGGGCCGCGCCGACGCTGCGATGTACCAGAGCAAGGCGCGAGGCAAGAATACCTATACCTGTTATCAGTCCACGCTCAAAAGCATCCGACCGGCGAAAACCGCTTTTCTGGAATGGAGCGGGGAACTCTGCGTTGGGGTGCCGGTGATTGACGAGCAGCACGCCCGGTTGGTGGCGTTGCTGAATCAGATTGACGAGGTGCTGAAGACGGGACAGGACAAGGAGCGCATCATGATGCGGTTTGAAGAGTTGATTGCCTTCACCCGTTATCACTTTGAGACCGAGGAACGGCTCATGGACGAATACGGCTATGCAGACGCTATCCTGCATAAGCAGATGCATCGCAAACTGCTCGATGATCTGCTCAGCCTCAAGCGCCAATCCGCCAGCGCCAGCCTGATGCTGATCTTGCGGACACTGAAGGACTGGCTACACCGGCATATCACCGATGACGATCGCCGCCTCGGAGAGGCGCTCATCGCCAAGGGTCTGTTGAAATCTCTTCCGAATCCATCGTCTAGGTAAGATCAACTATGACTTAAGCAGAAATACTTATTTACTTTTTTTTGTTTCTGATATCCCATGCATAAGGCACTAATTGTTTTTTCAAAGCCAAACCTATCGCAAGACAGGGGCGGAAAGTCGCGGGTCCTGCATGAAACCAGGAAAGCCGGGCTGCCGATAGCGACTAACGTAAAAGTCGCGTGAGGCCGTCCGGCTTTCCTTTTTTTGTTGGGTTGTGAATGTGATCCTTGCAGAAGGAGCGTGTCATGAACCGGTTTAGAAAGCTGCTCGTCATGATCTTTTTGCTGACGCCCTGGTGGATGTCGTCAGTGGCCTTCGCCCAGCAGGTCGAAGAACGTTATGTGATCAATTTTGAAGGAGACCGGCTGCCGGCTGATCTGGAAGATCGAATTCAGATGGCAGGAGGTGCTTTAGCTTGGACCTTCCCAGAAGTGGGTATTGCGGTAGCCGTATCTACCGATCCCAATTTTACATCGGCAATCACCGCCAGCACAGACGTGACCTCGGCGGGTTTGTTACCTTTATATAGCAGTAGTTTTTTAGACGAAACAGTTCAGGAAAGCGACAATGGGTTGCCGCCATGTGAGGACAATGACAACGAAACCCAGGACGTGTGCTTCACAGATGGATATCTGTGGGGCATCCATCGGGTCCATGCTCCAGATGTATGGGGACCTGAGCGCGACAAATACGTGGGTTCTCACGACACGGTTGTCGC
>CAZDVY010000049.1:3272-17605 GCA_964508935.1 uncultured Candidatus Competibacteraceae bacterium | reverse complement strand
TTTACCCGCAATATTCGGCGGCGACTACTGCCTCGACGTTCGATGCCATCGCTGCTGAATTGCAAACCTGGCGCTGGCTGCCGGAATTGCGCTTCATCGCCCAGTATCATGACCATCCCGCCTATCTGGACGCGCTGGCCGCCAGCCTGCGCGCCGCCCGCGCCGAACAAGCCGGCGAGCGATTGCTGTTCTCCTTCCACGGCTTACCCAAGCGCAACCTGCTGGCCGGCGATCCCTATCATTGCCAGTGTCATAAAACCGCCCGGCTGGTTGCTGAACGGCTGGGGCTGGGGCCGGAACAGTGGGCGGTCGCTTTCCAGTCCCGCTTTGGCCGTGCGGAATGGCTGCAACCTTATACCAGCGTATTGCTCGCTGACTGGGCGAAAGCCGGCGTCAAGCGCGTGGATGTGGCGTGTCCCGGCTTTGCCGCTGACTGTCTGGAAACGCTGGAAGAAATCGCCCACGAAAACCGCCAAACCTTCCTAGATGCGGGCGGCGAACGTTACCGCTATCTCCCGGCGCTGAATGATGCCCCTGACCACATCGCAGCGCTGGCCGGGCTGATTGAGCAGCATGCCGCCGGCTGGCCGGAATTCATGGCCGGTTACGATCCCCAGGTGGTCGCCGCGGCCTGCGTCGCCCGCCGCGACCGAGCGCAGGCCAAGGGCGCGGCGGTCTGACCGGGATTGTCGTACAGTTTCAGTCCCCTTGCCAAAACGCCTTCTATACTCATTGGAACGACGGATTCTCCGCATTCACGCGGCGCAGTCCCCTATCCGATCCATTGAGAGAACCATGATCCACGGCGCCCTGTTTGATCTGGAAGGCGTGTTGTATATCGGCGGCTATCCCCTGCCGGGTTCCCGCGAGGCGCTGCTAAGCCTGCGGGCGGCGGGCATTCCCATGCGCTTCATCACCAATAGCACGCGCATGACTCGTGGCGCAATCGTCAACCGATTGGCGCGCATGGGTTTGGAAGTGCCCGTTCAACACCTGTTCACTCCGGTGGTGGCTGCCCGCAATTATTTGATCGCCCGCAAGCTGACCCCACACCTGCTGGTTCATCCTGATATCCAGAGTGAATTTGCCGATCTGCTTGGCTCGTTGCCTGGCGTCGTACTGCTGGGCGACGCCAGTTCCGGTTTCAGTTACGAGGCGCTGAACCGGTGCTTCCGGTTGTTGCTGGACGGTCTGCCCTTGTTGTCAATGGGTTCCAATCGCTATTTTCGAGAAGGCGACCAGTTTAGCCTGGATATCGGGCCGTTCATGGCGGCGCTGGAATATGCCGCTGAATTGGAGGCGGTAGTGCTGGGTAAACCCTCACCGGACTTTTTTCTGGCGGCGGTCAACAGTCTGAATCTGCCGCCACACGATGTGATCATGATCGGCGATGATGCTGAAATGGATGTGTGCGGTGCGCTGGCGGCCGGATTGCGCGGCGCACTGGTGCGCAGCGGGAAATATCGGCCCGGTGATGAACACAAGGTAGAGCCTGCCGGTGGTCGGGTGTTCGACGATCTCGACGCGGTGGTGGACTACATCCTCTGAAATTGCGTGAATTGTGGGTAAAATCGGCGCTCACACCGCTATCCCTGAAGTGTGTTCCGCATCCTCCGGAGTTTTCATGCGCATTCTGTTTCCCGATATCAAACCGTATGCCACCCAGCGTTTGGCGGTGGATGATCTCCATAGTCTGTACGTCGAGGAATGTGGCGTTCCCGGAGGTCTGCCGGTGTTGTTCCTGCACGGCGGTCCCGGAGCCGGCTGCGAACCGCTGCACCGGCGCTTCTTCGATCCGCAACGCTATCGCATCGTTTTGTTCGACCAGCGCGGCAGCGGCCAGTCCACACCCCATGCTGAACTGCGCGACAACACCACCTGGCGGCTGGTGGCGGACATCGAAACGCTGCGTGAACGTCTGGGCATTGACCGCTGGCTGGTGTTTGGCGGCTCCTGGGGTTCAACCCTGGCGCTGGCCTATGCGGAAACCCATCCCGAACGGGTGTGGGGATTGATTCTGCGCGGGGTTTTTCTGTGCCGGGATCGGGATATTCACTGGTTCTATCAGGAAGGAGCCAGCCGGCTGTTTCCCGACCGATGGGAGCAGTTCCTGGCGCCGATTCCCGTCGCGGAACGAAACGAGATGGTGCAAGCCTATTACCGGCGGCTGACCAGCGCCAATGAACTGGAACGGCTGCGGGCAGCCAAAGCCTGGGCCATGTGGGAAGGGGCGACGCTGACCCTGGAGCACAATTCGCAGATCGTTGAACAATTTGGCGAAGCGCACCGCGCCCTGAGTCTAGCGCGCATTGAATGTCACTATTTCATCAATCAGTGCTTTATGGAGCCAGATCAACTGCTGCGCGACGCCGACCGCTTGCGCGACATTCCCGGCGTGATCATCCATGGCCGCTACGATGTGGTCTGCCCGCTGGATAATGCCTGGGCGCTGCATCAAGCCTGGCCAGAGGCGGAGTTGCGCATTGTCCCGACCGCCGGACACGCCGCCAGCGAGCCGGGGATTATCGATGCGCTGGTCCACGCCACCGAGCGCTTCGCGGATCAACATGGATGATTGGCTTGTTGCAGCGGGTCAGCGAAGCGCGGGTCAAGGTGGCGGGGGAGATCGTGGGCGAAATTGACGCCGGGTTATTGGTGCTGGTCGGCGTCGAGCGCGGCGACGGTGAGGCGCAGGCTGAGCGATTGCTGGAACGGTTACTAAGCTATCGGGTGTTTGCCGATGTTGCGGGCAGGATGAACCGGAGTCTGCGCGACCTCGGCGGCGGCCTGCTGCTGGTTCCACAGTTCACCCTGGCGGCGGATACCCGCAAGGGGATGCGGCCCAGCTTCACCCCCGCCGCACCGCCTATGGAAGGCGAACGGTTGTTCAATCACCTGGTTGTGCAAGCCTACCAGCAGCACCGGCCGGTGGCGACAGGCCGGTTCGGCGCGGCCATGCAGGTCAGCCTGATCAATGATGGGCCAGTGACGTTCTGGCTGCAGATTGCGCCCGACGCCTGATCAGCATGATCTGCGGATAACCGGTGGACATCGGCGGCGAACGCGCCAGTTTGCTGCTAGACAGCAAACCAGGCTTGATGCAGAATCGCGCCCTTCGCTTTGTAAGGACTACTGTTTGAACCATGGCTAAACTGCTGTTGCTGAACGGCCCCAATCTCAATCTGCTGGGAACCCGCGAACCTGAACTTTACGGCGCCGACACCTTGGCGGACATTGAACGGCGCTGCATGGAATTGGCGCAAACTCTCGGCGCACATCAATTGACCTGCTTTCAGAGCAACGCCGAACATGCGCTGATCGACCGCATTCACGCCGCCCGGCTGGAGAATATCGCTTTTATCGTCATCAATCCCGCCGCCTTAACCCATACCAGTGTGGCGTTGCGCGACGCCCTGCTCGGCGTCGGCATTCCGTTTATCGAGGTGCATCTGTCCAATGTGTTCGCCCGTGAGCCGTTCCGCCATCACTCGTACCTGTCCGACATCGCCGTCGGCGTGATCAGCGGGTTGGGTGCACAAGGCTACGCCCTCGCTTTGCAAGCCGCCGATCATTACCTCACTGCTTTGCGCCGGTAGTCGCCATGCCCACGGATATTCGTAAAATCAAGAAGCTCATCGAATTGCTCGAAACTTCGGGCATTGCCGAAATTGAGATCAAGGAAGGCGAAGATTCGGTGCGGATCAGTCGCTATCCGCAGGGCGGTGCACCCATGGCGATGTCACCGCCGTTTTGGGCCGGCTACAACAGTTCCCCCTCCCCTCCCGCAGTCACGGCGCCTGTCCCTGCGCCGGCGTCTGTCGTTGAGGCAGCGGCACCGATCACGGGCCATGTGCTGCGGGCGCTGATGGTCGGCACCTTCTATCGTTCAGCGACGCCCGGCTCCAGGCCGTTTGTGGAAATCGGCCAAACGGTCAATGTCGGCGACCCGGTGTGCATCATCGAAGCGATGAAAATGTTCAATCAGATCGAGGCCGACCATGCCGGAACGGTCACCCGCATCCTGGTCGAAAATGGCCAGCCGGTCGAGTATGACCAACCCTTGCTGATCATTGAATAACCCGGCCGCCATGCTCGAAAAAGTCGTCATTGCCAACCGGGGAGAAATCGCCCTGCGTATTTTGCGCGCCTGTCGGGAACTGGGCATTCGCACGGTCGCGCTGCATTCCACGGTAGATCGTGAACTGAAGCATGTCCGCATGGCGGATGAAACGGTCTGCATTGGCCCTCCGCCAGCCGCCGAGAGTTATCTGAATATGCCGGCGATCATCAGCGCTGCAGAGGTTACGGATGCTGTCGCCATCCATCCCGGCTATGGGTTCCTGTCCGAGAACGCCGATTTCGCCGAACGAGTCGAACAAAGCGGCTTCATTTTCATCGGCCCGCGCCCGGAGACGATTCGGTTGATGGGCGACAAGGTTTCCGCCATCCGGGCTATGAAGGAAGCCGACGTTCCCTGTGTCCCCGGGTCGGATGGGCCACTCGGTGATGATGATCAGGAGAATCTGCGAATCGCCCGCGAGATTGGCTATCCGATCATCATCAAGGCGGCGGGCGGCGGCGGCGGGCGCGGCATGCGCGTGGTGCATAGCGAAGCAGCCCTGTTGACCACACTCGATCTGACCCGCAGCGAAGCGAATGCAGCGTTCAGCAACCCGACGGTGTACATGGAAAAGTATCTGGATCATCCCCGCCATGTAGAAATTCAGGTGCTGGCTGACGTTCACGGTCACGCCATTTATCTGGGTGAACGCGACTGCTCCATGCAGCGCCGTCATCAGAAAGTCATCGAGGAAGCACCCGCGCCCGGCATTAGCGCGGCCCAGCGCCGGAAAATTGGGCATATTTGCGTCGAAGCCTGCCAGCGCATCAGCTATCGGGGCGCGGGGACGTTCGAATTCCTGTACCAGGACGGTGAGTTTTATTTCATCGAGATGAACACCCGGGTGCAGGTCGAACATCCAGTGACGGAACTCATTACCGGCGTCGACATCGTCAAAGAGCAGTTGCGGATCGCAGCGGGCCACCCGCTCGGTTACCGTCAGGAGGACATCCATGTTCGCGGTCATGCGGTGGAATGTCGGCTGAATGCGGAAGACCCGGAGACGTTTGCGCCCTCGCCGGGGACGGTGACGCAGTATCACGCGCCGGGTGGGCCGGGCATCCGGGTCGATTCGCATCTTTACAACGGCTATCGTGTGCCGCCGAATTACGATTCGATGATCGGCAAGTTAATTGCCCATGGCGAAACTCGTGAAGCGGCGATTGCCCGGATGCGCGGGGCGCTGGCAGAACTGGTGATCGAAGGCATCAAAACCAATGCGCCGCTGCATCGACGGATTCTCAGCGACGCCCGCTTCCTGGACGGCGGCATGGATATTCACTATCTGGAGAAACAGTTGCTCAAGTTCTAGCCTTTTTAGCCCCGGTCGAGAGACTTCCACGACCGGATATTCCTGGTTATTTGGCGAAGGGATTTTTAATAACCAGCCGTCCGTTGATGACTTGGCCGCTTTGCAAGTCTTCCGAATACAGCGTTTCACACTCGGCGATGAGCGCGGCGGCAATGATCAGCGAGTCATAGACCGAAAACCCATAGCGTTCTGCGACTTGAAGCCCAAGCTCATGCGTTTCCAGGGTTATGGATTCGATCTTGCAAACTCGCCGAATGATCTTCAGTACATCCCGAATTTCTGGATAGGACAAACCGAGCTTGCGCGACGCCACTGAGGCAAACTCGTTGAGCACCTGTACACTGATGAGGCCGCCTTGGGCCATTAAAGCCTCAGCGCGATCCGCCTTGTCGCTGTCCCCGGAGAAGAGATAGAGGAGGATGTTGATGTCGAAGAACGGCTTAACTCCGTTCATGCGCTTCGAGTCGGTCAAATGTGAAATCGGCGGGAAGTCGGCCCCGATATTTTCTTAACTGGGCCAACAGTGCGCCAGCATCCGGCATCTTATGAATCTCGAAAGCACGGATTCCAGCAATTTCGATGGTAATGTTATCGCCTTCCTTGAGGCTGAGCGCCTCGACGACCGCCGCAGGCAGGCGCACGGCCAGACTGTTGCCCCATTTTGCGACTTGCATAGAACCTCCAAGCGAGTGTAGATATACATATTGCATTGTATATCTACACTACCTGTTTTTCATCACCGGTTTTCCTATGCTTAAAGAAAAGGTGATTTCCATAAAAGGCTATTACAGCTTCTTAGCCTTTCACGCACACGACTTGTTTGAGGGTATGCAGAATCTCGGTCAGGTCGCTCTGGTTCGCCATCACCTCATCGATGTCCTTGTAAGCGCCGGGAATCTCGTCAAGAACGCCGTGATCCTTTCGGCAAATGACGCCGGAAGTTTGCTTGGCTAAATCCGCCTCGGTGAACTGCTTCTCGGCGGCGGTGCGGCTCATCCGTCGTCCGGCCCCATGGGCGCTGGAACAGAAGCTTTCGGGATTCCCCTTGCCACGGACGATGTAGCTGCGGGTGCCCATGCTGCCAGGGACAATGCCCCAATCGCCTTCGCGGGCGCGAATCGCACCTTTCCGCGTGACCCAGACGTTTGCGCCGTAGTGATGTTCCTGGGCGACATAGTTGTGGTGGCAGTTCACCACCTCAGTCGTCACCGAAAAGGCCGGCAGATGTCGGGCTAGTGCGGCGAGCACCAGGTCCAGCATCGACTGACGGTTCTGCATCGCATAATCCTGCGCCCACTGCACCGCCGCGACGTAGTCATCAAAATGCTCCGTGCCTTCCGGGAAATAGGCCAAGTCTCGGTCGGGTAACTGAATCATCCAGCGTTCCATATCCTGGCGGGCCAGTTGGATAAAGTAATCAGCCATCGCGTTGCCAATGCCCCGGCTACCGGAATGCAGCATCACCCAAACCTGATCGGCCTCATCGAGGCACACTTCAATAAAGTGGTTGCCTCCGCCCAAGGTGCCCATCTGATTCATCCATTTGGAGAATTTGCCGAAAGCCTTGAGAAGTTGCGGATGACGGTCGGTGAGCGCCTTCAACCCCGGCTCAAACGGGCGTGCGGCGTCCACCAGAACCCGGTCGTCGGGATGCTGGCCCCGACCCACCGGGACATCGCGGCTGATTTGGTCAAAGACCTTCTTCAGGTTTTTCTCGTCGAGGTCGTTGGCCGTGATCGACAACCGGGCCGCGACCATCCCGCAACCGATATCCACGCCGACGGCGGCGGGAATGATGGCTTGGTGCGTGGCGATCACCGAGCCGATGGTTGCGCCTTTGCCCAGATGCACATCTGGCATCGCGGCGACGTGGTGATGGATGAACGGCAGGCTGGCGATGTTGGCGAGTTGCGCCTGCGAGCGTTCATCAACGTCCTTGGTCCAGATTTTGACCGGAACCGGCTGTTGGGTCAGTACGTATTGAACAGGCATGGGCTATTCTCCTGATGATCAACGGGTGATCAGGCCGGTTTGGGACAATCTATAAAACGAGCCTTCGCCCGCTGGCGTCCGACACAACGTGAAAACGCGCAATTTGGGACAATCTATAAAACGAGCCTTCCCTTTGCAAGGCGGGCCGATCTACTCAAAATAAGGCGATTTCCAGAAATGCGATGACCCGGTCTGGCTCCCACGCTGCTCAGGCCCTGCGCCCTGAAGTGGATATTCCCTTTTCCCGTGCTTTCCGTGGATAACATCATGAGTAACGACGCGACCGCGCCCTGGCTGCAACTCAGTCTCCAGGCGATAGACCACACCGCCGAACAACTCGAAGACGCCCTGTTGCACGTCGGCGCCTTGGCGGTGACCTTGCAGGATGCCGGTGATCAGCCGGTCTTGGAGCCGGGGCCGGGGGAAACGCCATTATGGGCGAAAACCTGCGTGACCGGCCTGTTTGACGCCCAGACCGACATCGAAGTGGTGAAACGCCAGTTGCAGTGTGTCCTTCATACGCCAATCCTGGCGGAATGCCGTCTCACCGAACTGGAGGAGCGCGACTGGGTGCGAGTTTGGATGGATAATTTTCATCCGATGCGCTTTGGCCAGCGGCTATGGATTTGTCCGACCGCGCAGACGCCGCCGGATCCAGACGCGGTGAACATCCGCCTTGATCCGGGTCTAGCATTCGGCACCGGCACGCACCCGACGACCGCGCTCTGCCTCGAATGGCTCGACGGGGCGGATTTGGCGAATCAGACGGTGCTGGATTACGGCTGTGGCTCGGGAATTCTGGCGATTGCTGCCGCCAAACTGGGCGCACGCCGAGTCTGGGCGGTGGATATCGACCCGCAGGCGCTGGTGGCCAGCGATGACAATGCGGCGGAAAACGAGGTGGAAGATCGCCTCGAACTGACGTCGCCCGCCGCATTGCCGGCGACGCTGGCGGTGGATGTGCTGGTGGCGAACATCCTGGCTGGTGTGCTGGTGCGGCTGGCTCCGGAATTCGCCCGGCGGGTGAAACCGGGAGGACGGCTGGTACTATCGGGCATTCTCGAACCTCACGCGGATGCCGTACAAACGGCATTTGCTCAGGACTTCGCATTCAATGCGCCGCACATGCGCGAGAACTGGGTGCTGCTGGAGGGAGTGCGTACATGGAAAGAATAAGGCAATGTTTAAAAAGAATTTTGTTGCGAGCGTGGTCGAGCAACTTTGGGGTAACGCGGGAGGGGTAGAAATGTCTCGAATAGGGGGATTTACAACTGCCGGCAAGGCCGAAACCGCCGCAGCCGATTAGCGTTGCTGACCACCGTGAATGAGGACAACGCCATGGCCGCGCCGGCCAGCATCGGGTTCAGCAACAATCCAGTCGCCGGGTAGAGGACGCCCGCCGCGAGTGGAATACCCAACGTATTGTAAATGAAAGCGCCGAACAGATTCTGCCGGATATTAGCCACGGTCGCCCGTGACAGCGCTATCGCATCGGCGATGCCCTGTAAGGAGCCGCGCACCAGAGTAATCCCGGCGCTTTCAATTGCGATGTCCGTCCCGCCGCCCATCGCCAGCCCCACATCCGCCTGCGCCAATGCGGGCGCGTCATTGATGCCATCGCCGACCATGCCCACGACCTCACCTTGAGCCTGTAATTGGGCAATGATCCCCGCCTTGTCGGTCGGCAAGATTTCGGCATGGACCGCTTCGATACCGACTTGAGCGGCAATCGCCTGAGCGGTCACCGCGTGATCGCCGGTTAACAACACCACTTTTAAACCCAGTTCCCGCAGGCGATGAATGGCTGCGATGGAATCCGGTTTGATGGGATCAGCGACCGCAACAATACCGGCGGCTTCGCCCTCTACTGCAATAAATACGGGCGTTTGCCCAGTCGCCGCCAGGCGCTCCGCCTCAACCTGGAGCGGCGCAACGTCAACGCCCTGCTCCTCCAGCAAGCGCCGGTTACCGACCCACAGCGCCCGACCGCTCACCGAACCACGCACGCCATGACCGGCAATGGCTTCGAATTGTTCCACGGCAGGAAGGGCTAGACCGCGTTCCTGCGCCGCGTCGAGAATCGCTTGAGCCAGCGGGTGTTCCGAACCGGCTTCTAATCCAGCCGCCCAGCCGAAAATTTCATCCTCGCTGAAACCGGGCCGGGCTATGACCGTCGTCACCGTCGGTCGGCCCGTCGTCACGGTGCCGGTTTTGTCCAGCACCACTGTGGTCAGTTGCCCCACCCGTTGCAGCGCTTCACCATCGCGGATCAGGATGCCGTATTCAGCGGCCTTGCCGACTCCGACCATGATCGAAATGGGCGTCGCCAATCCCAGAGCGCAGGGACAGGCGATGATCAGCACGGTCAACGCCGTGACCAGCATGTAGCTGAGCCGGGGTTCGGGGCCGAAATTGAACCAGGCCAGCGCGGTGAGCACCGCAACGATCAGCACTGAAGGAACGAAAACGGCTGCTACCTGATCGGCCAGCCGGCCTATCGGCGGCTTGCTGTTCTGCGCCTGGCGCACGCTGGCGATGATTCGGGCCAACATCGTGTCCGCGCCGACCCGGTGAGCGCGGAAGACGAAACTGCCGGTTTTATTCATCGCGCCGCCTGTGACTGAATCCCCGATCTGTTTGGCAACGGGCAACGGTTCGCCGGTGAGCATGGATTCATCGACCGTGGAATGGCCGCTGACGATTTCACCATCGACCGGGATTTTCTCGCCGGGACGCACCCGGATCAGCGCGCCGACCTGGAGCGTTTCAATCGGTACATCCCGTTCCTGATCGCCCTCGATGATGCGGGCCGTTTTCGGTTGCAGGCCGAGCAAGCGGGAAATAGCCGCCGACGCCTTGCCCCGCGCGCGGCTTTCCAACGCGGAACCGAGATTGATCAGGGCAATGATCATGACCGCCGCTTCGAAATAGGCATGTTGCGCCAACGTGGGGACGCTGGCTGGGAACAGGGCGACCAGCATCGAATAGCTCCAGGCGGCTCCTGTCCCCAGGGCAATCAGGGTATCCATATTGGCGTTATGGTGGCGAAATTGCCGCCAGGCGCCCGTGAAGAAGTGGCCGCCGCTGTAGATCATGACCGCCAGAGTCAGCAATCCGGTGATGATCCAAAACCATCGGCCAGCGGGACTGGTCAACGCCGGCAGCCAACCGGCCATTTCCGCGATCATCAATGGCGCGGCGAGCGTTCCGGCAGCGATGGTGTTGCGCACCAGCCGTTGATAATGAGCCTGTTCGGCGGCGTCGCGTTCCGCCTCAGCGGCGGCGTCGCGCAGTTCAGAAGCATCGTAACCGGCCTGTTGAACGGCCTGGATCAGGGTCGCAGTCATCACATCGCCGCTGACCTGGGCGGTGCGTTCGGCGAAATTGACGCTGGCTTGGGCCACGCCGGGAACGCCGCGCAATGCAGTTTCCACGGCAGCCACGCAACCGGCGCAACTCATCCCGGTGATCGCCAGTCGGCGGAGGGGAGATTTGAGATTGTCAGGCATTTCTGAACCGTTCAGCGGCTTGCTTGGATGGAGCAAGTCTTGAGTCTGTTGTTCCATGATACACTTTTCTAAAAGCACATTGAATGATCCACGGAGTAAATTCATTGGAACTCATTGAAGCGATTGAAAAGCGTCTATGGAGTGCGGCAGATAACTTGCGGGCGAATTCCAATTACGCCAGCAACGAGTACTTCATGCCAGTGATGGGTTTGATTTTCCTGCGCCATGCCTATAGTCGCTATTTGGAAGTGAAAGATCAGATTATCGCCAGTTTGCCGACTCGTTCCGGTAAAGCCCGCGAATTAACCAAGGCCGATTTTTCACAGAAGAGCGCAATTTTTCTGCGCCCGGAAGCCCAATTTGATGCACTAGTCAGTTTGAAAGAGGGCGATGATCTCGCTCAGGCGATCATTAACGCCATGGAATCCATCGAGACCGATTATGAGTCGCTTAAAGGATTATTGCCAAAAGAAGAATACCTGGAACTCGATAGTAAGGTACTCAGCCATCTCCTGCACACTCTCAACCCGGATGAATTGAAACGAGTCAGCGGCGATGTATTTGGCCGCATTTATGAGTATTTCCTGACACAATTCGCCAATCAAAAAGCCCATGACGGCGGGGAGTTTTTCACGCCGGTTGCGCTGGTGCAAACTATCGTCAATGTTATTGAGCCGGATCATGGCAAGGTGCTTGATCCGGCCTGTGGTTCCGGCGGGATGTTCGTGCAAAGCGCGCATTTTGTCGAGGCGATGCGGCGCAATCCCGGCGAAACCCTGACGTTTTACGGACTGGAAAAGAACCCGACGACGATTCGGCTGGCGAAGATGAATCTGGCAGTGCATGGGCTGGAGGGGAATATCCAGAAGGCGATTACTTATTACGAGGACCCCCACGCGCTATTGGGCCAAGCGGATTTTGTGATGGCGAATCCGCCGTTCAATGTCGATGAAGTGGACGCCGGGAATGTGCAGAATGATCCCCGATTGCCATTTGGTTTGCCGGGGGTGAACAAAAACAAGAAGGTTTCCAACGGTAATTATCTGTGGATTTCGTACTTCTATAGCTATCTCAACGCCCAGGGCCGGGCGGGATTTGTCATGTCTTCGCAGGCGTCCAGTGCGGGCCGGGACGAGGCCACAGTGCGGCGCAAGTTGGTGGAGACCGGGCATGTTGAGGCGATGATGGCGATTCGCGCTAATTTCTTCTATACCCGCAGTGTGCCGTGTGAGTTGTGGTTTCTGAATAAGGGCAAGCCAGAAGCGCAACGTGATTGGGTGTTAATGATCGATGCGCGCAATATTTACCGGAAAGTGACGCGCAAAATCTACGATTTCAGCCCGGAACAACTCGCCAATTTGGCTAGCATCGTCTGGCTCTATCGAGGGCAGCATGACCGTTTTTTAGGTTTGGTCTCTGAACATCTTGAACGGAGTTTGATTGCCGCACAGGCTGGTTTTAAAGTGCAGAATGAAGCAGGGAAAACAGTCTACCCTTTACCGGATTTCAAGCAGGCGCTTGGCGAGTTTTCCGGGAAGTTGCAGCCGTTTCTGGATACACAAGGCGCTGACGCTACCCATGCCGCAACCTGGGCGGAATGGAATGAGAAAACCCTGACTTTTACGCAAGACGTAGGGATTTATCAGCAAGCGATTCAGCAGGAAATCCACAATTGGGAAGCGCTGGATAAAACCAATACGGCGTTGCATCAGGCGGCGGAGCGTCTCTTGCCAATTGCCGAGCAAAGCCGTGATTTGGTGAAAGATGCAGATCATCTCTACAAGCTGGCGGCGCGGTTAATCGACCTTTGCGAAAAGGAATTGAATGCTGGGGAGAGCGTATTTTGGAATGGCCGCGAGATTAACAAAGCGCGTAAGGCATTGGATGAGGCGCGGCAGGCTGCCGTGGAAGCATTGAAGCCGGTTCGGTATTTTTATCGCCACGCCCGCTGGCTTCAGGAGCGGTTCCCGGATGCGGAACTGTGCGATGTGGAAGGGCTGGTAAAGCAGGTTTCCGTTGAAGAGATTGCCAAAAATGACTGGAGTTTAACGCCCGGTCGCTATGTCGGGGTTGCGCCGGAAGCGGTGGACGAGGACTTTGATTTTGAGCAAACAATCCGCGACATTCATATCGAAATTCAGGATTTGAACGTGGAAGCGGTTGAGTTGGCGGCGAAGATTGCGCGTAATTTTGAGGAGTTGGGGGTATGAAGTGGACGACAAAGCCATTATCTGAAGTAGCGGACTTTTGCTTGGGAAAGATGTTGGACGACAAAAAGAATAAAGGGGATCCCCTCCCTTACCTTGCTAACATCAACGTGCGCTGGGGTGAGTTTGATCTTGAGAATCTCCGCGAGATGCGATTTGAGCATAACGAAATGGATCGCTATGGACTGAAGTATGGTGACATCGTCATGTGTGAAGGAGGAGAGCCAGGGCGATGCGCGATATGGAAAGAGGCAATGCCAGGAATGTTGATCCAGAAAGCTCTTCATCGCATTCGCCCGCATGACTGCCTTGATCATAGGTTCTTGTTCTATGTATTCCTGCACAAAGGGATGAATGGGAGCTTTGCGAATCTCTTTACAGGCGCGACGATCAAACATCTTCCGCGTCAAAACCTAGCAAAGGTTGAAATATCGTTCCCTTGGCTTGAACTTCAGCGCCGCATCGCTGACGTCCTCTCTACCTACGACGACCTAATCGAAAACAACCGCTGCCGTATTCAGTTACTCGAAGAATCCGCACGACTTTTATACAAAGAGTGGTTCATTCGTCTGCGCTTTCCCGGCCATGAACATGTGAAGATAGTGGATGGAGTGCCGGACGGATGGGAGAAATTACCGCTTGGGCAGCATATCAAACTGAATTATGGTAAGGCGCTTAAAGCAGAAGATCGAATTGATGGGCCATATCCAGTTTATGGTTCCAGTGGAATCGTCGGTACACATGAAAGTCCTCTTGTCGCTGGACCTGGAATCATCATTGGTCGAAAAGGTAATGTCGGCAGTGTCTATTGGTCATCCAAAGATTTTTATCCCATTGATACTGTTTATTTTATTGATGCTGAATCCAGCAATCTCTACCTTTATTATGCGCTTCAATTCATGCAGTTTATCAGTACAGATGTGGCTGTTCCTGGGTTAAACAGGGATTTAGCATACAGCAGACTCTTGTTAATCCCGAACCAACAAATACTTGTTGCATTTCTAGAACAAGCGACACCGATCCATGAGCAGATTGACAAACTTGGGGCAATGAATGCCAAGCTCTCCCAAGCCCGCGACCTCCTGCTAACACGCCTCATGAACGGAGAAATTACCGTATGAAATGGACGAGTGAAGACGCCCTCGTACAACGCACGACAGCGGAATACTTGCGCGATCAACTCCACTGGGACG
>CAZDVY010000049.1:0-3172 GCA_964508935.1 uncultured Candidatus Competibacteraceae bacterium | reverse complement strand
GCCCTCGTACAACGCACGACAGCGGAATACTTGCGCGATCAACTCCACTGGGACGTGATTTTTGCTTTCAATGAAGAAACTTTTGGGCCGGAGGGAACCCTGGGGCGCAAGAATGACCGGGAGATCGTTCTTACCCGCTATTTGGGCGAGAAACTCATGGAGTTAAATCAAAATTTACCGATGGACGCTTATCGTGAGGCGATTCGCCAGATTGTTGAATACAATACCGCGCAATCCCTGCTTTCCCTGAACCGCGACAAATACGCGCTTCTCAAAGACGGCGTTGTGGTCTCGTTTCGCGGTGCAAAAGGCGAACTGCTGAAAAAGCGGCTGTGCCTGTTCGATTTTGACCACCCCACTAACAACCATTTTCTGGCGGTGCGGGAACTATGGATTCGCGGCGATTTATACCGTCGCCGCGCCGATATCATCGGTTTCATCAATGGCATCCCGCTGCTATTTATGGAACTCAAAAATGTCCATAAAGACACCCGCGCCGCCTACGAAGAAAACTTCGCCGATTATAAAGACACCGTTCCCCACCTTTTCCACCACAACGCTTTTATCATCCTGGCCAACGGCATTGACGCCAAAATCGGTTCCCTCTCCAGCCGCTACGAACACTTCGGCGAATGGAAACGGCTCGACGAGGATGAACCGGGTGTTGTGGACATGGAGACGCTCCTCAAGGGCGTATGCGCCAAGCACCACTTCATGGACCTGTTCGAGAATTTCATCCTCTTTGATGAATCCTCCGGCAAACTGGCTAAAATCGTCGCCCGCAACCACCAGTTCCTCGGCGTGAACCGGGCGCTGGCCGCCGTGAATGAGCGGTCAGTCCGCCAAGGCCGGCTGGGCGTGTTCTGGCATACCCAAGGGTCCGGCAAGTCATTCTCCATCGCCTTCTTCACTCAAAAAATTCATCGCAAACTGGGCGGTCATTTTACCTTCCTCATTCTGACCGACCGGGATGATCTGGATGCCCAAATCTACAAAACCTTGGCTGGCTGCGGACTGGCGGACAACGAGAAAAACCCCTGTCGGCCCGCCAATGGGGACGCCCTCAAGGTGATGCTTGGCGAGCATAAACCCTACCTATTTAGCCTGATTCAGAAATTCAACCAGGATATTGAACCGAGCCAACCCTATTCTTCCCGTAACGATATTATTGTCATCACCGATGAGGCCCATCGAACGCAATACGGGCGGCTGGCGCTAAATTTACGCAATGCCCTGCCGAACGCCAGCTATATCGGCTTCACTGGCACACCTCTTTTCAAAGACAGTGAAATTACCCGCCGGGTCTTCGGCGATTATATTTCCAAATACGACTTCAAAAGCGCCGTTGAAGACCGGGCCACCGTTCCGCTCTATTACGACGCCCGTGGCGAAAAATTGAACGTCGCCACCGAAGACCTGAATGAAAAAATAGCCGCTAAACTGGAGGAACTGGAAATCACCGATGTGGACGTTCAACAGCGGCTTGAACAGGAATTAAAACGCGACTACCACATCATCACCGCCAGCCAGCGGCTGGAAAAAATCGCCCAGGATTTTGTCCGCCATTATTCCACCGCTTGGGAAACCGGCAAGGCGATGTTCATCGGTATCGATAAAATTACTTGCGTGCGGATGTACAACCTGATCCAGCATTATTGGGCAGAGCATATTGATGAATTGCGCGCTGTACTGAAACAGACAGTGGATAAACAGGAGCAAACAGATTTGCGCCGACAAATCGACTGGATGGCAATAACTCGCATGGCGGTAGTCATGAGTGAAGAGCAGGGCGAGATTGACAAATTCCGTAAATGGAATCTCGATATTACCAGCCACCGGCGTTTGATGAAGGAAGGTTTCGAAACTACCGACGGCAAGCGCATCGCTATCGATGAAGCGTTCAAAAACGAAGATCATCCCTTTCGCATTGTCATCGTCTGCGCCATGTGGCTGACCGGCTTCGATGTCCCCAGTCTGGCCAATCTCTACCTCGACAAACCGCTTCAGGCGCATACCCTGATGCAGGCCATTGCGCGGGCCAATCGAGTCAACGCCGGCAAGAACAATGGCTTGATCATTGACTATTGCGGCATTTTAAAGAATCTCCGCCAGGCGCTGGCGACGTTTGCCTCTGGAGCCGAAAACAGCCATCCCGAACAAGAACCCGCCCGCCCGAATGAGGAACTCCTCACCGATTTAGCCGAGTCTATCGCACTGGCACGCAACTTCCTGACAAACGGCGGCTTTCGGCTCAACGATATTATTGAAAAGACCGGTTTTGCACGCAACGCCGCTATTATCCAGGCCAAGGAAGTCGCCAATGAGAACGATATCACCCGCAAACGCTTTGAAATTCTGGCGCGGGAAGTGTTGAAGAAATTCAAAGCCTGCTTGACCCTTCCGGGCGTGAACGCCTATCGCTATGAATACGACGCGATCCATATTATCTATCAGAGTTTGCAGAGTGACCGCGACCAGGCGGATATCAGCGGGATTATCCGGCAACTGCATGAAGTGGTTGATGCGGCGGTCGCGCCACAGCAACCGGATCAAACGCAGGATGTTCGCGGACCTTATGACATCAGCAAAATTGATTTTGCGCAGCTCCAGCAGGAGTTCCAGAAATCGCCCATTCAGCGAACCACTGTGCAGAATCTCAAGCAGGTCATTGAACAAAAACTATGGCGCATGATCCAGCAGAACCCGTTACGCACCGATTTTCAACGGCACTTTGAAAACCTGATTGCCGAATACAATCAGGAAAAGGATCGGGCAACGATTGAAAAGACTTTCCAGAATCTGCTGTTGTTTATAAAAACGCTCGATGCCGATTTGAGCCAAACCATTCAGCAGGGCCTCGACGAAGAAACGCGGGCGATCTTTGATATTTTAAAGAAGCCCGATTTGACCAAAGCAGATATTGAACGCATTAAGCAGGTGGCCGTTAAACTCCTGGCTATGCTCAAAGCGGAAAAACTGAAGATTGAACATTGGCGGGAAAAAGAAAGCACCCGCGATGCGGTGCTGGTCATGATCCGCGACTTCCTCTGGAGCGATGAAACCGGATTGCCGCACAGCTATTCTGAAGAGGATGTTCACGAAAAAACCGGGGATGTTTTTCGGCATGTCTGGCGAGCATATCCGACGGTCCCATCGCCCGTTTACGCCACCC
>CAZDVY010000048.1:0-17918 GCA_964508935.1 uncultured Candidatus Competibacteraceae bacterium | reverse complement strand
GCCAGGCCCAGTTGCACCCCGGTCTTTTCCAGGGCTTCCATGAGCAGGAAGAAATAGGCTGGACCGCTGCCGGACAGTGCGGTGACGGCATCCAGCATTCGCTCGCTATCCACCCACACCGTTACCCCTACCGAGCGCATGATCGATTCCGCCGTTTGCCGCTGGGTGTCATTGACCTGGGAATTAGCGAACAGGGCGGTAGCGCCGCTGCCCACCAGGGCTGGCGTATTGGGCATGGTGCGTACAATCGCAGCGTCATAACCCAGCCAGCGGCGGAGATCGGGTTCACGCACCCCGGCGGCGATGGAAATCACCAGCGGCTGGCGCGCCTGGGCGATCTCCGCCAATCCCTCAGTCACTGGACGCAAGATTTGCGGTTTTACCGCCAGGACGATCACCTGACCTTTAGCAGCGATCTCCCGGTTATCAAAGCCGGTATGGACGCCAAACCGCCCGCGCAGGAGTTCATGTTGGCCGGCGTCGGGTTCCGCGACCCAGAGATGATCAGGATCAGCGCCGCTGGCCAGCAGGCCACCGATCAGGCTGCGGGCCATGTTGCCGCCGCCGATAAAGGCAATGGGGAGGTCTTTCATCTGCGCCTCGTGGAGTCTGTAATGCTGTTTTTCAATGGGATAGCGAGAGTGAAACAGTGAAATCGTGGGATAGCGAGTGGAAGATCAGGTCTACTACCCGCTACTCGCTGATTTTCCGCGTCAGGGTTTGGCGCTCAGCAACTGGATGACTTTTTCGCTGATGCCGGTGAGTCGAGTGTCATTTTGATAGGCCTCGTACACCTGCTTTTTGCGAGCTGGGTCAAACTGCTGGTAGAGCGCGTAGGTGCCGGGCAGAGTTTCACGCAGCGCCTGTTCCAGTCCAGCCTGATCCAGCCCGGTGACCAAGCGGTCAGTCGCGGCCTCAGCAGGCGATGCATCGAGCGTTGCCGAATTGGAAGGCTCGGGGTTGGCAGCCAGCAGGCCAGCCTGCCGCTTGGCCTCTTCCTCGATCTCGCGCAGGTAGGCATCGTCCGCCCCTACCAGGAACGGCAAGGCCAGCCATAACAAGCCAATCAGCCCACCGCGCAAAGCGGCTTTAGATAGAGAAGTGGTGGACGACATTGGCGGTTTCTCGGGACAGCGAAATGATAGTGTGTTAATTGGCTATAGCATACTGCAAAGTAGCGATTCAGGCGCGCGGCCCAAACAGCGCCGTGCCGATCCGTACCAGGGTTGCCCCCTCGGCGATAGCGGCTTCCAGATCATCGGACATCCCCATCGACAGGGTGTCCAGTCCTGCCATCTGTAGCCGCTCTTGCCACTCACGCAGTCGGGCGAAGGGCAGGCGCTGGGCGGTGAAATCAGCAACTGGTGCGGGTATCGCCATCAAACCGCGCAAGCGGAGTCGGGGCAATACAGCGACCGCCTGGGCTATGTCGGCCAACTCGCGCTCCTCAAGGCCATGTTTGCTGGGTTCACAGTCAATATTCACTTCCAGGCAGACATTCAGCGGCGGCAGATCATCCGGCCGCTGGGCGTTCAGGCGCTCGGCGATTTTCAGCCGGTCCACGCTGTGAACCCAGGCAAAGTGCTCGGCAATGCTGCGTGTCTTGTTGGCCTGGATCGGCCCGATAAAGTGCCATTCCAGATTCAGCGCCGCCAAGTCAGCGATTTTACCCAGCGCTTCCTGCAGATAGTTTTCGCCGAAATGGCGTTGACCAAGGGCCGCCAGGGCGGTGATGGCGGAAGCCGGGTGGGTTTTGCTGACCGCCAACAATCCTACCGAACCCGGCGAACGCTGAAATTGGCGCTCAGCAGCGCGAATGCGGGCCAGCACGGTTTGGAAACGGGCGGCGAAATCGATAGTCATGATGAATACTCCGGCAGGCAACCGTACAGCGATCACGGTTTTGCAAGATATACTATGAAAAATGATGATCCGTTGAACTGCCCGCTATCGGGCTTCCTCTCCATCCCTTCGCGGGAGCGACCGCTGTCATGAATCTTGATGAATTGTTGACCTTTTCCGTACAGAACAATGCTTCGGACTTGCACCTGTCGGCCGGCCTGCCGCCCATGATCCGCGTGGACGGCGACGTGCGTCGCATCAATGTCCCGCCGCTCGATCACAAGCAGGTGCATGGACTGATCTACGACATCATGAACGACAAGCAGCGCAAGGATTATGACGAATTTTTGGAATGTGACTTCTCGTTCGAAATTCCCAAACTGGCCCGGTTCCGCGTCAACGCTTTCAATCAGGATCGGGGCGCAGCGGGGGTATTCCGCACTATTCCCACCGTGATCAAGAGTCTGGAGGAACTCGGCTGTCCGCCGGTGTTCCGCGATTTGATCGCTGTACCGCGCGGGCTGATTCTGGTGACGGGACCGACCGGTTCAGGTAAGTCCACGACGCTGGCGGCGATGATCGACCATATCAACAAAAACGAGTACGGCCATATTCTGACCATCGAAGATCCCATCGAATTTGTCCATCAAAGCCAGCGCTGCCTGGTGAACCAGCGCGAGGTGCATCGAGATACGCTGGGCTTTGCCGAGGCGTTGCGCTCGGCGCTGCGCGAAGACCCGGACATCATTCTGGTCGGCGAAATGCGCGACCGGGAAACGATCAGCCTGGCCTTGACCGCGTCGGAAACCGGCCATCTGGTGTTTGGCACTCTGCACACCAGTTCCGCGCCCAAGACCATTGACCGCATCATCGACGTGTTTCCGGCGGGTGAAAAGCCGATGGTGCGGTCGATGCTGTCGGAATCGTTGCGGGCGGTGATTTCGCAGGCGTTGCTCAAGAAGAAGGGCGGCGGCCGGATGGCAGTGCATGAAATCATGGTGGGCATTCCCGCCATCCGTAACCTGATCCGTGAGGACAAGGTGGCGCAGATGTATTCATCGATCCAGACTGGCGCAGCCTATGGGATGCAGACGCTCGATCAGGCGTTGCTGGAGCTGATCAAAAAAGGCGCAGTCGCCCGCGAGGAGGCGATCTCCTACGCCCAGAACAAGGCGTCGTTCAAACAGCAGATGGGTTGAGCAATGCGCGTCAGGCGCTCAAAGTCGCCCTAGGGCAACGCCCTGGGTGATCTTCACCCCTCTCACGCTGATAGACCACTCATCTCTCACACTGATAGATCACCCGCCCTTCCAGGAGTGTCTGCGTTACCCGTCCCGGCAGCGCCCAGCCAATAAACGGGCTATTCTGCCCCCGGCTACGCAAAGCGCCCGGCTCCAGTAATGTCTCAGCGTCAGGATCGAACACGCAGACATCCGCTGTTGCGCCGATGCCGAGATGGCCAATATCCAGCCCCAAAATCTGCGCTGGGCCGCAGGTCAGCCGCTCAATGACCGTCATGAGCGGCAGCCCACTGTCCCGCACCAGCCGCAGGCTCAATGAAAGCAGCGTGTCCAGACCGGAAATACCCGGTTCGGTGTCGCCAAACGGCGCCTGCTTGGCGTCGGGTTCATGCGGTTGGTGATCCGAGCAGATTGCGCTCAAGGCCCCGCTGACCAAACCAGCCCGCAGTGCATCCTTGTCGCGCAAACTGCGTAACGGTGGACGAACGTGGCAACGGCTGTCAAAGCCGGCCAAATCTATTTCCGTCAGGTGCAAGTGGTGAATCGCCACATCAGCGCTGACTGGCAAGCCCTCGGCCCGGGCGCGGGCGATCAACTCCACCGAACGAGCGCTGGACAGTCGGCCAAAGTGGACTCGCACCCCTAAATCGCGCACCAATTCCAGATCACGAGCAATCCGGCCAGTTTCCGCCGCCGCCGGGATACCGGGCAGACCCATCCGCGTTGCCACCTGACCCTCGTGGGCAAGACCGTGGCTCAGTTCAGGATCGAAGGGGGTCAGGAAAACAGTCAGGTCAAACGTGGCGGCGTACTCCAGCGCCCGCCGCAACACCCGGCTATTGCCAATCGGCTGACCGCCATCGCTGACGCCGACACAACCGGCCTCTTTCAGCGCCGCCATTTCCGCCAACCGCTCACCGCGCAACCGATGGGTCAATGCGCCCAAGGTCAAAACCCGGACTTGACCGGCCGCTTTGGCGCGCCGCCGAATCCATTCGATGACCGCTGGCTCATCAATCGGCGGATCGGTGTCGGGCGGGCAAACGAGCGTCATGATGCCGCCCGCGACGGCGGCGCGAGTTTCACTGGCGATAGTCGCTTTGTGTTCCTGACCTGGTTCCCGCAGGCGGGCGCACAGATCGATTAGACCGGGGCAGACGATCCGGCGACGGGCATCAATGGTCCGATCGGCAATGAAACCCGCCGGCGCTTGACCCAGGCTGGCGATTTTGCCATCGGCAACGAACAGGTCAGCCACTGTATCGAGGTGATGGGCCGGATCGAGCACCCGGCCGCCCTGAATGATGATGCGCATCAAGCGTCCTCCCCGACGGGCCGGGCGTGATGACCCAGCGTGATCGACATGACCGCCATGCGCACGGCGATACCGTTGGTGACCTGTTCCAGAATCACTGAATGTGGCCCGTCGGCGACTCGTGAATCAATTTCCACACCGCGATTGATCGGGCCGGGATGCATGACGATCGCATCGGGTTGCGCCAGCGCCAGCCGTTCCTCGGTCAGGCCATATTGCTGGAAGAACTCCTGTTCACTCGGCAACAACGCCCCCTCCATCCGCTCCCGTTGCAGGCGCAGCATGACCACCACATCCACGTCGCGCAGGCCCTCCTGCATGTGGTGAAAGACCCGCACTCCCAGGTTCTCGACCTGAGCGGGCAACAGGGTGCGGGGCGCGATCACTCGAATGTCGCCCGTACCAAGAATGCTCAGTGCGTGGATCAGCGACCGGGCCACTCGTGAATGCAGGATGTCGCCGACGATGGCGACCTGCAGATTGGGAAAATCCGGTTTGTGGCGGCGGATGGTGAACACATCCAGCATCGCCTGGGTCGGGTGAGCATGGCGGCCATCGCCGGCGTTGAGAACGGCGATATGTGGCTTGACATGACGGGCGATGAATTCCGCCGCGCCGCTTTGCTCATGGCGCACGACGAACATGTCGCACTGCATGGCTTCGATATTGCGCAGGGTGTCCAACAGGCTTTCACCTTTCACCGCCGACGACGTGGCGATGTTCAGGGTCAGCACATCCGCCGACAGCCGCTTGGCCGCCAGCTCAAACGTCGTGCGGGTGCGGGTGCTGGCCTCAAAGAACAGATTGACCACGGTCTTGCCGTGCAAGGTCGGCAGTTTCTTGACCCGCCGTTCAGCGACTCCATGCAGCGATTCGGCGGTGTCGAGAATATCCGTCAAATGGCGACGGGTCAGTCCCTCTATCGTCAGAAAATGCAGCAAGCGGCCTTGGGCATCAAGCTGGAAATGAGTGGCGCTCATGGCGTTGTCTGAATGAGCAATTGCAGGGGATCAGGGCCAGTGAGCTGGATATGGCTGCCTTCCGGCAGTTCCAGGCGGGCGCCGGTCACATGGGCTTCAATGGGTAATTCACGACCACCCCGGTCGACTAGCGTGGCCAGCAACACCGAAGCCGGGCGACCGTAATCGAACAATTCGTTCAACGCCGCACGAACCGTGCGGCCGGTGTGCAGCACATCGTCAATCAAAATTAAATGGCGGCCATCGACATCGAACGGCAGTTCCGAAGGGCGAACCTGTGGATTGACGCCGATTCGGCTGAAATCATCGCGGTAAAAGGAAATATCCAGCCGGCCCAGCGGGGTGGTCACGCCGAGGCGCTGATGCAGGCGCTCGGCGACCCAAACGCCGCCGGTATGGATACCGACCAGTGCCGGCTCAGCAACGCGGCGCCGGGTCAGCAACTCGCACAACTGTCCGGCCATCGCTTCAATCAGGAATTCGGCGTCGCGCATGAGGCGAGGCTCCGTTGTTGGTTAAACCAGCTTTCCAGAATCACCGCTGCTGCCTGAGCGTCGAGAGGCGTCTGACTTTTACGACGGCGGCCAGCGGTTCCAGACTGGCGCTGTTCCGCTTCCCAGGATGACAGCCGTTCGTCGATGGTCGTCACTGGCAGGCAGAATCGACCATGTAGTTGGCGGCTGAAGCGCAGGGCAGCGACGGTGATCGCGCTGGCTGTCTCATCAGCATGGCGCGGGACGCCCACCACCAGCCCATCGGGCCGCCATTCCGCGATCAGGCGGGTGATAGCCTCCCAGTCAGGACGCTGCTGGCGGGTAGGCAGAATACAGAGCGGACGGGCTAATCCGGTAATAGCGTCGCCTACCGCCACGCCGATTCGCCGTGAGCCAAAATCGAAACCCAGAGCCATGCGCCAGGATAGAGGAATGTTGAACGGCGCAGCGGAGATCGGGTCCGGCGCTCGCTCAGGCGTGGCCGGCATGGGACGAGAGCAGGTTCAGGTCAATGCCCAGCAGGGCGGCGGCGGCCCACCAGCGCTGTTCACTGGGGGTTTCAAACAGAATATCGAACGCGAAGGGACTCGACAGCCAGGCGTTGTCCGCCATTTCCTGCTCCAGTTGACCGGGTCCCCAACCCGCATAACCCAAAGCAACCAGCAGGTGTTCCGGGCCTTGACCGCAGGCCACAGCTTGCAGGATGTCGCGGGAAGTGGTGATGCCGATGTCATCCGTGATGCGCAAGGTCGCGCCCCAGTGACCGACGGGACTGTGCAGGACAAAGCCCTGTTCCGGCTGCACCGGACCACCGTGATAAACCGGAATTTGGGCAACTTCAGGCCGGTCGCTGCTGAGATTCAGGTGTTCCAGCAACTGGTTAAGCGTCAGTTTGAGCGGTCGATTAATGACTAGCCCCAGCGCGCCAGTGGCGTTGTGTTCGCTGATGTAGGTCACAGTCTGAAAGAAATTCGGATCAGCCAGGGTGGGCATGGCGATCAGGAACTGATGACTCAGATAGGTGGTAGGCTCGGTCATGGGGATAGTATCGGAATTCAGGTCACCGTTGACAAGCCGCTGAGGGGTATCGCTTAAACATCCAGATTGAGTACATCCAGCGCATTCTGTTCGATGAAATCCCGGCGTGGCTCGACCTGATCGCCCATCAGTGTGGTGAAAACCTCATCAGCCGCTACAGCATCCTCAATTCGCACCTGCAACAAGCGACGGCTTTCCGGATTCATCGTGGTTTCCCAGAGCTGATCTGGATTCATTTCACCTAATCCCTTGTAGCGTTGAATGTGCTGGCCGCGCTTGGCTTCCTCCAACAACCAGTCCATAACCGCACCAAAATCATCCACCGATTGAGTCCGCTCACCACGCTGCACCACTGCGTTCCGCTCGAACAAGCCTGAGAGCCGTGCGCCGAATTGCGTCAAAGCCGCGTATTCAGGGGCATTGAAAAATTCTGCGGTCAACCGCGCCTGCCGAACGATGCTATGGGCACGACGGGTGATCATGACGCTGTAACCCTCGCTATCCTCGCGGGCTTCAATAACCGCTTCGTAGACGGAATGCCCACTTTGCCGGGCATTGAGCCGCCTAACCAAGCGGTTAGCCCACTCACTCAAACCCGCAGGGTCGCGCAGTAAGCTGTCGCTTAACGACGGGTGATAGATCAATTGCTCCAGCAGCAGGCTGTCATAACGACGGGATAGTCGTTGAATCATCGCCATCACCGCCATGTAACTGCGCGCCAGTTCCTCCAGCGCCGCACCGGTCAAAGGCGCAGCCTCATCACCTGTAGTCAGTGCAGCGCCATCCAACGCCGCCTGTAGCAGGTGCGTTGAGAGTTCTGCATCGTCCTTGACGTATTGTTCCTGTTTGGCTTTTTTGACCTTGTACAGCGGTGGCTGGGCGATGTAAACATAACCGCGTTCAATGAGTTCCCGCATTTGCCGGTAGAAAAAGGTCAATAGCAAGGTGCGGATATGAGAACCATCGACATCCGCATCCGTCATGATAATGATGCGATAGTAGCGCACCTTGTCGGGATTAAATTCCTCCCGACCAATGCCGCAGCCCAGGGCGGTAATCAACGTCCCGACTTCGGCGGACGCCAGCATTTTGTCAAAACGCGCTTTTTCGACATTCAGAATCTTGCCCTTGAGCGGCAAAATCGCCTGGAAGCGCCGGTCACGGCCCTGTTTGGCCGAGCCACCGGCGGAATCGCCCTCGACCAGAAACAGTTCCGACGCCGCCGGATCCTTCTCCTGACAATCGGCCAATTTACCCGGCAGGCCAGCAATATCCAGCGCTCCCTTGCGGCGGGTCATCTCGCGGGCGCGGCGGGCGGCCTCGCGGGCGCGGGCGGCATCGACAATCTTGCCGGTAATCGCCCTAGCCTCGCCGGGATTCTCCAGCAAAAACTCCTGTAGCTTCTCCGCCACCACTGACTCGACCGCTGGCTTGACCTCGGAGGACACCAGCTTGTCCTTGGTTTGGGAGGAGAACTTCGGATCGTGCAACTTGACCGACAGCACCGCCGTCAATCCCTCGCGGGCATCGTCGCCGCTGGTCTCCACCTTGGCCTTTTTCAGAATCCCTTCCGCCTCCATGTACTGGTTCAGCGTCCGGGTCAGCGCGCCGCGCAGACCGGCCAGATGGGCGCCGCCATCACGCTGCGGGATGTTGTTGGTAAAGCAGAACACATTTTCCTGATAGGAATCATTCCATTGCATCGCCAGTTCCACCCGGACGCCATCGCGGGCCGCATCCAGATAGAACACGCTGTCATGCAAGGGCGTCTTGTTGCGGTTCAGGTGTTCGACAAACGCCTTGATGCCGCCCTGATATTCGAAGCAATCTTCCCGGCTGGCGCGTTCGTCGCGCAAGCGGATGCGCACCCCGGAATTGAGGAACGACAGTTCGCGCAAGCGTTTGGCCAACACGTCGTAATGAAAGTCGATCCGGGTGAAGACCGTGGAGCTGGGCTTGAAGCGAATTTCGGTGCCGTTCAGATCGGTCTCGCCGATGACCCGCAGTGGCCCTTGGGGATCGCCCAGTCGGTATTCCTGCTGATGCACCTTGCCGTCGCGGCGGATGGTCAGCCGCAGCGATTCGGACAGGGCGTTGACTACCGACACGCCCACCCCGTGCAGGCCGCCGGACACCTTGTAGGAACGGTCGTCAAATTTGCCGCCGGCGTGCAGCACGGTCATGATCACTTCGGCGGCAGACCGGCCCTTGGAATGTTCATCTGTCGGGATGCCACGTCCGTTATCCACTACCGTAATCGATTCATCCGTGTGAATGGTGACGCTGATTTCGGTGCAATACCCGGCCAGCGCCTCGTCAATCGAGTTGTCCACCACCTCGAACACCAGGTGATGCAGACCGGTGCCGTCGTCGGTGTCACCGATATACATACCGGGCCGTTTGCGGACAGCGTCCAGTCCTTCCAGTACCGTGATGCTCGACGAAGTGTAGGACGAATCGTTCATATTTCCTGGTTTTCCTGAGTCCGTGAAGAGCGGGAAATTATACCACCTTTGGCGGTCAGCACGCTGGACCGCCAGTTTCAGGTCTCAGGCTTTTGACCACTGGGGCCAGCACGGCGCCAGTTCCGTCTTCGTCTCGCCGGAGGTAAAAGACTTGCGCCTCCCGCCAGGCAGCGGTATCCAGCAATCCCGGTTCAATGGCAGTAACGAACAGTTGCGTATCGAGCGCTGACAGTGTTTGCATGACGCGAACTCGGTTGGCCGAATCCAGTTCCGCTGGCAGATCATCGATCAACAAAATGCAGGCATCGCCGACATGACGTCGATACAGTTCCGCCTGAGCCAGCACCAAGGCGATGATTAGTAGTTTTTGTTGACCCCGGGACAACACCTCAGCGGGTGACCGTCCGGCGATGCGGATCGCAAAATCGGCGCGGTGCGGACCGATCCGGGTATGACCCAGGTGGCGATCCTGATCACACCCGATTCGCAACCATTCCGCGAAGCCTCTTTCTAGCGGCTCCAGAGGCCATCCACGGCGATAATCGACCTGGACCCCACCTGCGTCCAGGGTTTCCCCAGCCAATCGCTCCAAGACGCCTCCCAGCGCCCCACAGAAGGTTTCACGCAGTCGGTCGAGAATGACCGCCGCTGTCGCCAGTTCGCCATCCCAGGCATTTACAGCCCGGTTCGCTGCTCCAGATCGAAGCGCGGCGTTACGATGGCGTAATGCCGCTCCGTAGCGTCGCCAAGCGTCGAGGAACCCGGGTTCGGCGTGAAATAACCCCCAGTCCATGAATCGCCGCCGCTGTTGGGGTCCGTCCTCCAGCAACCGATGGCTGTCAGGATTAAGCAATAGCACTGGCGTTTGCCGCGCCAGCTCCGCCAGGGAACGGGTCGGTACACCGCCAATGCGGGCGGTCAACTCGCGGGCTGTACGCTCCATGCCGACCGGGATACGCTGGCCATTGCTACTGCTCATGATCGCCACAACCCGGAATGCCTCAGCGCCGGCCTGAATCAGCTCCCGGGGCTGACGGGCGCGGAATGAACGGCCCCGTCCCAGAAAATACAGCGCCTCCAGCATGCTGGTCTTGCCGGAGGCATTAGGGCCAATAAGCAGGTTCAGGCCGGGCGAACAGTCGATCCGCGCCTGCTGCAGATTACGAAACCCGGCAATGTCGAGGCTGGCGACGCGCACTCAGAAACCGGCTCGACGCGCACTTTAAAGCCGCATCGGCATGATGACGTGCTTGCCGCTGCTACCCTCAGCCTCTTCCAGCAGGCAACTGCTGGCGGCGTCCGAAAAGGACAGCTTGGCCAGTTCGCCGTTCAGTGCGCCCAGCGCATCGAGCAAATAGGTCACGTTGAAGCCGATCTCCAGCGCGCCGCCGCTGTAGTTGATCTCGACTTCCTCCTCGGCTTCTTCCTGATCGGAATTCCGGGCCTTGGCCCGCAAGATCCAGTCATCGAGTTGCAGCGCGATGCCGGTGGTTTTGTCGTTGAGGACGATGCCGGCCCGGGCTAACGCGCTGCGCAGCACCTGCCGGTCGGCGATCACCACCCGGTTACCCTCGCGGGGGATGACGCGCTGATAGTCAGGGAACTTGCCATCGATCAGCTTGGACGTGAAGCGAATATCGCCCAGCAGTACACGCAAATGATTGGCGCCGAGTTTCAGGACCACCTCGGCGTCGCTGTCGGCCAGCAACCGCAGCAATTCCAACACCCCCTTGCGCGGCACGATCATCTGGCGCGCTTCCACCGTAGCATTCTCGGTGGACAATTCCTGAAACGCCAGCCGATGGCCGTCAGTCGCCACTAATCGCAGGATATTGGGACTGACTTCCAACAGCAGGCCGTTCAGGTAGTAACGCACATCCTGCTGAGCCATGGCAAAGTGGCTGCGCTCGATCATGCCACGCAGCGCACCCTGATGCAGGCGGATATCGCCGTCGAACGGTAAATCCTCCAGCGTCGGGAAATCGCTGGCCGGCAAGGTGACCAGCGTGAACCGGCTGCGCCCACAACGCACCGTCGCTTTGTCGCCTTCCACACTGACCGTGACAGTGGCGTCTTCCGGCAGCGCGCGCAGGATGTCATGCAGTCGGCGGGCCGGGAGCGTCGTTTCGCCCGGTGTTTCCGCGGGCAGTTCAGCCCGGGCCGATAGTTCGACTTCCAGGTCAGTGGCGGTCAGAGTGATATCTTGCTCCCTCGCAACCAGCAGTACATTGGTCAGGATAGGGAGCGTCTGCCGGCGCTCGACGGCACCGATTACCGATTGCAGTGGTTTGAGCAACTGCTCGCGCTTGGCTTCCAGCTTCATGAAGTTCTCCCGATGTGTTTATGGACCCGTGGCGCCAAGCCAGAGGGTGGGGGCTATTCCTGACTAAAGCCAGGGGTTTTAAAATTTATCTTTCTGGCCCAACCCAGAATCCGGGCTGATCTATCATATCTTTTCTTTTTAATATAAGACTGTTGTTGTTGGGTCGGGCATTTTCTGTGGATAACTTTTTTTTTTGTTTTTTTATCAAAACCTTAAAAGCGTTTTTCCTGTGGATAAGTCTGTGGATAAAATGTGGATAAGTCGGTTTTCCTGTGGATAACTTTTTTGGCCCGAAAAAGTTATCCACAGGTTAGGGCAAGTTATCCACAGAAATGGCAAAGTTATCCACAGACTTATCCACAGGCTATTTTCGATGTTTTTCTCAAGTATTTCTGTTTTTCTGGACCAATTGAAGAATAATAAAAAATTTACGATTCTTCTAACTGATAATACTTATTTTTATGAAATAGATTACATTATTTTTATAAAAAACAGTTAAAAACGTTAAAATTACTAAATAAGTAATTGATTTATATTATTTTTATGAGGTATTTTACAGTAAAAAATGTTTAATAAACACCGATCAGAAAAGTTATCCACTTATCCACAGAAGTTATCCACAGCGATTTATTGATGAACATTGTTCAAAAAGTTATCCACTTATCCACAGAAGTTATCCACAACTTTTTTCAGTTCGTAAGGGTCGTCAGCAGGTTGGTAAAATCATCGTGGATTTGGTGGTCACTGTGTTGGAGTTCACGGATTTTCCGGCAGGCGTGCAGAACAGTGGTGTGATCACGGCCGCCGAACGCTTCGCCAATATCAGGCAGGCTGAGGGCGGTCAGTTCCTTGGCCAACGCCATCGCCATCTGCCGAGGGCGGGACAAAGCACGTAGCCGACTGTTGGACAGCAGTTCGTCGACCGGGATTTTGTAATAGTCAGCGACGGTCTTCTGGATATTTTCGATAGTGACGAGCTTTTCCTGCAGCGTCAGCAGATCACACAGGACTTCCTTGACATAGCTGATCGTAATAGCCTTGCCGGTGAACTGGGCGTTGGCGTAGACCCGACGCAGCGCCCCTTCCAGCTCGCGGACATTGGAACGGATGCGCTGGGCAATAAAAAACGCCACCTCATCGGGCAAAGCGATTTGGGCCTGTTCGGCTTTGCTTTTCAGAATTGCTACCCGGGTCTCCAGTTCCGGGGGTTCGACGGCGACCGTCAGACCCGAGCCAAAGCGCGATTTAAGGCGGTCTTCCAACCCGTCGACTTCCTTGGGATAGCGGTCGCAGGTCAAAATGACTTGTTGGCGGCTCTCGAGCAAGCTGTTGAACGTATAAAAAAACTCTTCCTGCGAGCGCTCCTTGCCTGCCAAGAACTGTACATCGTCGATTAACAGTGCGTCCAGTGAACGGTAGCGGCGTTTAAACTCATTCATGGCGTTGTGTTGTAGGGAACGGATCATGTCCGCCACGAAGTATTCACAGTTCTGATAGACCACTTGCGATTCCGGGTTCCGCTCGCGCAACATATTACCAACCGCATGGATCAGATGGGTCTTGCCCAGGCCAGTGCCGCCATAGATAAACAACGGATTATAGGCCTTGCCCGGATTTTGGGTGACCTGCAGGCAGGCTGCACGGGCGATCTGGTTGGAATTGCCCTCGACGAAGGTTTCAAAGGTGAAATCAGGGTTTAGAACTCCACTTTTGAGGAGATCGGCGGGCTCGGCAATCGGTTCGCTGGCTGGCTGTTCTTCGAGAGGAGTTGCAGTAGGGGAGATCGAGCCGTTGCTGCCGATTTCCAACAGTACCGCTGGGGGTTGCTCTGGCCGCAATCGTTGGAGTACGGCCTGGATTTGCGTCATGTGGTGTTTTTTGACCCAGTCAAGCACGAAGCGATTCGGCGCCAGCAGGCGCAAAACGCCGGGTTCTTCCTGGGCGTGCAGTGGACGAATCCAGGTACTCAACTGGATTTCGGACAGTTCATGTTCCAGGCAATCCTGGCAAGCTTTCCATAAGGTGTGCTCCACCCGTATTATTCTCCTTGCGGGAACCTCGATGGAAATATTGAGTCAGGGCTTTCGCTGCAGGTTGAAGATGTTCGAAGCGAACGATATGGAGCGAAAGTCTGTTGAGTTTAGTAGCCTGTGGGCTGGTTATCCATCGTTCACTGTTCTCTGGCTGTCGCCATCAAGCTTGACAATATTGGCTCGCCATGAGTAATTTTCCCCTTTTGCTTGAAAAGCGTAAACCGGTTTTGACCAGCCTTGTTAAGGAATCCTCATGAAGCGGACGTTCCAGCCCAGCATCATTCATCGCAAACGCACCCACGGGTTTCGCGCCCGGATGGCTACCACGGGTGGCCGTCGGGTTCTGAAAGCGCGTCGCGCCAAAGGGCGCGCCCGCCTGACGCCCTGATCTTGATTAACGGCGGCGCGTGTTTCCCGCGCCGCGCCCGGATGGCCGGCCAGCAGGCGTTCACCAACGTTTTCACCCAACCGGCCAAATCCAGCGACCGTTATTTTACCGTGCTGGCCCGTGCCAACGGTTTGGCGTATTCCCGGCTGGGATTAGCCATTTCGCGTAAGGTCGCCAAATCCGCCGTGGCGCGCAACCGCATCAAGCGCATCGTGCGTGAAAGTTTCCGCCGCCATCAGTCGCAGTTTGGTGGCTTGGACTGGGTGGTGATGGGGCGCGCCGGTTTGGCGGAACAGGAGAGCGTGATCCTGTTTGCTTCGTTACAACGGCATTGGCAGAGACTCGCTGGCCCATGCGTACTCTCCTGATCGCGCTGATTCGCTTTTACCAACTGTTCGTCAGCCCCCTGCTGGGCAACCATTGCCGTTTCTATCCCAGTTGCTCACAGTATGCTCGCGAGGCGATTAAGCAGTACGGGGTGTTACGCGGGGGCTGGCTGGCGATCCGGCGTCTGTTACGTTGCCATCCCTGGCACCCGGGCGGCGTCGATCCCGTTCCTGAACCTTCCCCGAAGGACCGCTGAATGATAGAAAATCAACGTTTATTACTTTTTGCCGCCCTCATGTTTGTGCTGTTTCTGCTTTGGCAGAACTGGCTGGAATTTCAGGCCCTGAAACATCCACCGCCGGTGGCGACCGTCATGGGTTCAACCGCGCCCTCGACGCCGACAGTGACGCCAGGTCAGGATGTACCCGCCGTCGCTGCTGCGACCAGCGCTGGACCGCAGACATTGAGCGGTGGCCAGCGGGTGCGGGTCATCACCGACCTGTTTGAGGCTGAAATCGACACAGTGGGCGGCGATCTGCGCCAGGTGGGTCTGCGTACCTATCCAGATTCGGTGCGGCAGCGGGATCAGCCATTTCTGTTACTGAAAGACACCGGTCCCGATCTGTTTATTGCCCAGTCCGGTCTGGTCGCCTTGAATGATGGCCCGGCCCCCAATCATTACGCCCCACTGGTCCCGGAGCAGACCGAATATCGGTTGGTGGATGGCCAGGATACACTGGAAGTGCGGCTGAACTGGTCAGACCCGTCCGGGGTGAAGGTAACAAAAGTCTACACCTTCCAGCGCGGCAGTTTCCTGGTGGAATTAAATCAGCGAGTGGAAAACAACAGCGCCAGCGACTGGAAGGGCAGTCAATATCGGCAATTCCAGCGCACCCCGCCGAAGACCAGCAGCAGCTTCTTTGGCAGTGGGGTGATTACTTACACGGGTGCCGTAGTTTCTACCCCGGAGCAGCGCTACGAGAAGATTTCCTTTGATGATATCGCCAAGCAGCCGTTGAACCAGTCAGTTACGGATGGCTGGGTGGCCATGATTCAGCACTATTTCCTCGGAGCGTGGGTTCCCAATCCTGGTGAAACCGACACGTTTTACACCAAGGCGGTCGGCAGCAATCGTTATGTGGTCGGGATGACCGGGGAAGCGCTGCTGGTGCCTGCTGGCGAATCCCGCGATTTTCGCACCCGGCTGTACGTGGGGCCGAAGTTGCCGGACGTACTGGAGAAAGTCGCGCCCAGCCTGCAACTGACCGTAGATTATGGCACGCTGACCATTATTGCCGAGCCGCTGTTCTGGTTGTTGAAGGCCATTCACGCCATAGTCGGCAACTGGGGTTGGTCGATCATTATCCTCACCATCCTGATCAAGCTGGCTTTCTACAAGCTGTCGGAAACCAGTTACCGCTCCATGGCCAATATGCGCCGGCTGGCTCCGGAACTGACCCGATTGAAGGAGCTGTACGGCGACGACAAGCAGAAGATGAACGAGGCGATGATGGCCATGTACAAGCGGGAGAAGGTCAACCCGCTGGGTGGTTGTTTGCCGATTCTGGTGCAAATTCCAGTGTTCATCGCCTTGTACTGGGTGCTGGTGGAAAGCGTGCAGTTGCGTCAAGCGCCGTTTATGTTCTGGATCAAGGATATGTCGATTCCTGATCCGTACTATGTGCTGCCACTGATCATGGGCGTGACCATGTTTGTTCAGCAGAAGCTGAGTCCGGCCCCGCCGGATCCAATTCAAGCCAAGGTGATGATGTCATTGCCGATTGTTTTCACCTTCATGTTTCTATGGTTCCCGTCCGGTCTGGTGCTGTACTGGGTCGTTAATAACATCCTGTCCATTGCTCAACAGTGGGTGATTACCAAGCGGGTAGAGTCGGGAGCTGACGCAGCGGCAGTGGCGAAGGCCAAGGAGGAGCCGGGATTTGTCAGCATTCAAGCCCGTAAGCTGTTTGATCACGGACGCAAGTGGATGGATGGACTCGTCAAAAAATCAGCGTCTCGCCCATCGGCGGGCAACAAACGCCGGAAGTAACGACATCATTATCATTGCCGCTTAACCGCCAACCCTCGCCCGGAAGGGGCGAAGGGGCGTTTGCGGCGACCAACTGATTTTGCTGTTCATGAACGACACCATCGCCGCCATCGCCACTCCTCCAGGTCGCGGCGGAGTGGGGATCGTGCGCATCTCTGGCCCACTGAGCACCACGATTGCTGAGGTGGTCTGCAACGATCTTCCCAAACCCCGCCATGCTGCTTTTCGCCGGTTTTACGCCGGCGATGGCGGCGTTCTCGATGAGGGCATCGTCCTCTATTTCCCTGCTCCACATTCGTTCACCGGCGAAGATGTGCTGGAGCTACACGGTCACGGCGGGCCGGTGGTGATGGATTTATTGCTGGCGCGAACTCTGGAGTTGGGCGCTCGTCCGGCCCGGCCTGGTGAATTCTCCGAACGCGCCTTTCTCAATGACAAGGTGGATTTGGCCCAGGCGGAAGCGATTGCCGATCTGGTCGCCAGCGCTACGGCGGAAGCAGCGCGGGCGGCGGTGCGTTCGCTGGAAGGAGAATTCTCCCGTTGCATTCGGGAACTGGTGGATGCGCTGATCGAGTTGCGAATGTACGTTGAAGCGGCGATTGATTTCCCGGAAGAGGAAATTGACTTTCTGGCCGACAACCTGATTGTTGAACAATTGAGCGTTTTGCGTGGACAGTTGAGCGCTTTGCAGGCAGCGGCTGGGCAAGGTCGGCTGTTGCGCGACGGGATGACCGTGGTGATCGCTGGCCGGCCGAATGCAGGCAAGTCCAGCCTGCTCAATCATCTGGCGGGACGTGAGGCAGCAATTGTGACCGATATTCCCGGCACGACCCGTGATGTGCTGCGCGAGCAGATCGCGATTGATGGGATGCCTCTGCATATTATCGATACTGCCGGTTTGCGGGATAGCGAGGATGTAGTGGAGCGAGAAGGCGTCCGGCGCGCCTGGGCGGAGATGGCAACTGCCGACCGGATTTTGTTGCTGGTGGATGACCGACAAGGGTTCACTGTCGAGGATCAGAAGTTGCGGGCGCGGTTGCCCGTCGAAACCGGAGTGACGGTGATTTATAACAAAATCGATTTAACGGGCCGGGAGCCGATGTTGCGACCGGCGGACTGGGGTCATGAGTTATGGTTGTCGGCGAAAACGGGCGCGGGCTTGGGATTACTCCATGAGCATCTCAAGGATTGCATGGGTTATCACGGCAGCGAGGGGACGTTGATGGCCCGGCGGCGGCATTTGGAGGCGCTGGACCGGGCGGCGGCAGCGCTGGCATTGGCGGATGAGCAATTGATGGTGTTTCGCGCCGGGGAGTTGGCTGCGGAAGACCTGCGGCAGGCGCAGAATGCGTTGGGGGAAATTACGGGCGAGTTTACTTCCGAGGATTTGCTGGGGCGGATTTTTAGCGGGTTTTGTATCGG
>CAZDVY010000047.1:0-17970 GCA_964508935.1 uncultured Candidatus Competibacteraceae bacterium | reverse complement strand
GTCATATCGATCAGGTCGAACGCGATCGAGAGGACCACGGTGGCGAATACGCCGAGGGTGAGATAAATCTGCAGGTCAGTCATGACCGCGACCCTCAGTCGATCGGTGGAGCATAGTGGAGTCCCCCCTGGTTCCAGAGCCGGTTGAGACCGCGCTCGATCTTGAGCGGACTGTCGCGCCCGACGTTGCGCTCGTAGATCTCGCCGTAGTTGCCGACGGCCCGCAGGGCCCGGATCGCCCAGCCAGGCTCGATGCCCATCGATCGGGCGATGATGTCTCTCTCATCGGCGGTCTGCCACACCAAGAGGTTCTTGTTCTCCGCGATGATCGCATCGAGGTTGTCCCGCGTGACGCCGTACTCCTCGGCGAGAATCAGCACGTTCAGGACCCACCGGATCACCGTGGTCCACTCCGGATCGCCGCCCCAGACGGCGGCGCTGAGCGGCTCCCTGGAGATGCGTTCGGGCAGGATCGTGAAGGCCTGTCGTTCTTTCGGCGCCCGCAACCACACACCGGCGAGTTGCGCGGCGTCCGATGTGTAGGCGCGACAGCGGCCGGCGAAGAAGGCTGCCGCGGCTTCGGAACCCGAGTCCATCACCAGCGGCTTCACGGACCCGCCGTTCACCTCGAAATAGGCCGCCAGATTGCGCCGGTGCGTCGTCCCTCTCTGAACGCAGATGGTCGCGCCGTCGAGGTCCGCGACGGTCTTGATACCCGCCGCGGCCGGGACCAGGAACCCTTGGCCGTCGTAGAACAGGATCCCCGGAAACTGGATTTTTAACACCGCCTCGCGGGTCAGGGTCCAGGTGGGATTGCTCAGCAACAGGTCGATCCGGCGCGTCTGCAGCGCGGGGAAGCGGGTCGAGATGCTCAGCGGCATGAACTCAACCTTGTCCGCATCGCCCAGGACCGCCGCCGCCGCCGCGCGGCAGAAGTCCACGTTGAGTCCGTGCCAGTGTCCGTCGGCATCGCGCTCGGAGAAGCCCGGAATACCCTCACTCACCCCGCAGCGCAGTTGCCCACGGGCCTTCACACTATTCAAGACCTCGGCGGCCTCAACCCGGGGCAAAACCGCGAGCGTCAGGACTAGGAGAGCGGCACAACAAACTATTCGGTCGATTGTCATCCAGGGCCTCCGAAACAGGTTGAGTATTGACATTGAGCGCGCGCGTCCCCGCTACCATGGATGTAAACCTTCATTCAGAGCATGGAGGGTATGACTCCAGCGCGGGCCATCTCACGCGGAACCGTTAGAACCGCATTCTGAACGTCGCACCGAGCAGGGGTGCGGGATCGAAGGACTCCTCACGCAGCGTGTCGCCGCCGGAATCTTCGACGCGCAATTCACCCCCGACAATCGCCCCCGCGTACAGGAAGAGCGACGCCTGGTCCGAGAAGTCGGCGGACAAGCGGAGGAAGACCGGCACACCCCGTTCCACGCCCACGCCGTCCGGGGTAGGACCATTTTCGCTCAGACGGAAGCGCAGGCTGCGGTAGGCGGCGCCCAAACCGAGATCCCAGCCGTTATCGAAGCGATAGTTCAGTTCGAGTCCCGCCGGACCGGCCGGACCGGCGGGCAGCGGATTGACCAGGCTCCAACGGTCGTTCAAACGCCAGTTAACGACCAAAATCGGGATCACCCTGGTCTCTTCAATGTCGCTGAACACTCCCAGGCCGAGGCCGAGACGCTGGTCGGGCGCGAATGCTTTGGTCGCACTCAGGATGCCGCCGTAGATCACGGATTCGCCCAAGTCGGCGCCGTTCTCGCGGGACCATTCCACCGAGGGCGTGATGCCGTAAAACCATCCGTCGGCCCCGCCGAACACGAGCGGTACGCTGAATCCGAACCGCTGCACCTGACCCCAGGGCGCATCACCGAAGGCCGTCCGACTCGAAAAGTCGTAGTCGAGGTAATCGTAATGGAGCGTGACGCCGGCGCGATGGCCGGCCCCGAATCCGCTGCTCGTACCGGCGCGAATCCCGACGCCGGTGGCATCAAAGTCGCCGCCGTTATCGATATTGGCGTTGCCCTGCCAGATCGGGGTGACGGAAAAGAACGACTGCCACGCTTCGGCGGCTCCACTGGCTCCCGGAGCCAACATCAGCAGCATTGCGCCGACGGTCGCCGCGCAAGCCTCGTGGTGGTGGTTGGCGGTGAAGCCGCGGAGTTTGGGTTTCATACTTTCTCCAAATTTCGAAGCGTGGAGCGAGCTCGCATTCAGGCCCCATCTACCGGGCGTACAAGGCGCCCACCCCGTAGATCCACCGATTCTTCGAGCCCTCCTCCGATCGGGATCACGAGGTCCTCCGCATGGCCTTGCCGGGCCGCCATCACCGCTACGGCGAGTACAGCGGCCGCCCGCAGGGACACCTTCATCAATTCGCTGCTTTTTTTCATTTTCGGTCCTATGCAATTGGAAATCGGAAACGCGGGCGCGAGCCCTCACCGTGGAAACAGCAGGGTGATCGTGAGGCGCGCGCCCCAACCTTCGGGTCCGCCGGCAGGGCTCTCTACCCAGTAGTTGACCCCTCCGCCGATGCTCACCAGTTGACCACCGAGCCGCGTGACCTTCGATGCAACCACGCGGATCGGCACCAGCCACTCCTGTTCATCCCAGTCGTAAAAGCTCTCGCTCTGCAACGTGTAGGTCCAGGCCGTCGGTGTCGTGTACGAGAGAAACGGCTGCAGGAACGTCGTATTGATGTCGCCGCGGTCGTCGTCGCCCGCACAGGACCACAGGTAATTCGCCAGCGCACCCATGGTCCAGGGACCCTGTTGCCGCAGAGCGACCGCGGGGGGGTGTCTGTTCACTCAAACAGCTTTTTCAGGCGCTCGATTTCGCTTGCGCTCCAGCCGTCAGGCTCTGTCAATTCGATCCATGCATCAATGTAGTCCGACGGTGCGAATTCATGGCCAAATCCCGGGGGCGCGGTGCCCAGGCCCATGTCGGCCGCAAGCTGCAGCATGGTGACGATCGGAAACCAGCGCAGATCTGGAGAGACATCCGGTCCACGTGGCTCGCGTAACCAGGGCGGTTCACGCCAGGCGTAGCTGTAATCGAAAAACGTAATTGGATCGCTCGCATACTGTAGAAAGACGATACGGAAGCCACCCCAGGCTGCGTGCTCGCCAACAGACTTACCATCCTGATTCATGAAACGAACCACGGCACCATCGCGAAAGCGCGGCAGCCAGACCGGTGATCCTGGCTCACGATCCTGAGTCATCCGGCGCCAACTGTCATTGCGAAAGGGTGGACCGCTCCAGAGCGCTCCGGAGAAAGGATCGTCGATGATATCGTACAGGTCGAACGATAGATCCGAGTTCAGAGAACCGAGGCTTAACCCGCTCAGATACAAGCGTGGCCTGCTGTCTGCAGGCAGTGAGCGCCAATAGCTGTAGATCTCGACAAACACTGCCCGGGCGTTTTCTGCACCGTAGGCGCCCTGGGTCAACAACGCCAGCGGACTGTTCAGGTATGAATACTGCACGGCGACGCTGGCGATATCACCACGAAAAAGGTACTCGACAGGGTTCTGTGCGGACTCGTCCACCCAGCCCGTGCCAGTTGGCGTCACCAGCAGGAGCACCGAGCGATCGAAGCCACCTGCGCGCTTCAGTTCTTCAAGCGCAAGACGCGCCCGCTGTTGGGGAGTCTCCGCGGAATTGAGACCGACGTAGACTCTTACCGGCGAGGGCAGCGGCCTGCCAAAAAAATCACTCAGTGCATCAGCGTCCGGACCGCCGGTAACAAAACGACGCCCCTGCCGACCGAGCGTTTCCCAGCGCACCAGGGAATCTGCACTGCCGGATTGATCCTGCCGCAGGATTGGCGGCACGTCTTCCTCGATCAGTGCATCCAGTTGTGCAAACGACTGATCTGCGGTGCGCAGCAGAAAACTGAACAAGATCCCGTCGATCCAGGACCAGAAAAACACGACCGCGATGAAAACGCCTGCCAGTTGTGAGACCCGTCTCGGCACAAAGCGCGCTAACTGCCGTGAAAGAAACCGGAACGTGCGTCGAAACAGTCGCGCCAGCGTTAAAAGAACGGCAAACACCAGCGCAGCGATGGGTCCGACAATTGCAGGCTGCAATCCGACCGACTCCTCCATGCCCATCATTTCGCGGATCGAGTTCTGCCACGTTGACGCCTGCCAGAGAAAAGTCACTGCAATCAGCGTGCAGAGGATAGCAGCGATGATCGACAGTCTCTGGGCGATCTGGGTTTCGGCAACCGGCAACTGCAGAAACCTCCAGAGTCCGAGCCCGGCGACACCGAGCCCGTAGCCGAAGGCGAATGACAAACCGGACAGCACACCTTGGACTGCAAAAGGGCGCGGCAGAAGTGACGGTGACAGGGACACGGACAGGAAAAGAGTGCCGAGCAGTACGCCGACTGTGCATAAGCCTGGATTGAGTTTCAATAACCATTTTGAGTTCATTGTGGATCCATCACAGATTTTGTATTGAGCAGACTGCAGGTGCTGACGGGCTGTCGGGCCAGCAAATTGCGCAGGCAGTTACTCACCGCCAACGTCATGCACGCCAGGAACATCGCCGTGCGTAATTGCCGTTTTGTTGTCATCACGTTTTCCATAAAAATTGCATTTTCAAACCGTTTGAACTCCGGTAAAGCGGAGCGCTTCTAGCGGATGCCACGCGTCGTCTTCAAACCCATCGTTCGTCGGCCGTAAATTCAACGATCAGCCATTGATAGGATCGCTGGTCGCTGATGGCGGTACTGATTTCCTGGCGGATGGCGTCCAGCGTGGCAATGCTGCCGACCTGAAAGTCGGCCGGCGTAACGATATAGATCTCGATGAAATAGGCGCGCCCGACCTTGGCGACATAGCTCGTGTACTTGCGGAAACCGTGGCGCTCGACCACCGCGTCCATCACCGTGCGCACCACCTGGTCCAGCTTGGGCGGCGTAATCAGCAAAATCTCATTCAGCGCCTGGCGAACCGTCTTGATCGGAACCGTGATCAGGTACAAGGTCAACAGCGCCAGCACGGCCGGGTCGACATAGGGCGCGAAAGGAGCGAAGCGCGTTCCCTCGATCGCCTTGGCCAGCGCAAAGGCTGCCAGCAAGGCCGAGGCGATCAGGGCGGACATCAACCAACTCTGGGCGTCGAGGCGCAGAAGATTCGACTGGACCCGCCGATTCTCCCGGCGTTCGTAGAAGTACATGCCGAAGGTGACGATGCACGCGGCGGCGGCGTAGCCCAGCGCCCAGTCCAGTTCCAGTTCGCGCCCGCCCGCTAGAAAACTGCCGACTGCGTTGATGAACGCATACAGGCACAGGAACATCAGCACACTGCCGTTGAACGCCAGCACTATCGGTTCGATATGCCAGTAACCGTACTGAAAGCGGCGGTCGCCTTCGCGCTGCACCAGCCGCGCCGCGGTCAGCGCCAGCATCAGCACCAGGGTGTCGATGACCGAGAACAGGCCGTCAAAAACAATCGACTGCGACCCCGACAACAGGCCGAGCAGAATCCCGGAACTGGCGAAGACCACCGTGATCGCTATCGACCGCTTGAGAACCCTTTGCTCGGTTTCAGACGAGGTCACGAGGGTCGACCTCCACGAGTAAAGCGTCTTTTGGAGCGACCGTCGTATCTCCGGACGCCGTGGGCGGAACTCCCCGGAACCAGGTGACGTAGAGGCTGTACAAAAACGCCTCTTAATCGGTCACCATGCTCGCTCAATGTGCCACAAATGGCGCGAAGATGTTCGAGAACCAGGTTTTCAACATTATCGGTCATGATCGTTCCCTCGTTAGGCATCATCCAAAAGTGGTATTCATTCAGAGTCCCGGTTACCGATTCCTGGCGACCGTCAACTCCCCGGCGGGGTCTTGTGCCAGGGGTACCCCTTCCGCCCCAACTGGTAGCCGTAGTCGAACAGGGCGCGCATGTATTCGTTGTCGAAATCCTCCTTGCGCGGGGCGTTAAAGTCCGCGCCGATGTAGGCCAGGTTGTAGTCCAGCCCGTCCCGTTGCGCGGTCGAGTAAATCCGGTACAGATCCCCCAGCCCCTGGGTATGGATCAACGAGGAGATGGCGCGTCCGGCGATGCCGAGCGTCGATCGCTGTACCGTGGCCCACTCCGGATCCAGGCGGGCGTTGCGGATGACGTAGACGCTCCGCGCCCGCTCGGGAACTTTTTTACCCTGCTGGCGCATCAGGTCGAACATGCGCGGGGGGTAAAGAAACACCTGGGCCATGGCGCCGCCGTCCACATGCATTTCCTGATGGAGTTGGCCGTTCACCTCCACGTCGATCATGACCGGCGGAAACGCCCCCGGAATCGCGGACGAGGCCAGCATGATCTTGCGGAACAGATCCAGGGCCTCGGGATTATCGCGGGCGGCCACGGCAATCGCGCCCATGTTCCAGATCACCGGCCGGCGAGCGTCGAGATTGGTGGTGCCGATCAGTAACAGGCGACCTTTCTCGTATTCGGTGGCGATCCGCGCCAGAAACTCGGCATTGACGTGACGGGAAATCAGTTCGAACAGCGGGCTGTTGTCGGCCAAGCCATCGTCGGTCAGCGCCGCGAGCAGGCCGCGGCGCTTCAGCACGTCCGGCGGGCCGATGGTGGTGTAAACCGTGCGGAGTGCGTCGTCGTACTCTGGACCGAGGAAGGCGAAGGGGGCGATCAACGCGCCGGTGCTGATGCCGGTGACCCCTCTGAATTCGGGACGGGTTCCGGTCTCTGTCCAACCCACCAGCAGGCCGGCGCCGAACGCGCCGTCGTCGCCCCCGCCGGAAACGGCCAGGAAATGGATCGGTGGCAACGGACCCTGGTGACCGGTGCGGGCCAGATAGTCCCGCTCGCGCTGGGCCGAGGCGATGGCGTCCCGGATGAACGGTTCGACGTCGGTATCGACCCAGTAGCGGGCGTTGGGAACGCCGGGGATTTCCGCTCGGGTGGTGTCCTGGACCGGCACGCCGGCCAGCCGGGTCGGCGCGGCGCAGCCCTGGAGCAGAAGCGGCAGGATGGCGAGGAATACAAAAGTCATCCGAATCAATGAGCAATGGCGCATGGTGAAAAGCTCCGAAGTAATTATTCAGCCCGTAACCCGCCTTGTGGGGAGTCCCACGGATTCGGCGGGTTACGCTTTGCCAACTTGCCCTACGCGCTACTCCGGTGGATTCGCTGGCGGCAGTGCTCCGATCTGCTTCTGGAGGTAGATGAGCGGCTGCTGGCTCACCTCAATGAATCCCTCGCGCGGTCGGTCGAGATCGACCACGAGGGTAATGACCGCGCCCAGGACGATCACCAGCCCGACGGCGGTGAGGGGGCTGCGCCGACGGGTGAGACCCGCGTTGTAACCCACCATCGCCAGCGTCAGCATCGAGCAGAGGAGAAGCAGGAGGAGGATCGTCTCGGGAACGCGCGCGTACAGGCTCGCAATGACCCGTTTCTGGTGCAGGTCGATCATCTCGTTCAGTGAAGCGATGTAGAGGGCCAGGACGTCCGAGTCGGGCGTGGCGCGGGCCAATTCCTCGGCGATCGCCCAGAGCTTCTCCTGGATCTCGACCGAGCGGGCGATCTTCGCCCGGACGCCCGCGAGATCGTCGGTCACGATGCGCAGAGGTACGTACTCGCGGAGCAGATCCTTGATTGCGCTCGAAGCCGGCTCCGGCAGGTAGCCGGCCCGGAGATACGTGGTGCCCACCGAGTTCGCCTCGGCGAGCACGACCGCGCGGCGCGCGTTGAAGCGATCGGACGCCATCCCCATCGTAATCGCGAGCAGGAACGCCATCAGGGCCAGGAGCGAGCCCACGATCATGCCCGTGGGACCCTCCTTTTCCTCGGGCGTTCGCTCCTGCCACCAGCGCCCGAGGCGGTAACCGACCTCGGCCGTGATCAGCGCGACGATCACGAACGCTACGAAGAAGCCGACTATCGACAGTGAATCGATCAACTGCTGGAAACGCATTATTTCTCCCTCACGTTTGGGTCATTGCCAGGCTCGCCCGATGTCGCGAGCGGTCGTCGGACTTCATATCGGAATAGGGCATCGGATCATCCTCTTTGCATGGACTCCAGGCTGAACGCCGCGATCCCCGGCCGCGCCGTTCATCCGTGCTCCCCGGCGACGGCCGCCTTGGGAGGCTTTCCCCCGAACCAGGTGACGTAGAGCGTCGGCAGGAAGATCAGCGTGAGCAATGACGCCACCAGCAGACCGCCCATGATGGCGTAGGCCATGGAGCCCCAGAACACCGTGGGCGCGATCGGGATCATGCCGAGCACGGTCGACAGGGCGGTCAGCATGATTGGCCGAAAGCGCGAGCTGCTGGCCTCCACCACCGCGTCCCAGACCGCCTTGCCGGCGGCCCGTTCGGCCTCGATCTGGTCGATCAGGATCACCGCGTTCTTCGCGATCATGCCGACCAGCGCCAGGATGCCGAGGATGGCGACGAAGCCGAGTGGCTTGCCGGATGCCAGCAGGGCGGCCACCACGCCGATCAGGCCCAGCGGCACCAGGCTCAGGACGATAGCCAGGAGTTGGAAGCTCTTGAGCTGGAAGATCAGCAGGGTCAGCATGATCAGGATCATCAGCGGGACCACGGCGAATACCGAGGCCTGCGACTGGGCGCTCTCCTCGACCGAGCCGCCGACCTCGATGCGGTAGCCGGCCGGGAGTTTGGCGCTCAACTCGGCGATGGCTTCGGTCAGCTCCGAGACCACCGAATCAGGCAATATCCCCGGCGCCAGACCCGCCTGGACCGTCAGGGTGGGCAGCCGGTCGCGTCGCCACACCAGCGGGTAGGCTTGACCGTATTCGAAGGTCGCGAACTGGGCGAGCGGGATGGTCCGCCCGTCCGGCATCGACACCGGCAGGGTGCGCAGGGTCTCGATCGAGAGCGTTTGTCCCCCCGCTTCGCGCGCGACCACATTAATGAGATAGATATCGTCGCGGACCTGGGTAATGTTCCGCCCCGAGATATTGCCGCCAAGCGCCGTAGCCACCGCCTGGGAACTCAGGCCGAGCAGCCGCGCCTTCTCCTGGTCGATGCGGATGCGCAACTCCCGTTCCGGCTCCATCCAGTCAAAATTGACGCGGAGCGTCCGCGGATGGCTCGCGACGATCTCGCCCAGTTGCAAGGCGATCTCGCGCAACCGGGTCGGGTCCGGGCCAAGCACACGATATTGCACCGGCCAACCGACCGGGGGGCCGAGTTCGAGCGGCGAGACGTTTCCGACGACTTGGGGAAACTCCTCCGCCAACAGGCGCTCCAGTCGCGGTTGCAGGCGCTCGCGAGCCGCCATGCCCTTGGTCACGATCACCGACTGCGCGAAGAAGGGATTGGCCAACTGCACATCGAGCGGCAGATAGAAACGGATCGCGCCCTGGCCGATGTAAGTGCTCCAGCGCTCGATCCCGGCAGCCAGCTCGGGATCATCGCGTAGAAACTGCTCGAAGCGATTGACGAGTTGTTCGGTCGCATGGATCGAGGCGTTCTGCGGCAGCCGGAGATCGACCAGCAGTTCGGGCCGGTCCGAGGCGGGAAAGAACTGGCGCGGCACCTGACCCAGCGCCGCCAGGGAGGCGATGAAGGCCCCGACCGTCACCGCGATGGTGAACCAGCGGGCGCGCATGGCCAGCGTCAGGAAGCTTCGATAAAGCTCGGTCACGCGGCTCGGTTTATCGGCCTGATCGGCCTTGGGTGGCTGGAGCAGCACCATGCCAATCAAGGGAGCGAACACCATCGCGACGAACCAGGACGCCAGGAGCGCGATGCCGACGACGGCGAAGATCGAGAAGGTGTACTCGCCGGCCGAACTCTGGGCGAAGCCGACCGGTACGAAGCCGGCGATAGTGACCAGGGTTCCGGTCAGCATGGCGAAGGCGAGATGGCGATAGGCATAGATGCCGGCGCTCACCTTGTCGTCGCCGGCGGCCAGGCGGCGGCTCATGGCGTCGATAGTGGTCATGGCGTCGTCAACCATGAGCGCCAGTGCGATGATCAGGGCGCCGAGCGAGATGCGCTGGAGGTCGATGTTGGCCAGGTCCATGATCGGGAAAACCACGGCCAGGGTGAGCGGGATGGTGATGGCCACGACCGTGCCGGCCCGCACCCCCAGGGCAACGAAACTCACCACAAGCACAATGGCGATCGCCTGCCACAGGGAGGTGGTGAATTCGTTGATCGCCAGATCGACCGTCAGGGGTTGATCCGCCACCAGCTTGGCCTCGATGCCGATCGGCAGGTCCGCCGCAATTTTTTTGATGGCCCGCCCGATGTTCCGGCCGAGCGCCAGGGTATCGCCGCCCTCGCGCATGGCGATCGCCAGGCCGATCGCCGGCTGGCCATTGATCCGGAACATCGGTTGGGGCGGATCGGTGAAGCCGCGACGCACCTCGGCGATATCGCTCAGTCGCAGCATCCGGTCGCCGATCGCGAAGGTGACAGCGGCGATGTCCTGCTCGGAAGCGAAGGCGCCCGAGACCCGCAGCGCGATCGTCTCCTCGCCAGTACGCAGCACGCCGGCGGGGATAACGATATTCTGCGCCTGCAAGGCCGCGATCAGAGCGCTCGGGGCGAACCCCAGACCGGCGAGCCGCTCGACCGAGAAGTCGATGTAAATCACCTCATCCTGGGCGCCGAGGATATCGATCCTGGAAACATCCGGGACCTGCAGCAGTTGCGAGCGGATGTCCTCAACCTGGTCGCGCAACTCCCGGTGGGTGAACCCGTCGGCGGTGAAGGCATAGATGATCCCGAAGGTGTCGCCGAACTCGTCGTTAAAGAAGGGACCGACGATCCCCTGCGGCAGGGTGTGGCGCATGTCGGCCACCCGCTTGCGGACCTGATACCAGGCGTCTGGAACCTCCTTGCCCGACGCGCTGCCCTTGAGGTTCACGAAGATGGTAGTGTCGCCGGCGCGGGTGAAGCTGCGCAGATCGTCCAGATTCGGGACTTCCTGCAGGGTGCGTTCGAGGCGCTCGGTGACCTGTTTGATCGTCTCGTCCAGGGTGGCGCCCGGCCAGATCGCTCTGACCACCATGGTGCGGAAGGTGAAGGGCGGATCCTCGGCGCGGCCCAGTTGGTAGAAGGACGCGATCCCCGCGACGAGGGCGACAATCATGATAAAAAGGGTGATCGAGCGGTTGCGGATGGCCCACTCGGAGAGATTGAAGCCGTTCATGGCTGCGTCCCGAGCAGCCGGACCTGCTGGCCCGGACGCAAGGTCTGGACCCCGGCGGTCACGACGATGTCGCCCGCTTGCAGTCCCTCCGCGACCGCCACCCGAGCCAGGCCAAAACTCAGTACCTCGATATTGCGCAGCGACACAGTATTGCTGGCAGGGTCGAGCACCCAGACCGCCGGGCGCTGGTTGGCCGACGTCAGCGCCGAGGCCGGGATTTCAATGCCCTGTCCGGCGCCGAGCTGGACGCTGCCGGTGACCGTCGAACCGAGCCGCATCGCCGCCGGTGGATCGTTCAGGCCGATCCGGACCTTGAAGGTTCGCGTCACGGGATCGGCCTGCGGAGCGACTTCCCGCACTCGCCCGGTGGCGCGCACCTTCGGATCGCTACTCAGGACCACCGCGATTTCGGCATTGGCCGGCGCGGTCTCGATGATCCGCGCTGGCACGTCGAACACGGCGTCCCGGCCGCCTTCCCGGGCGAGCTGGACGATGGGTTGGCCCGCCCCCACCACTTCCCCCGGTTCGGCGCGGCGGGCGGTCACGGTGCCGCTCGAAGCGGCGATAAGATCGGCATAGCCTAGTTGGGTCTCGGCGATGTTCACCTGCGCCTGCACCGAATCCACCTGGGCTTGAGCGGTCCGATAGGCCTGTTCCGCTTGATCGAACATGGCGCGCGTGATAAACCCTCTGTCCAGCAGCGATCGATGGCGCTCGAAGTTATTCTGAGCCTCGACCAGTCGCGCTCGCGCGGCGGTGAGTTCCGCGCGGGCCGACCGCAGGGCGTTGCGCGGAGTATCCGATTCCAGTCGGGCGACCACCTGGCCGGCCCTGACCCGATCGCCGACATTGACGGAGCGCTCGATCATGCGTCCACCGACCCGAAACGACAGGTTCACCTCCTCCTGCGCCTCGACTTGCCCGGTGAGACTCACGGTTTCACCACCTTCCCGGCTCTCGACGGTCGTCACGCGAACCGGGCGGATGGGTTCCGGTTCGGGTTCTTCAACCGGCTTGCAGGCGGTGAGCAACACGATGAGCGCGAGCGCAGACAGTCCGGCCATTCGCACGCCGGGGGTTGCGCGGGCCGTTTCAACCCGTGCGAATGTATCAACTTTTTCCAATGGGAAACCCTCAATTAGAATTTCAAGCGCGGGGAATGCTAGCCTAAATTGAGGCTGTTTCCCATTAAGATCTAGCGCTCTCCATTTCACCCATCATCCCCGTGATTTTCTTTGCGTCCGGCCGCCAAATCACCCCCCGTTCAGTCACCAGCGCATCCACTAACGCGGCTGGCGTCACATCGAATGACGGATTCCAGACTGCGACGCCAGACGCCGCGACCGATTGTCCGCCCAGCGTCAATAACTCATCAGCGGCGCGTTGTTCAATGGGAATGGCTGTTCCGTCGGGCATGGACAGATCGACGGTCGAAGTCGGCGCGACCACCATGAATTGAATGCCATGATGTCGGGCGGCGACCGCCAGGCCATAGGTGCCGATTTTGTTGGCGACATCGCCATTGGCCGCGACTCGGTCCGCTCCAACGATGACCCAGCGCACCTGGCCTTGCTGCATCAACGCCGCTGCCGCGCCATCAGCCAGCAAGGTAACGGGAATTCGGTCCTGAACCAGTTCCCAGGCGGTCAATCGGGCACCCTGTAACCAGGGGCGCGTCTCATCGGCGTAGACTCGTTCGATTAATCCCGCTGCATAACCGGCGCGGATCACTCCCAGCGCCGTACCATAGCCGCCAGTCGCCAACGCGCCGGCATTGCAATGCGTCAACACGGCTCCTCGCGCACCCAGGACCGCCGCGCCCCACTGACCCATGCGCCGGTTGGCGGCGATATCCTCTTCATGAATCGCCTGAGCTTCAGCCAGTAGCCGCTCGACCGGATTGCCGGAGCATTCGGCCATGACCCGCTCCATACGCCGCAGCGCCCAGAACAGGTTGACCGCGGTGGGTCGGGACGCCGCCAGTCGTTGCACATCTTGGTGAAGGGATTTCCGCCAGTGATCTGGGTTTTCGGCCCAACGAGCGCGAGCCGCCAACACAACGCCATAAGCGGCGGTGATGCCGATAGCGGGAGCGCCGCGCACCACCATATTACGGATTGCCTCCGCTACTTCCGCCCCGGTTGTCAGCCGCCGGTAGCGCGTTTCCGTCGGCAGCAGGCGTTGATCCAGCAATTCCAGGGCTTCGTCGCGCCAGATCACGGCGCGCACCCGATCCTCGTCTTGCGACATCATGGGAACTCGACAATGATTAGGAAAATTTCAAGGCAGCAGCGATTAAACGAGTGGTTTCAACTGAATAACCAGGAGGATTCAAGGGCGAAGCCAGCAAAAATTGCTTGCCAAAATACCAAGATAGCGCGCAAAATACGGATATTTATTGCCAGCACAACATTTTTTGCAATTCTGACACAATGTTGTATGATTACACAATAGAACCGGCGGGTTCACCGTACATGAAGGTGGCCAGTCGGGTATACTGACTGAGTAGATGGATCGCGGTTCAGCCCGCCCGGTCCTCGCGACCCGCAATCTTTGATGTGTCATGCACCGAATTTTCAGTGCCTATTGGGAGAGTATACCGATGAAAGTAAACCTGCATAAGCTCAGCCTGGGTCTGGCTGCCTCGATGATGCTGTTCGCCGCTCTGCCGGCGCAAGCGGCAATCAACAAGTATGGCTGCATTTACGTGGTGGACCCTTACGACAAGATCGTCAAGGACCCCTTTGGTAATTGCATCCGCACCCCGTTCTGGAGCGCCGAGAAGAACATTCCAGAGTGCGGCGGCGTGGCGGCGGTTGAGCCGCCTCCCGCTGCGCCGGTCATCGAGACCCTAACTTTGGGCACCGACGCCCTGTTTGACTTCGACAAGTACAACATCAAGCCCAGCGCCAGCGAACGTTTGAATCGTCTGGCTGCTGACCTGCGCCGGGTATCCTCAGTGTCCTCGATCATGATCGTCGGCCATACCGATAGCAAGGGTACTGAAGCCTACAACTATCGCCTTGGCCATCGTCGCGCCGATGCTGTCGCCGGCTACCTGGCGGGTCGGGGCGTACCAGCCTCGCTGATGACCACTCAGAGTCGCGGCGAACTCGAACCAGTCGCTCCGAACACCCTGCCAAATGGCCGGGATAATCCGGAAGGCCGTGCGCTGAACCGCCGCGTCGTCATTACCGTGACGGCCCAGGAAAAGGTGATCAGCCAGTAAGCATCGGCTGTTTACGGTCTAGTCCACGCCCCGGCCCGCCGGGGCATTTTTTTTCCAGCGTTTATTTTCAACTTGCATTCAGCCGAATCCATCGTGTGTTTTGAAAAAGCGCCCGAACAGGATTTTGAGACATGTTTTACGCCCTTGCTGGCTTCATGGCTGGCATATCGAGTTTCGACCACCCTATGAGGTGGAGGTATCCTCCAAAGCATACAGTCTGGCGGCAGATGAGAAACCATCCTCCAATACAGTGACATGGCTATACTTGCCACAAAAGTTCAAGTAATAACGCAATCACCTGTGACAGTGTGGGCGCTGTCCGGTCATGACGTTCCGCTGCACCAACCGCGCCTCATAGCGACGGGTGAGTTCCGGGGAACGGCGAGCATGGCGGGATTTCCGAGACTACAAAACTTTAGATGAATGTTATGTCGCTAGCAAAGACCAGCAAAATCAAATAGTTTTTTCAACTACAGCACTTACCGTAGATAGGCGGAAACCGTATAATCACTTGTTGTCGCGGACGCTTTCGCGCCCGCGACAACGGGGCGGCGGATGGCATCCGCTGCTTGCGCGGCGCGAAGCGCCGCACAACCACGCGGATCAAGCCGACATCGGCCGTCAAAGCCTTCGGCTTTTCCGCCCTCGCGGCTTATCCGCCGCCCCGTTAGGCATCGAAACAGCATCGTTACTCAATAATGGACGCCGCATCTACAGCATTGCTCACCTCCCTGTTGACTGTGGGGATTTCGGGCGTCATTGGTTACGGTTTATACAGAATAGTTAATGTATCAACGCCAGCAACACCTTCTGGCTGGGGTCGTCGCTTGCTAAGTTGGACGCTTTTTCTTACGAGCATCAGCAGCCTGCCAGCGTTTTTTCGTTACCTTGACGCTAATTCTTTTGCCGTATGGGTTTTGGTCAGTTCTGTGGCGGGCACCACCATGTTTGCGATAGGGTGGGGCTATGGGAAATGGTTCTCTGAAATCGCAAGGAAACAACGTAGAAAAACGGGAACAAGTTCCAAGATATGGGGGCCTAGAATTGCTGATATATATTACGAGGTAGCTTGGAAAGAACTTCGCGCCCACAAAGTCAACGAAGGGCTTTGGGCACGAGTGTATGCGGATACGAATGGGCAGAAAGAAGAAGCCAAGGCCCGTTATATTGAGGCTCGTGCACACCAACTCTATGAAAAAAATCGCGAGCATTCGGAACACAGCGTAACGCCTCTTGAGCAGCACCCTCCCGAGGTAGCATCGCACAAGCCCCAACGAAGTCTACGGGAAGAAGTTCTTTTGGGTGTCAAGTTGATATCTGCTAGTTTCGCAATTGTTGGGGTTGTTGCAGCCACAATTTTCCCAGCAGTGGAAACAGCAAGTTTTGCTTACAATTTAGGTTACTTTGTAGGAGGTTTGTTTGATGATCGCGAAATTGGTGCAAACAAATGGGTGGTCTGGAGTTTGATTTTTGCTCCGTACCTAATAGTTCGGTTTAGGCAGCCAGATTCAGACTCGGCGGGCGGGCAAGACAGCAATGACCAAAATAAATAAACCGAAAATTCCTAACTCTTGCGCAGCCTGCGACTGCGTAGCGTGTGCCCGCCGCTTTGATCCTGAAAGTCAGCACCAGTCGCAGCGTACAAAACATTTGACTGGGTAAATAGGATAATGGATTGGATGACGACTCAGATCTGGCCGTCCGTACAACCTGTATTGCGCGAGACAGGCTATGCTGAGTATCCATACGCGATTTCAGGTGGCACGATCTTTCTTGCTGTATACAAAGGAAGGGCATTTGCAATTACCGCCCGCCATGTCATTCTGCCGCTTACTCCAATTTGTTTGTTTGCGACTGATTGGTCACAGAAAATTCTTCCGTTAGAGAACGTTTTTTATGTGTCAACGGATAAAATCGATGATGACTTCGCAGATTTTGCAGTCATAGAACTTGACATGCGAAAACTCCTCCGGGACCCGGAATTTTCTTTGCTTAAATTAATTGATCTGGAAAAAGTCTCTGGAGATTGGCTATCTTATTCTGAGAAAGCAACATTTTTAGTTCTTGGGTATCCTATTGAGCACTCCGAAATAGACATAACTAAGGAATTTATTACTACCGCCCGGTTTACGCTAAAAGGGAATTACAAAGGAGTTTCCGAGCACTCTTCTTCTGTGCATACGATTTCGATATCTAATTATGATGGTGTCACTGATTTTAATGGGCTCAGCGGTGGTCCCGTATTTTCTATTGTGCCAACTGAAGGAAAGCCCTATACGATTTTCTTCTGTGGCATGGCCATCCGCGGTTCGTCCTGCTCCGGATTGGTACACTTCTTGGAGCAAGAAGTTCTAATATCGGGAATACAAGCGAAGCCAGCCCCATATATAGTCAACCGAAAGAAATGAGCCTAACGAGCGAATCAAGCCGACCCAAAAAGCGCGCCCCAGCTCTGAGCAAGTTTCAACGCTTGTCGTGGCGCGCTTTTTGGGCGGCTTATTCATACGTTGTCGCGGACGCTTTCGCGCCCGCGACAACGGGGCGGCGGATGGCATCCGCTGCTTGCGCGGCGCGAAGCGCCGCACAACCACGCGGATCAAGCCGACATCGGCTGTCAAAGCCTTCAGCTTTTCCGCCCTCGTGGCTTATCCGCCGCCCCGTTAGGCAGCAAGAAGCGAACGCGGGCGATAAAGCCGCTGCGCCGATCAACGCTGGTGTTAGAATAAAAGGAGGTAATAAAAATGAGCGATTGGGATTTTTTGTATGAGATGAAGGATCGTGGGTACAGCGAAGCTGAGATACAGGATGCAATGGCTTCTGGTGCTGCGCCATGGGAATGGGCTTACATTGAAAAACAAGAAAGGAAAGCCGAATGGGAAAAATTGAAATCTCTGCGAGACGCAGGAACAATTTCACGCGAAGAGTTTAAAAAGCGGAAGGCAGAAATGTTCAGATAGTATGCCGTTAGGTCAGGGCCGTGGGTTGGGATGAGCTTGCAAACCCCAACATTTTCAACTGGGACAATCTTTTTTCGAGCATAGGAATAATTTCCATGATATTGAATGCCGTTATCGAAAAAGACGAATTTGGCTATTTTGCCCAAATTCCTGAATTAAAAGGCTGCGTAACGCAAGGTAATACTTACGAGGAAGTGCTTTTGAATATTCAAGAGGCTGCTGAACTATATTTAGAAAGCCTTAAAAAAGAAGAAGTATATGCGCTTCAAAAGCGCAAGGTAATTATATCGCCCATAGAAGTGGCTGTCCATGCCTGAATATCCAAAGCTTACCGCAAAAGAAGCTTCTTCTCCGTAGCGGTTTTTTTTTGGATCGGCAAAAAGATAATAGTCATCGGATTTATATCAAGAAAACTTATCGGATGGTTTTGCCCAGTCATGCCGGAGAAATATTACACCCAAAAATCATCAAACAGCTTTTTGAAGTCATTCATGAAGCTGAGGAAAAAGCCTAACGATCCGTTGCAGCGGACTCCGCTACGCTCCGCCGCTGAACGTGAACGTTAGGCTAATATTCAGGATAACAATATGAAAAAATTTTAGTTGTAACTCAGAA
>CAZDVY010000046.1:0-18074 GCA_964508935.1 uncultured Candidatus Competibacteraceae bacterium | reverse complement strand
ATTCTAGTTCCATTCGCTTATTTTACACTATTTCTCTAGGGCTAGGTAGTTACGATTTCTTTTTTGAGGCTCAAAGAAAAGCACCTTGGCTCTTTTTGACTAATACCGATCACTTCTTCTAATGACATTCTCCATTTATCAAACCGTTTTGTCACTGCTTGTATTGAGCTTGTGGAAAGCTCAATTGCCTCTATAAACTCTTGGTCAGTAGTCATTAGGTTTATTAGTGCTTCGCGGATTGCATCTAAGTTTTGGTAAACTCTATTCTTATCCTCCCTAGAAAAAGAATACATTAGAATATCGTACAAAGAGGCATTGAACTTCTTGGGTTCCCAGTTACCGTTACGATTTTTATCGCTACCTTTATAAAATCTCTGGTACTGTAAATTTTCCTGTGATGACGAGGGCTGGCGGCGTGAAGCTAGAGCGTTAACCACATCCAGCTCATTGATTTTATAAAGTTATTTTCGCCTCGCCTGCACACCCTACAGTTCGGATCACAGGAAAATTTACAGGACCAAATCTCTTGAAAGCATGGTCGTCTAACAAAGACCTTATAATCATACATGCGTTCTTAAATGCGTTTTGCAACTTCTCACTATCGGCTTCTGTGAGGAACTGATTTTTTTCCGCCTCGTTATTCTGGAAATCCCGACAAGCTTGCCATCCCTCCCCGAAGCTGACCCGCCGCTACAAGATGCAACGGGCAGAGCAAACCCCCATACCTGGACAGCGTCCACACGATCTGGCTGCGCTATTAACTGGACTTTCGTCACCAGTATAGTTTGGCGCTGATGGAACGGGAAAGCCTACCGACTTCTCAGGAGACGCTTCGGGCCAGGCATCAGCCGGAACCTGGGAACCCACCCCAACCCGCGCTCGGCAGAAAATCTCCCGGTCCCCTCTTTCGCGCTACCCTCCGCATCCGCCCAAGGGTTCCGCCGGCTGTCTTGCGGTCGCCCCCCCCGGAAGGTCATTCATCAAACTGCAAGGTTGATCCGGCACATTACTCCGATGCTGAAACACCGCGCCTGGCCGCTTTCAACCCAGTCGATCCTTGAGGACATCCCGCCGCCATGTACTTTCACTATCAACGCCGTTATCACGGGCCGATTCAGGCCGTCATTTTCGACTGGGCCGGCACCACTGTGGACTTCGGTTCGCTGGCACCGGTGGCGGCCTTCACCCGCCTGTTCGCCGCCCAAGGGATCGATCTCGGCCTGGACGAGGCCCGGGGACCGATGGGGACCGAGAAGCGCGAGCACATCCGCCAGTTGTGCGCCTTGCCCCGCATTGCCGCCGCCTGGCGCGATCGGTATGGCGAATCACCGGACGAGGCCACCATCGACCGGCTGTACCAGGAATTCGTGCCCCTGCAGGTCGCCGCCATCTGCGACTCGGCACAACTGATTCCGCGTTGCCGGGAAGTGGTGGCCGCCCTGCGCGGGCGCGGCGTTCGCATCGGCGCCAATACCGGCTACAGCCGGGAAATGCTGGAGGTGCTGGCGCAAGCCGCCGCCGACCAGGGCTATCGCCCCGACAGCAGCGTGTGTGCCACCGAGGTTCCACGCGGGCGACCGTTCCCGCACATGAGCCTGAAAAACGCCATCGAGCTGGAGGTGGAAACCGTCCACGCCTGCGTCAAATTGGACGACACCACACCCGGCATCGAAGAAGGATTGAACGCCGGAATGTGGACCATCGCAGTGGCAGTGTCCGGCAACGAGATCGGCCTGGCGCTGGACGACTGGAAGGCGTTGAATCCAGCGGAGCAACAGCGCCGCCGCAGCGTCGCTTACACCCGGCTGCGGGCCAGCGGGGCGCACTACGTCATGGATACCATCGCCGACCTGCTGCCCTACATTGAACTCATCGAACGGCGGCTGGCGCGTGGAGAACGGCCTTGACCGAACCTTTGGGGCCTTCCAGGCGGGGAGTTTCAGCCCACTCGTTCTCGCTCGAATGCTTCGGCGCCCTTGATCCATTGATCCCGGCATTCCGCCGATGGTGCAAACCAGCGCGTGGGGGCAACGTCTCGGGCTGATCACAATTCCGCAACATAACCGTTGCACAATCCAGCTTGCTCTCCAGCGCTGGATCGATCTCCGAACCGGCCTTGTTCATCTCACCGCCCCACGCGAGGATTCCCAATGAAATTCGCCACCGTGTTCGGTGCGCTGGTCTTGGCCGGCGCTGCCTTTTCCGTGCAAGCCAAAACCGAATTGCTGGTCTATACCGCCGTCGAGGCTGACGAACTGGCCAAGTTCAAAACGGCCATTGAGGCGGACCATCCCGATCTCGATATCAAATGGGTGCGCGATTCCACCGGCATCATTACCGCCAAGTTGCTGGCCGAAAAAGCGAATCCGCAAGCCGACATGGTGTGGGGCCTGGCGGTGACCAGCCTCAAACTGCTGGCGGATCAGGGTTATTTCCAACCCTACGCGCCCAAGGGTGTCGAAGCGCTCGATCCCCAGTACGTGGACAAGGCCAATCCGCCGCAGTGGGTCGGCCAGCGGGCCTGGGTCGCCTCGCTCTGCTTTAACACCGTCGAGGCCCAAAAGCACAAGCTCCCCACGCCGACTTCGTGGCAAGACCTGCTCAAGCCGGAATTCAAAGGCCAGGTGGTGATGCCGAATCCCAATTCCTCCGGCACCGGTTTTCTCGACGTGTCCGCCTGGCTGCAGATGTGGGGTGAAGACAAAGCCTGGAAGTATATGGGCAGCCTGCACGAGAACATCGCCCAGTACACCCATTCCGGTTCCAAGCCCTGCAAGATGGCCGCCGCCGGCGAAATCCCGGTCGGGATCTCCTTTGCTTATCGCGGCGCGCAGGAAAAGAGCAAAGGCGCACCGGTGGAGGTCATCGCGCCCAGCGAAGGGGTGGGCTGGGATCTGGAATCCTTCGCCATCGTCAAGGGCACCAAAAAGCTGCAAGCCGCCAAGCAGTTGGCCGACTGGTCGTTAACCCGCAAGGCCAATGAGTTGTACAACGAAGGCTACGCGGTCGTCGCCATGCCCGGCGTCGCCAAACCGGTGCCCCACTATCCCGAAGGCATCGCCGCCAAGATGATCAAGAACGACTTCGAGTGGGCAGCCAAGAACCGGGAAACGATTTTGGCGGAGTGGAGCAAGCGTTACGACGGTAAGTCGGAGCCGAAGAAGTAGCCGGAATGCCCTCACCCCAGCCCCTCTCCCGCAGGGCGAGGGGAGATTATTCAGCAGGTTGACCGCCCATGACCACGCCCTATCTGCGCATCCGCAACCTCACCAAACGCTTCGGCGACTTCACCGCCCTCGATAACGTCAACATCGACATTGACCGGGGTGAGTTCGTTTGCTTCCTCGGTCCGTCCGGTTGCGGCAAGACGACGCTGCTGCGGGCCATTTCTGGGCTGGATATCCAAACCCACGGCACGGTGGAGCAGGATGGCCGCGACATTTCCGCCCTGCCACCCGCCCAGCGCGATTTCGGCATCGTGTTCCAGTCTTATGCGCTGTTCCAGAACCTCACAGTCGCCCGCAACATCGCTTATGGTTTGGAGAATCGTAAGCAGCCCCGCGCGGTGATTCAGCAGCGGGTGAAAGAATTGCTGGCACTGATCGGCTTGCCCGACAGCGGCCATAAGTACCCCTCGCAACTGTCCGGCGGTCAGCAACAACGGGTGGCGCTGGCCCGGGCGCTGGCGATTTCGCCGGGCCTGCTGCTGCTGGATGAGCCGCTGTCGGCGCTGGACGCCAAGGTACGGCTCCATTTGCGCGAGGAGATCAAGACGCTGCAACGGCGGCTGGGCATCACCACCATCATGATCACCCACGATCAGGAAGAAGCCATCAGCATGGCCGACCGCATCGTGGTCATGCGCGATGGCACAATCGAACAGATCGGCACACCGCTGGAAATCTACCATCAACCCGCCAGCCTGTTCGTGGCGGAATTCATCGGTGCGATGAATTTGCTGCCGGCGACGCGGGTCGGCCACGGTGAAATTCAACTCGGTACGGCCCGGTTAGCTTGCGCGGTTGAGGGTTACGCGCCAGGCACGGCGGTGCGGGCGGCGGTGCGGCCGGAAGACATCGTCTGCACCGGCAGAACCAACGGCCACGCGAACAGTCTTCAGGCCGAAGTCTACGATCTGGAGTTCATGGGGCCGTTTTTCTGGTTGAGCCTGGGCGGCGGCGAACTGGGCGAATACCGGCTGCGGGCGCAATTGCCTCGACAGCAGGCGCGGGAACTGGATTTGCGTCCGCGTGACTTCACTCATTTGCATATTCCGGCTGAAACCATCCGGCTATTCCCGGATGGATATCACCATGCCTGAAGCGGTGGCGACGGTCATACCGCGCGTTCGCCCGCGTCTGGGCCGCGACGAGTGGCTGATGGGCGGCGGCTTGCTGGTGCTGGCGCTGTATCTCGCCGTTACCCTGTTACTGCCGCTGGCCCTCATGCTGGCGAAGAGCTTGGAGGATCGCGAGGGCGCGTTCGTCGGCCTGGCCAACTTCGCCCATTATTTCGCCAATCCCGCCCTGTCCGGCGCCATCGGCAACAGTCTGTGGGTGTCGGCGCTGGCCACGCTGATCGTGATCGTCCTGGCCTTCGGGTACGCCTATGCCCTGACCCGCAGTTGCATCCCGTTTAAGAGCTTTTTCCGACTGGTAGCGATGGTTCCCCTGCTAGCACCCTCGTTGTTGTCGGCCATCGCCCTGATCTATCTGTTCGGCAACCAGGGGGGGTTGAAGAACTGGCTGTTCGGCGCGAGCATCTACGGTCCCATCGGCATCGTCATCGGTTCGGTGTTCTGGACCTTCCCCCATGCCCTGATCATTCTGATGACTGCCTTGTCCACCGCCGACGCCCGGTTGTACGAAGCCTCGGAATCGCTGGGGGCCAGCGCCTGGCGGACCTTCATGATCGTGACCCTGCCCAGCGCGCGCTACGGCTTAATCAGCGCCGTCTTCGTAACCTTCACCCTGATCATCACCGACTTTGGCGTGCCCAAGGTGATCGGCGGCCAGTTCAACATGCTGGCCACCGACATTTACAAGCAGGTGGTGGGGCAGCAGAACTTCCAGATGGGGGCGGTGGTGTCGCTGATTTTGCTGCTCCCTGCCCTCCTAGCCTTCTTCGTGGAACGCTGGGCGCAGCGCCGGCAGACCTCGGCCCTGTCCAGCCGCGCTGTCCTCTATCAGCCCAAGCCCCGACCGGCTCGCGACCTGGCGCTGCTCGGACTGGTCAGCGTCGTGGTGGTGCTGATCCTGGGCATTCTGGGGATGGCGGCCTTCGCCTCGCTGGCCAAGCTCTGGCCGTACAACCTCAGCCTGACCCTGAGCCATTACGACTTCAGCACGGCCGACGGCGGCAGTTGGGCGTCCTATGTCAACTCGACCCGCATGGCGTTTTATACCGCTGTGTTCGGCAGCATCGTGGTGTTTACCGGCGCGTATCTGGTGGAAAAAACCTGGGTGGCGAAACCGCTACGGACTGCGACCCATTTGCTGGCGCTGATCCCGATGGCGGTGCCGGGCATGGTGCTGGGGCTGGCCTATATCTTTTTCTTCAACGCACCGGGTAATCCGCTCAACTTTCTCTATGGCGGCATGACGATTCTGGTGCTGGCCACCATCGCCCATTTCTACACGGTCAGCCATCTCACCGCGCTGACCGCGCTCAAGCAGCTCGATCCAGAGTTCGAGTCAGTGTCGGCCTCGCTCAAGACCCCGTTTTATCGCACTGCCTGGCGGGTGACGACGCCGATGTGCCTGCCGGCGATTCTGGACATCGCCATTTACTTCTTCGTCAACGCCATGACCACGGTCTCGGCAGTGGTCTTCCTGTACTCACCGAACACCACGCTGGCGTCGGTGGCCGTGCTGAACATGGACGACGCCGGGGATACCGCGGCAGCAGCGGCGATGGCGATGCTGATCGTTGTGACCGCCGGATTAGTGCGGTTGCTGCACGCCGGGTTGAGCCGCTGGCTGCACCAGCGCACCCAGGCGTGGCGGGGCTGAAACCCCGTCCTTGGCGAGTGGTTTATGGTCGGCGGGTTTGTTCGCAGCCAGCGCTAATCCGGCCAGGAGGACGGTCATAATCGTGCAAAATAATAATGGGTTACGGCTATTCACTGCCAGCTTTATCCAGAACTTCCCAGCCGCCATCCCCTGGCGAGCGGCAGTTCAGGCTCTCGCTGAACGGGCTGCATATCGTTCCGGTATCGAGAAGCCTGACCCCGCAGCGGGTTGGCCATTTACGCTACTGGAGTCAAATTGCGTAAAAAAGCCGATGGGATTATTCAGTCGACTACTCAAAATCAACCACGGGAACCGGCCGCAACACAGCGACCGAAAACCCAAAGACGGTTAGCCAGGAAGAGAGCCACGACGGCCAGTGGCCAGAACTCGTATATCCAACCAAACTCATCACACAGGAACAGGCTGACATCACCGCACAAATAAAAACTATCGATAGGTGATATACATCCATCTTACCGATTCGCCCGACCGAGATCTCTCCGGCGGTATGTACGCCTTCGGCGACAGCCTGCTCTTCCTTGCGGTACTGACGCTGGCGTCGATACCAGCGACGGGGGCGGCGTTTTAGAAGCTGTCTAAGCACCCCTTTCCCGGTGGGAGAGGGGCAGGGGTGAGGGTCCTTTTTCAATCGGTGAGCCGAATCGATGTTGCACAAAAAATACCGTTTTGCAGGGTTTTCATACCGCTTGTGGCCTGCTAAGCCGTTGAAAAAGCCCCCTCTCCCCTCGGGAGAGGGGAGTTTTTAGACAGTCTCTTATTTTCTGCGGCCGTGCCGCACGTTCTGGATTGCTGTTTCGGTCGTATCGCTCGCTTATGCCGCTACCGCAATTCCGGACGTGATGGATCATTTCATGCTGCGCGCCCGGCAAGCCGGTGTCGTGGTGGTCAGCTCCGCTGTCGCTTCAGATGGTGCTCGCGCCGTTCCCGGGCTTCGCATTTTTCCTTGCAGGACTCTTCGCCCCTGGCCGGTGGTTCCGCATCTCCCTCTTCGGAGCGATGGTAACCGAGGCCGGAGCATTCTCATGCCTGGTGGCAAGCGGGATCATCGGGCGGTCATGAGCATCGCCCGATCTTCGAATTCCAGTACGTTAACGACTTTGACGAGGAAAAAGAGCGTGTCTAACTCTTGGCGTCGCTGATACGCATGAAGCCGCACACGCTTGACCAAGGATGTTACTCACAAAAACCGCTGCGTGCCCGTCTGGCGCTGGTACTGCTCACGGGCGATGTCAAAGTTCTTGAGCAGGGCTTGCAGGCCATCGCGAAAGCCGAGGTGGCTCAAGGGTTTGTAGCCGAACAGGGTCGCGCCGCCCAGGTAGAGGACGGAAGCGAAGGCGACATGGGTCAGCAGGGTCATCACGGCAGCATGATGTCTGCGGCTTTCGCATCCTGGATCAAGCCTGCGGGCCGGAACCGTTCAATCCTCTTCACAAAGCTGGATGTACCAATTCTCGCCGCCCAGCCGAACCCATTCCGGTCGCAGGTAAATGAACCCTTTGCCGATCAAATTGCTGGCATCAAAGTACGGCGAGTAGCCCAGTGGCCCGGAGTTGCCGTCGATGGTCAAAATCTCGTATTGACCCGTGCCAACCTCGCGCACGTCGCGGATAAAGCCAATGTGGTTGTTGGGCTTGAGGCGATTGTACATATCGCCGGGGCGCGGACGGTATTTGCGCTGGTAAACCCCGTAGGCTTCGTAGCAGCCGCCCACCGGTTTCATAAAGCGGCCCACCGAACCCATTCCGCCCAGTTCGCCAGCGGTGCCCGCACGCGGTAACACCCGCATGCCCCCCTTCACCAGGCACCAATGGACGAAATAACTGCACCAACTGACCTGCAAGGCCGCCGCTTTGGTGGTCGGCTTGCCGGTCGAAACGTGAAAGTAGTCGAGAATGCGCTGCTCGTGCTGCGTCCAATGCACGGGTTTGGCCGCTTCCTGATAGGCAGTGTATAAAACGGTGTCTCGATAACTCATGGTTATACCAAATCCCCATTTGTGAGAGGCCGCTGTCGATGATAACAGGTTGAAATCATTGTAAAGTCCGTTCCAAAAAAAGACCAGTACCTATCGGTAGTTGGCGCAAAAAATGGAAAGTTTTTGACGGTAATCCCGATTGAATCGGGGCTGAATCGCGCCACTCGCCGCGCCGGCTGGCGTACAAAACTTGCAATTTTGGAAGTTGCATTCATACGCGATGTTCGACTTCTCTGAAGATGTAAAGAGGACTGGCCGACGCGGCATAGCGGGATGAGCTAAGTTGAGAGGAGTCAGTCGCTCAGACCTACAGTTTGAGGGCCTGATCGCCTGAAAGTCGAACATCGCGTACCAAATAGAAATTGGATCTTGCCCGGCATCCGAGTCCTGCTTGACGCGTGCTATCGTTATTCCCAACGGTGACTGAGAAACTTCCGGTCGCCTGGCCCAGGGGCGCTCGACGGGCTAAGCCCTCCATCAACCAGTCTATTGATCCCCTCTCTGTTCCACCCTTGTCGAGGAGCAACGCATGACTCGGTCCAATCCAGAACAGCAACGTCTCGCCGAAGCCCGCGACCCCAGGACGCCCTGGAAAAAATGGGGGCCTTATCTGAGCGAGCGCCAATGGGGCACCGTGCGCGAGGACTACAGCCACAACGGCGACGCCTGGAACTACTTCACCCACGATCAAGCCCGCTCCCGCGCCTACCACTGGGGCGAAGATGGACTGGGCGGCATCAGCGACGACCACCAGGTGCTGTGTTTCGCGCTGGCGCTGTGGAACGGCAAGGACCTCATTCTCAAAGAGCGGCTGTTTGGCCTAGCCAACAACGAGGGCAATCACGGTGAGGATGTCAAGGAGTACTACTTCTATCTCGACTCGACACCGACCCATTCGTACCTGAAATACCTGTACAAGTATCCGCAGGCGGCCTATCCGTATGGCGATCTGGTGGCGACCAACCACACGCGCGGCAAGCACGAAGCCGAGTACGAACTGCTGGACACTGGCGTCTTCGCCGACGATCGTTACTTCGACGTGTTCGTCGAGTACGCCAAGGCGGCGCCCGAAGATCTGCTCATCCGCATCAGCGTTTGCAACCGGGGGCCGGAGGCGGCGGCGCTGCACGTCCTGCCGACGCTCTGGTTCCGCAACACCTGGTCGTGGGCGGGCGGCGGCTCGAAGCCGGTGCTGAAAACGATCGCGGTCGAGGGTCGCGCCGTCGTCCACGCCCACCACCCCGACCCGCTGTTCCAGGAATGCCTGGGGGATTATTTTCTCTATGGCGACGCTGATGCGCCGCTCCTGTTCACGGAGAACGAGACGAACCACGCCCGGTTGTTCGGCCACCAGAACGCCACGCCCTACGTCAAGGACGGCATCAACGACTACGTCGTCAACGGCGTCGCCGCCGCGGTCAACCCGGCCGGCGAAGGCACCAAGGCGGCGGCGCATCATGCGTTGACCTTCGGCGCCGGCCAGACCGAGGTGATCCGGCTGCGCCTGACCCGGCAACCGCCGCAGCAACTCCCCCAGCCATTCGGCGACTTCGACGCCGTCTTTGCGGCGCGGCTTCAGGAGGCCGATGCCTTCTACCAAGCGATCACGCCGCTCGCCGTGCGGGAGGACCCGGACCGCGCCAACGTCATGCGCCAGGCGCTGGCGGGGATGCTGTGGACCAAGCAGTACTTCTATTACGATTTGGACCAATGGCTGGAAGAACACGGCGCTGATCCCGGCACGCCAGCGGCCCAGCGCCGGCGCGCGCGCAACAGCGAATGGTTCCACCTGTTCAACGACGACATCATCTCGATGCCGGACAAGTGGGAGTACCCCTGGTACGCCGCCTGGGATTTGGCCTTCCACATGATTCCGCTCGGCATGGTCGATTCCGATTTCGCCAAGCAACAGCTCGACCTGATGCTGCGCAACGACTACCTGCACCCCAACGGCCAGATTCCCGCCTACGAGTGGAACTTCAGCGATGTCAACCCGCCGGTCCACGCCTGGGCGACCATGCAGCTTTACCTGTCCGACAAGGTGCGCCGCGGAGGCCAGGGCGACCTCGAGTTCCTGAAATACGCCTTTTCCAAGCTGCTGGTGAACTTTACCTGGTGGGTCAACCGCAAGGACCGCACCGGGGCTAACGTCTTCGAAGGCGGCTTTCTAGGGCTGGACAACATCGGCGTGTTCGACCGCTCCTCGCCGTTGCCGACGGGGGGCTATCTCGACCAGGCGGACGGGACGGCCTGGATGGTCTTCTTCAGCCAGCAGATGTTGCGGATCGCGGTCGAACTGGCGCTCCACGAACCGCTGTACGAGGAATTCGTCGAGAAGTTCTTCCAGCACACCCTGTTCATCGCCGGAGCCATGGACCGGGTCGGGGAGAACCAGGACGATATGTGGGACGAGGAGGACGGCTTTTTCTACGACGTACTGCGCTTCCCGGACGGATCGGCGATGCGCCTCAAGGTCCGGTCGATGGTCGGCTTGCTACCGCTGGCGGCGGTGGCGGTGTTCGAGGAGGACATCCTCGATAAGCTGCCGAAATTCCGGGAACGGGCGCGCGCGTTCATGCAACGTCACCCCGAACTCTGCGCCAATCTCCACCTGCCGGCCCAGCCGGGGGTCGCCCATCGCCGGATGCTGTCGATCACGAATGAGACCAAGCTGCGGCGCATTCTGGCGCGCATGTTGGATGAAAACGAGTTTTTCAGCCCCTATGGCATTCGCGCGCTGTCGCGCTACCATCTCGACCATCCCTACGTGTTCTATCAGGGGCGACAGGAGTACCGCGTCGCCTATGTGCCGGGCGATTCCGACTCCGGCATGTTCGGCGGCAATTCCAACTGGCGCGGTCCGGTCTGGATGCCGGTCAATCTCCTGCTCTACACCGCGCTGCTGCGCCTGTATGCCTATTACGGCGACGACTTCAAAATCGAATGCCCGACCGGATCGGGGAACGCGGTCACGCTCCTCGACGTCGCCCGGGAACTGGGGGAACGGCTGACCCGGCTGTTCCTGCGCGATGCCGGCGGCCATCGTCCGGTCTATGGCGCCACCCAAAAGTTCCAGGACGATCCCCACTGGCGGGACCTAATCCTGTTTTACGAGTATTTTCACGGCGACCACGGCGCCGGCATCGGCGCCAGCCACCAGACCGGCTGGACGGGATGCATCGCCCGGATCATTCAAATTAACAGCGTGTTGACGTCGGACCTGCTGCTCGAACCCGGCGCCGAACTGTCGGTGTTCAAAGCGTTGTTGGGGTGATAACTCCAGCGCGGTCGAGGCGGCCCGGGGCTGGCACCATCACATGACTCTGGTCATGATGGCGATGCTGTTTCTGTTGGAAGAGCGTCGGCTTCACCAGCAGACCCGACCGTTGTTGAGTGGGACGGATATTCAGGCCTTGTTAAACCATTTCCTCCCCCGACGAGATACTGGAAGTCCGCCACCGCAAACGGCAGGCGGCTATCGATTCCGCCTAACGCAAACAGCAACTTAACGAATAGTGACAGATGTTCTGAATAGAATTAATCATCATGGCGATGGACTGTGGCCGTCAATCGTGGGATCGGTTCACCGTGATGGGTCGCCATTTCAATAGCCCTCCATCGATCATTTCCCCAGCGGTCGCCTGTTAATCGAGCGCCGCCCGCAAGGCGGACGCGGCGGCCAGCAGACCCGTGCTTTCAGCCTGGGCCAGGAGCGCCCGCAGGGTCGCCACCAGGTCGGGTACGCGGTCGCCGCGCCCGTGTCGCGTCAGCGCGCGCGCCCGGGCGATGAAAAACTCGCTCCAGGGCAAGGGTTCGGCGGCGGTATAGGCCGCCAGCGCCGCCGCGTAGCGCTCGACCTCCGGCCAGTCGCGGGCGTTCAGGGCGGCTTCCATAGCATTTTGATAGAAGTGTAAATGGTTATGGCCAACGCTGCCTGTGTCCAGCAGCGCTTCGCCTTCGGCAAGCAACCGCGCGCGCCGCGCCGCGTCGTCGGTAACCAGCGCCCACAAACTGAGAATCCATGGTCCCATATACGCCGCGCTAGTGGCTTGGATCAGCGTCCAAGCTTGTTCGAACCACTGTTCGATCACATTGTTCTGACCAAGACAGGCCATCACGAACGCCAGGTGGCCTAGGCTTTCCGCCTCGAACCGCCGGGCGCCCAGCCCGCGCGCCAGTTCCAAGCTGCGTTCGATCGCCGCGCGGGCTTCTGGCCAGCGGTACTCATATTGATAGATCAGCCCCAGTACGTCGAACGCCAAACCTTCGTCGCGCTGGTTGCCGACGCGCGTCGCGCTCTCGACCGCCGCCAGAACCTCCCGCTCCGCGCCGACTAAATCGTTTTGATAAGACCGCGTTAATCCCAGCATGACCAGATTGGCTGCTTCGATCCCGACCAAACCGTGCTCACGACACCGCGCGATGCACTGGTCGAAGTGACGGTGCGCGGTCAACATTCGGCCGCGCTGGTAATAGGCGTCGCCCAGACCGCTCAGGGCGCGGGCTTCCAGCGCGGGAGATCCGGCCGCGCGGGCGTGGCGCAGGGCCAGTTCGTGTTCCCGGAAACACTCGTCGATGCGACCGAGGGGAAAGGAAATGTTGCCGCGCTGAATGTGAATTTGCGCCAGCAGGTCGGCGCTCGCGTCGCGTCCAGCGCAGCGCTGGGCCTGGTCCAGCGCGCCCAGGGCTTGCGGATAACGATCCTGGATTTCCAGGTCCCGCGCGACCCCGAGCCAGGCCCGGGTCCGATCGATATCGGTTGGCGCCTGAGCCAGCGCTCGCTCGAAGGCAGCAATGGAGGCATCAATCTGGCCGGTCTCACGCAACAGTTCACCGTGCAGACAAGCCAATTCGAAGCCGGTTTGCGCGTCGGGGGCCAGCGCCAGGCCGCGCCGCGCCAGCCGCAGCGCCGGTTCCAGGCGATGATCATCGGTCTGTTCGCGGGCGGCGGCCAGATAGGCGCGCGCTGCCCCCAAATCCCCGGCGCGATCCAGATGTTCGGCGTGAAATCGGCGGTCCCGTCCGGCGAACCAGGCTGCGGCCCGCTGGTGCAACTCGCGCTGGCGGGAGGAGCGCAGCGAGGCGTAAATCCCCTCCTGAATCAGAACGTGAGCAAACAGATAATCCTCGCCGTCCGGGCGGACCAGCCGGTATTCGATCAGGGGGGCGCACCGATAACCCGGGTCGTCGAGCAGGTGGCGCAAGACTTCGAGTGTAAAGCGTTGCCCCAGGATCGACGCCGCCTGGGCCGCGGTTCGGTCGCCCGGCGGCAAGCGGTCCAGGGTCGCCCAGACCAGGCTTTGCACGGAATCGGGAACGTGCGCGTCTCCGGCTTGGGCGGCGCGCAGCAGTTGCTCCAGAAACAACGGATTGCCGCCGGCGCGTTCGACACAGCGCACGAGCAGTTCAGCGTCGAGGTCCCCGAATTGCCGGGTCAATTCCAGCGCCTCTTCGGGGCGCAGTGGGCCGAGATCCAGTGCGAGCAAAGCGGCGCCGTGCATGGCGCCGCGCCAGGCCGGATCTAGGGGTTCACCCTCCAGGCGCGTGGTCATGATCAGCACGATCGGACTCTCTTGGGTGGCGGCGGCGAGGCGCGCCAGCAAATCCAGCGTGGCGGCGTCGGCCCAGTGGATGTCCTCCACAACCAGCAGTCGGGAGCGCCGTGCGGCCAAGGTAATCGTCAGTCGGCCGATCGTAGCCTGTTTGCCTTGGTGGCGGGTCTCATGCCGCATTGCGTCGTATTCAGCGCGCCGGTCGGACGGTTGTGGCAGGCCGAGCAGATCGTTGAGAAAAACACCTTGGTTGCTCTCGATGATCCCGTCCGCGAGGGCTTGCGCCACTGCGGCTTGCGCCTGTTCGATGGTGGCGCCGGGGGGAAGATCGAGCAGGCCGTGCAGCAGGGGAGCCAAGGCATCCTGGTCAGTGACGGCGCCGAAGTCCAGGATCGCCGTCCGATGACAGGCAAAACCGTGGGTTTTGGCCAGGGCTGCGTATTCCTTAACCAGACGGGTCTTGCCGATCCCGGCGTCGCCGCGCACCAGCACCACTTGGCCGCAGCCGATCTCGCGGCAGGATTCCAGGACGCTGGCGAACTGCCGTAGCGGCGCCCGCCGTCCAATAAAGGCCGCTTGCTCGAATCGTGGTTCTATGTGCAGATTCAGAAGCCGCCAGACGCGCGATGCATCCGGCGACGGAAGCGCTTCGGCCACGGCTTTTTCCCGCAAGTTGGCGCAAATGGCGTCGGACACCAGAATCTCCGCCAGTCCGGCCCGGGCGCACAGCGCGTCCGCCGTTTGTACAGGGTCACCCGTTACCATGTGACCGTGCGAATCGCCGGCCGGCCATCGGCTGACTAACACCGGACCGCTGGCGATGCCGATGCGCATCGATACCGGGCGCTGTGACGGACCAGCATCGGCCTGTTGCAGGGCCAGCGCGGCGCGGACCGCCCGTTCCGCATCGTTGTCGTGCGCCTGGGGAATACCGAAGATGACCATCACCGCGTCCGAGGCCTGCTGGACCAGACCGCCGCCGAAACGCATGCAGGCCGCCTGAACCCGCTTCAGCAGAGCCTGTCTGACGGCGTGACGCTCCTCCAGATCGTGAGACTCAACGACCTCATCCTCGGCCATCCGCATGATCAGGACGCTGGCCTGGTGCAGCTCGGGCGCCTCCGGCGGGTTGTCCGGCTCGGGTTTGATCTCTGGCCGGGCGGGGATGGGCGCGGAAAATTCTTCCCATTCTCCCTCGGCAAGGGGGGGTGGCGAAGCCGGAGAGACCGCGGTGGCGGCGCGCCGCTGCTGGAGGAGATCCCGATACAACGCCTCAATTTGCGGTTCGGGTTCGACGCCCAATTCACGGTGCAGCACGGCGCGGCAAATCTGGTACTGCTTGAGCGCCGCCCCGTGGCGTCCCAGGCGGGCGTACAACGTCATCAGCGTGCGGTGGGCGGACTCGCGCAGCGGGTCCCAGGATACCAGCCGCAGCGCCAGCCCGATAGCGCTTTCTCCCGGCCTGTCGGCGAGCTGTCGGGCCAGCAGGGTTTCCACCGCCACGATCGCTCGCTCCCGCAGTCGGCCGCGCCGTTCCATCAGCCAGTCCTCGAAACCACTGGAGCCGGGGTTGAAACCTTCCAGCAATTCGCCCTGGTACAGCGCCACCGCCTGATCGAGCGCCTCGGGCGTGCCCGTGTCCAGCAGCCGTTCAAAGTCCAGCGCGTCGACTTCGACCGCCTGCGGCGGGATGCCCAAGGCGTCGGCGGCAGCCGTGATGACGGGCATCGACCGGGGAAATGCCTGGCGCAGGCACACCAGAGCCTGGCGCAGGCTGTGGCGCGCCTGCGCGTCACTGCTGTCTTCCCAGAGCAACGCCGCCAGCTTGTCGCGAGGATGAGACTGGCCGGGATGCAGGGCCAGATATGCGAGCAGCGCCTTGGCCTTTTTGACGGGAATGGCGACGGCGGCGCCGGTCGGGGAACGGGCTTGGAACCCGCCAAGCAGCACCAGTTGTAGAAGAGCCATATCGCCTCCGCCGAGTCGCGTCTCCGAATGCGGAATTTTCAAAGTTTATCGGCTTTGACGCAATTTTGACGTTCGTTTGCACGCCCCCCTGACGCCGACCGCCTAGCATGTCCCCCAAGCCGCCGGATTGATCCCCGGCGAGCGCATGAACTCAACATAATCTTTTGCGAGGAGGACACCCCATGTACCGCGATGCCCGAGACGTCACCGTATCTTGCGCCAACCGCAAGGCCCTCGATCAGTACGAGACAGCCCTGATGCAATATCACTCCTACGTGGGCGACCCGATCGCCACCATCGACCAGGCGCTGGCGGAAGCGCCGGATTTTGCCCTGGGCCACGCCTTCCGCGCCGGCGTGCTGATGGTGTTCGGCGAGCAGCGCTTCGTGCCGGAAGCGCGCGCCAGCGTGACGGTGGCGGAAGCCCTGTCCGGTCGGGCCAACGAACGCGAGCGGCGGTTGACGCAGGCGGCGCGGCGGTTGACGGACGGCGACTGGGACGGGGCCTGCCGGATTTACGACCGGGTGCTGATGGATCACCCGCGCGATGCTTTCGCCATTCAAACGGCGCACCTGATGGACTTCTACCGGGGTGACGCGCTCAATCTGCGCAACCGGATTTCGCGCGTGCTGCCGCACTGGAGCGCCAGTGTGCCCAGTTACTCCTACATCCTCGGCATGCACGCTTTCGGTCTGGAAGAGTGCAATCAATACGCGGACGCCGAAGCGACTGGCCGCAAGGCGCTGGCCTTGCAACCCAGGGACGGCTGGGCGGTGCATGCGGTGGTGCACGTCATGGAAATGCAGGGGCGCATCGACGAGGGCATCGACTGGCTGGAGTCGCGTGAGGCGGACTGGGCGCTAGATAACGGCTTCGCCTTCCATAACTGGTGGCATCTGGCATTGTTCAATCTGGACCGGCAACGGCACGACCGAGTGCTGGCGCTGTACGACCAGCGCATCTTTCCGGAGCCGGCCGAATTCAGCCTGCAACTGGTGGACGCGACCGCGATGTTGTGGCGGCTGTTTCTGCTGGGCGTCGACACCGGCGAGCGTTTCCAGGCCGTTGCCGATCAGTGGGAAAAGAAGCTCGACGTCGAGCGCGGCTATTACGCTTTCAACGACGTTCACGCCCTCATGGCGTTTCTCGGTGCCGGGCGAGCGAACGCGGTCCGGCAGGTACTCCAGGATTTGGAAACTTCGGCGCGTGGAACGGGTGGCGGCAATGTGATGATGGCGCGCGAGGTCGGGGTGCCGTTGGGCCGGGGGTTCCAGGCGTTCGCCCAAGGCCGTTACGAGGAGGCCATCGACCTGATCGAGCCGGTGCGCGATAACGCCAACCGTTTCGGCGGCAGCCACGCGCAGCGCGACTTGATCACCCTGACGCTGATCGAAGCGGCGATCCGCGCCGGTCAGATCAATCTCGCCCGGCATTTCCTCGCCGAACGCCTGGTGCATAAGCCGGCCAGCGCCCTGGGCTGGCGTCTGCTGGCGCGAGCGAAGCGCGAGTCCGCACCGGTCGCGCTGCGCAAGGCGGCTTGAGCGATCATCTATTTGTTCTGTTTGTAATTCGGGGTAGAAATCTTGCTACCCCGATCCCGAATTTTAGGGAGTGAGCAATGGTCAAGGCGATGCCACCGTCCAGCGCGACCTGGTTTGGGATCAGCGTTCCGTCGCCCTCTTCGATGTTGCCCCGGGTGCGGGTTTCGCAGTTGGGCTCGGGGTTCTCGCGCATCGGTGGGGCCACCTCAGCCGCGCGGCGTCACCTCCAGGATCAGATCGAAGTTCGCTGCCAGTTCGACCCCATCCCGCTGGACGGGGATAAAGTCGGCCAGCACCCGCGGTCGCCGTTCCGGGGGAATCCGGTCAAACAGCCAGTCGCCGGCGTTCCGGGGTTCGCCCCGGACGTAAAGTTGAGTGATGAAGGGCGGCTCGCCCGGGGGAAACACCGCGAGGTGAATGTGGGGGGTGCGGCCAGGATAAGGCACCGGTCGAATGGTGCGAAAGCGGTAGCGGCCGTCGGCGTCGGTGACCGTGCGGCCGAAGCCCTGAAAGTTCGGGTCGCGCGCGCCGCCGCGATCCAGGGGATGGTGGTAGCGCCCGGTGGCGTCGCACTGCCAGATTTCGATGCGCGCCGGATGGATCGGCCGCCCGTTGCGGTCGAGCAGCCGCCCGCTCAGGTCGGTGATGCGCCCTTGGGCGAGGCCGCTCGCGCCGCGCACTCGGGTAAGGTCTTGGTCGTCGTCGAGCGGCGGTTCGGTGGGATAGAACGGGCCAGCGCTTTGGGCCGGTGTCGGTTCCAGCCGCGTGGCCGCTCGCGCGCCGCTTGCCAGTAGCCAGGTGGCTGCGGCCAGCAGCACCCGGCGGCGGTTGGGATCGGGATTCATGAGGGCGCCCTCCTGCGTGGGAATCGATGATGAACGGGTTAATCAACGGTTAGACCCGGCTCCTGCACCCCAGGTTGCGGAGGGTCCTGGCGCCGACAGGACTTCAGCGACCGTGGCGGCGTTGCCCATGCAAACCTCGCGGGGCGCTGACCCGTGCCGCC
>CAZDVY010000045.1:6778-18089 GCA_964508935.1 uncultured Candidatus Competibacteraceae bacterium | reverse complement strand
AATCCCTACCATTACGGCATCATTCCTGAAGTGACGGTCAAGGCCGATGGCTCCACCAGCGTCGTCAAGCATTATGCGATGGGGCGCGGCACCTGGGAGCAGGCGCTGGTCATGCCGGACAGCCGCACCGCCTACCTCGGCGATGACGGCGCTTATGTGCAAATGACGATGTTTGTCGCCGATAAAGCCGCTGATCTGTCCGCCGGGACGCTGTACACGGCGAAATGGACGCAAACCAGCGATCAGGGCGGCGGCAGCGCCGATTTGACCTGGATTCGGCTCGGTCACGGCACGGACGCGGAAATCAAGGCGCTGGCAGACACGCTGACCTTCAACGATATTTTCGACGCCGTAGCGCCCAGTGAGGGGCAATGCCCGGCCGGATATGCGCGGGTGCGCGCCGGTTCCTCTTCCGACGAATGCCTGACGCTCAAACCGGGCATGGAGCAAGCCGCCGCCTTTCTGGAAACCCGGCGCTACACGGCCTTGCTCGGCGGCACGACGGAATGGACCAAGATGGAAGGCATGGCGATTAACGCCGCCGACCACAAGCTGTACATGGCGATGTCGCGCATCGAAAGCAGTATGCGCTCCGACCCGACCGAACCGGCGGATCATATCCGTCTGCCGGAAAACAAGGCCGGCGCGACTTACACGCTGGAGTTGAAAGCCGGGATCAAGGATACCCAGGGCAACGCGATTAATTCCGACTGGGTGGCGACCCGCATGTACGTGGAGCCAAAACTGCTCGGCAAGCCGATGGCCGCTGACGCCATCGGCAACACCGCCGATGTCAACGCGATTGCCAATACCGACAATCTGTTCTTCTCGCCGAAGCTGCGCACCCTGTTTATCGGCGAGGATTCGGGGATGCACATCAACAACTTCGTCTGGGCGTATAACGTTGATACGCAGAAATTGACCCGCATTCTGAGCCTGACCGCCGGCGCGGAATCGACCGGCTTGCAGGTAGTGGAGAATCTGAACGGTCACGCCTACATCATGAGCAATGCGCAGCATCATGGTGATTTTCCGAGCAGCATCAACGCTGATCTGAAAACCCAACTGACGCCGATGATCGACAAATTCGATGCGCCAGTCGGCTATATCGGAGGCATTCCAGGGTTGTAAGCGTTTTTCGGTTCCAGTCGATAAGCTGGCGATTCGCAGCATCGCCAGCTTTTTGCATTTTTCGCGGGAGGATTTCCTATGAGCAACCGGCCTGATTTTCTCAACCCGGTAACCAGCGTTTTAATCCTGAGCGCGGCGATGTTGAGCGGATGCAGCGACAGTCAGGGCCTGGCGAACGCGCAAACTGCCAGCCCTTCGGCGGCGTCAACGGTAGTCAGCACTCCACAGGGCGATTTCCGCAGCCCGATCACCTTTTCCAATCCCTACGCCCATATTCCCGCCCAGTGCCATATTGAAACGTCGCGGGGCGCGCAGAACGCCTGCCTGTTTTGCCACACCAACGGCGTTTATAAGGCCGGGCTGGGCAACAACTTTCCGCAGGCCGGCGCGGAGCCGCGTCTGGGCAATCTGCAACTGGAATATTCCTTTACGCCGATCAGTCCTTTCACCGCCTCGCCGAGCCGCAATCCTTGGGAGAACACCCTGACCCCGGAGAAACTGCGCGAAGCGGTGGCGGCGCTGGGTCTCGATCCACAGAGCTGGGACATGGAAGCCTATGTCCGGGAAGAGAATTGGCGGGCGGCATTCCAGCAGCGTCCCGGCGATCCCCGGAATTGGGACGGCGGCGACGGTGATGCGCCGTTTCGGCTGTTTCCGGGGCTGGACCCGGCAGACTTGCCCGCCGACGCCGATGGTTTCGTCCGCTCCAACACGCCGCGCAACGGCTTTTTCCAGGACGGCGACGGGCGCTGGATCACCGGCTGGCGGGCGGTGAATTTCATGCCCTACGGCATTTTCACCCCGATGACCGGCTCGGTGTCCGGCATTTATATCCGCCTGCCCCAGCCGTTTATGCAACGGGAAGACGGCAGTTTTGATCTGACGGTGTACGCCCGGAATCTCGATCTGCTGGAGCGAGCGATTCAGGATCGTCTAACTCCTGAAGACAGCGCGTTCTATCAGGGCGCAGCGCGGAATGTGGCGGTTGAACGCGGACTGTACCCGGTCGGCGCGGAATTCACCCATCCCCTGCATTATGTGGATGTGGCGGCGGATGGCCGCGATCTGGCGATCAGTCCCTATCCGGGAACCCGCGCCCGCCGGGTCAAGGAAATCCGCTACATGTACAAGTGGAAGCCGTTTTATCCGACTCAGTTCCGCCCCGGCGTCAAGGAGGAAGGCGCGCCGGTCTATGGCAACGATGAACAGGGCTGGGTGGACAATGGCGTCGGCTGGTATCTGGCCGGCTTTATCGAAGATAAAAGCGGCGCGTTGCGACCCCAAAATCGGGAGGAGCTGGCGCAGTGCATCGGTTGCCACAGCGGCGTTTCCGCGACCGAGTTTCCGGTTTTCACCTCCGGGACCGGCAATACCGTGGATTCCACCTGGTCGTTGCCGCGTAAATTTCCTGGCGAAACGGGCTGGCGGGAGATGGATTACCTGGGTTATCTGACCAAAGCCGACACCGGGCCGGATGCAACGCCGGGCAAGGCCCGGTTGGGCGATCCGTTGAACCGGGGCTTGAACAAGGGCGAATTCCGCCACTTTCTGGATAACGTGGTCGGCGCGAGCTTGTATGGGGACATGCCCGCCGCCATTGAGCGGTTTTTAGCTGGGCTGATTCAGCCTGCTCAGGGCTATTCCGCTGCTTGGCCGGCGCTGGATACCGCCAGTGCGGCAGGTTTTCAACAGAGTCAGGCCTTGCGGCAAACCCTGCTGCGGGAATTCACTGCAAGGGGCGATTATCTGACGGCAGAAGGCGCGATTCGTGGCGAATTATTGTATCCGCCCAAGGCCGACGCTTTGGCCGCCGCCCGCCGCTATCGGCAGGTGGTCATTACGCAACGCTATATCAAGGGTAAAGACGTGTTCCCGGAAACGCCGGTGACGTTCCGCTACTTCCGGGAGGAAGGGGAGGGATTCGCCCATCAGGATGGCCAGCCTTATCCAATGGGTGGGGTGATTACGGATCGACCAGTGGATTTGGCAAATCCGGCGTTGATCACCTATGGCGTCGGGATCGCCGAAACCCTGATTGATCCTGACCGGCCGTTTGAACAGGGCGGGACTTATTTTCCAGACTATGCGCCGTTACTGATCGAGCCGTTGCGCTTCGAGCCGGGGCGTTAATTCTAGGGTTGACGACCTTCGGGCGGCGCAAATCGTTGTGCAGCTTGGGCCATCCGGCCAGGACCACCGACAGACGACTGCCGTCGCCTTCGACCACTTCCCTCCTCCTGTCAATCCCCCACATAGCGCGATTGCCCTGTTATACCGATTCTCATCAGGGTTAAAGCTGATGAAAGTCGGTATAATTGACAGCTTGATGCAATAAAGGCGACTATCGCTGCCTATGATGCAGCGATCACTCTTAGAGACGGTCTAAAAACTCCCCTCTCCCACCGGGAGAGGGGTTCTTAGGCAGCTTCTTAAACCGCGAGTTGATGAGCCTGGCCGAAGTAGGCCTGCTCCAGCGGGAGCGGCGTGGCAACCAGGTGCTCTACCGCGCCAATTTACCCGGCTGAGGAATTCCACCGCAAGCGCGCGGCGGACGATCCCTTCCTGCGCAGCGTGCTCGGCCACGAACCACTGTTTCTGATCGGAAATCACCATGACCTTGCAAAACTTGCCGGTTAGTCGTCCGGGGGTGATGCCGGTTCGCTGATTTGAAAAAACCATGATCGACCTGCACTGTCACCTTCTGCCCGGCATCGACGACGGCGCGCCTGATCTGGCGACTTCGCTGGCCATGGCCCGGATCGCGGTCGCGGACGGCATCAAGGTCGTTGCCTGCACTCCGCATATCTATCCAGGGATGTACGACAACAACGGTCCAGCCATTCGCCGCGCGGTGGCGGAACTCCAGACCCGACTGGATGAAGCCGGCATCCCGTTGCGCCTGACCCTGGGCGCCGATACTCATCTCACCCCGGACCTGGTGGCTGGCTTGCGCGCGGGCCGAATTCCAACCCTGCACGACAGCCGCTATTTTTTGCTGGAGCCGCCCCACCACGTCGCCCCGCCCCGGCTGGCGGAAACCGTGTTCGATCTACTGGCGGCGGGTTACGTACCGGTGATCACCCATCCCGAACGCCTGAGCTGGGTCGAGGATCGCTACGAGACCTTCATGGAACTGGCGTACAAGGGCGCCTGGCTGCAAGTGACCGCCGGGAGTTTGACCGGACGCTTCGGCAAGGCCGCCCGGTACTGGGGCGAGCGCCTGCTCGACGAGGGTTGGGTGCATATCCTGGCCACCGACTCGCACGGCGTGGACCGGCGGCCGCCCTTGCTGGCGGAGGGACGGCGGGCGGCAGAACGTTGGCTGGGCGCAGGAGAAGCGCATCATCTGGTGGCTATCCGTGCGCAAGGTATACTGGACAATCTGGAGCCTCAACGGTGTTCGCCGCCGCCGGCCCTGAACGTTCATCCCCCTTCGACCCGTTCGCGGGGTTCCTGGTTGCGGCGATGGTTCAGACGTGGCTAAATCATGCCATTTTCCAAAGCAAGGTTTTTACGAGGTCAGCCAGTTTGCCCGCACCAAGCATACATTCATGGACCCTGCTGTTGACAGCGCTGCTCGGCATCGCCGCCTGCGCCAGCCCGCCTTCCACCGACACGGTGGTTTCTTCGACATCTTCGACCCCGGCGGCCGCTGCCGGATCACCGGCTGCCGGCCCGGTCGCCGCGCCGAATGATTACCGGATCGGCCCGCAGGATCTGCTGAAACTCGACGTTTTCGGGGTCGAGGCCCTGAGCAAGCGTTCGTTCCGGGTCAACGCCAGCGGGCGGATTTCCCTGCCGCTGATCGGCGCCGTCCAGGCGGGCGGTCTGACCGCCGAGCAACTGGCTGCCGACATCGCCGCCCGGCTGGCCCAAGATTACCTGCAAAATCCCCAGGTCACCATCTTCATCGAGGAATTCACCAGCCAGCGGATCACGGTTGCGGGCGCGGTCAAGACGCCGGGCATTTTTCCGCTCAAGGGACGGACGACGCTGATGCAGGCAGTGGCGCAGGCCGGCGGTCCCAACAATGTAGCCAATCTCGGCACGGTCAAAATTCTGCGCCCCGAGCCGGACGGCGCCCGCAAGACGCTGGAATTTGATCTGGACGCCATCCGCGAGGGCCAGATACCCGATCCGGAAGTTCGGGGCGAAGATGTGGTCCAGGTTGAGACCTCGGCAGCCAAGGAAACCGTTCAGCAGATGAAGGAATTTATCCTGCCCTTCTGGATTATCGCGCGCTGACCCCGTTGAGGACTTGCCGTATGAGCACTCCCGAATTGCCCAAACCCGCCGATCCGCGTCCGCCGGGCCAGGCCCTGACCGAACGCCCGGCCGGCACTCCCGTGCCGGCTCCGTCCCTGCCATCCCGGATCGTCGAGGACGAACCCGAAGGCGATGAACTCAACCTCCGCGAGCTGTGGCAGGTCATCCTCAAGCGGCGCTGGACCATCCTCCTCTTCACCCTGATTGTGGTCACCGCCGTGGTGACCGCCACCTATCTGATGACCCCCATCTACCGCGCCAGCCTGACCTTGCAGATCGACCGCGAGAGCATCAAGATCGTCCAGTCTGGCGAAGTGGCGCCGGAGGAAACCGGCTGGGACAGCCAGGAGTATTACCAGACCCAGTACGAACTGCTGAAAAGCCGCAGCCTGGCGGTGCGGGTGGCCAACCAGATGGGGCTGGCCGATCTCCCGCCGCCGCCGCCCTCGCTGCTGGCGGAATTCAAGGCGTGGCTGAGCGGCTGGCTGCCCAAAGCCAGCGAGGCGCAAAGCGCCAAAACGCCACCTTCGGAGAGCGACCGGATCGAAGGGGCCGCGGGGATGGTCATGGGTGGCCTGACCGTGGAGCCGGTGCGCAATTCGCGGCTGGTCAGGCTGCATTTCGACAGCCCCGATCCCCAGCGGGCGGCCGCCATCCTCAACACCCTGGTCAAGCATTACATCAACATGAACATGGAGCGGCGCTTCGACGCTTCCACCTACGCCCGCAATTTCCTGCAGGAGCGCCTGCAGCAGGTCAAGGCCAAGCTGGAAGACTCCGAACGGGAACTGGTGGGATTCGCCCGCCAGGAGCAAATCATCAGCGTCGACGACAAACAGAACACCGTTTCCCAGAGCCTGGGGGCCACCAACGCCGCGCTGGCCGAGGCTGAAAAAAGGCGCATCGCCGCCGAGGCGAACTACCGGCAGGTGATGGGCGCGCGCGGGCAGGGGCTGAGCCAGATTCTGGACAGCAAGATCATTCAGACCCTGAAGGAGACCAAGGCCAGGCTGGAGACCCAGTACCAGGAGAATCTCAATATCTACAAGCCGGCCTATCCGGCCATGGTGCAATTGCGCAACCAGATCGGTCAGGTTGACGCCATGATCAATCAGGAAATCAATAATATCCGGGCGGCAGTCACCGCCAGTTACGAAGCGGCCCGCGCTGAAGAAGCGCTGTTGCGCGGCCGGCTGAATCAGCTCAAGCAGGAGGTGTTGAGCTTGCAGGATCGCAGCATCCAGCTCAACATCCTGCGTCGCGAGGTGGACACTAATCGCCAGCTTTACGATGGCCTGCTGCAACGCTTCAAGGAAGTCGGCGTAGCGGCCGGCATCGGCACCAACAACATCTCGGTGGTGGACGAGGCCAAGACGCCGGCCTGGCCTTACAAGCCCAACCTGCGCCTGAACGCGATGCTGGCGCTGGTGCTGGGCCTGCTGGGCGGCGTCGGCCTGGCCTTCCTGTTCGAGCATCTCGATGACACCTTCCGCCGGCCCGAGGAGCTGGAGAAGCTGCTGGGACTGCCGGTGCTGGGGGTGATTCCCAAAACCCGGCAGGAGCGTGGCGAAAGCCGGCCCATCGCCCTGGTCGGCCACGACGATTCGCGCTCGGCCTTCGCCGAGGCCTACCGTTCGGTGCGCACCGCGCTGCAATTCTCGACCGCCAGCGGTGTGCCCCGCCTGCTGGCGGTGACCAGCGCCATGCCCGGCGAGGGCAAGACCACCACGGCGCTGAGCCTGGCGATTCAGTTCGCCCAGGCCGGCAAGCGCACCCTGCTCATCGAGTCCGACCTGCGCAAGCCTTCGCTGCACCGCGCCCTGCAACTTGATAACCAGACGGGATTGACCAACTACCTGGCGGGCGGGGGCGCGCAGCCGGCGGACATCGCCAAGTCCACCCACATTCCCAACCTGTTCGCCATCCCCTCCGGGCCGCTGCCGCCCAATCCCGCCGAACTGCTGTCGTCGGCGCGGATGATGGAATTGCTGGGCCTGGCTGCTGAAAAGTTCGATCAGGTGATTCTGGACAGTCCGCCGCTGCTGGGGCTGGCTGACGCCCTGATTATCGGCAATCTGTGCGAAGGGACGCTGCTGACCGTGGAGATGGGCAACACCCCGCGCGGCTACGCGCTGGGCGCGCTCAAACGCTTGCGCGGGGCGCGGGTGCATGTACTGGGGGCCATTCTGACCAAGCTGGAGGCCCGGGCCGGCGCCTATGGTTATTACCGCAGCTATTACTACTACTATCACACCGGCTATTACGGCGAAGCCGCGCCACCGGACGCCAAGAAGCTGCCGGCTTAGAGATGGTACAAAACCCCCTCTCCCCTTGGGAGAGGGGTTGGGGGTGAGGACGGCCGGGGGGAGCGAGGGCGATGATCGCCACCAATGTCGTTGATCTGGCGCTGGCCTGCTATCGAACGCCGCTGGCCTATCAGGACCAGTTGTCCCGCGCCGCCCCCCTGCCCGAAGGTATCGACCGGTTGTTGTGGCTGGCCAACGGATCGCCGGAAGCCCTGGATGCGGCGGCGCGCCAGACCGGCGCTCAGCCCCGGGAACTGCGGGATGCGGCGCGGTTCTGCATCCAGCAGTGGTGCCTTGTCCGGGGCGCGGATCCGCATCGGGTGCTCGGCGTCGAACCCGGTACTCCCCTGGAGCAAACCAGGGAGCATTACCGCCTGTTGATGCGGCTGTTCCATCCCGATCGCGCCGCGGGCCGCGAAACCTGGACCGATCATTACGCCAGCCGGATTAATGAAGCCTGGACGGCGCTATCCCGGACGCCAGACCGCGCCAGGCCGGACCACCCGTTCGATCCCCGTCATGTCCCGGTCCGGGATACCCTCCGCCCGGCGGCGGAGCGGGCGTCCGAACGCCCCAAGCCGTTCTCCGGCCGCCCTCCGCCGGGACGACGGCGCCGGTGGCTGTCGAGGCTGGCGCTGGGCGGGCTGATGCTGACGGTCATGATGGCGCTGGGTGAATACTGCCTGGATCGATTTTCGGTCAGCCGCAGTGGGTTTCAGCCGATCCGCGCCGTGGATTCTACGCCCCCTTCCGGCGCGGTCCCGGAATCCGCCGCCGCGCCAATGGCGGACCCGGGGGCGTTCGGTGCGCTCCTGGCCGCACCGGACTGGCGGGCGCTGGAGCAGCGTGAGCCGCTGGCCCAGCAGCCGGTCCCCCGGGTCCGGGAGGCGCGCCCGGCATGGGAAGACCACCGTCAACAACCGATAGCGGCTGAAGAGGCGCTGCCGGAAAAAATGCGCGCGGAACAAGCCCGGTTTGAGGAGCAGGTAAAAATCGAGCAGGCGCGGAACGAACAGGCGCAGGCTGAACGGCTGGCGGTCGAGCAGCAACGATGGGCGCGGTTGCAGGCTGAGCAGGCGCGGGTGGAGCAGGCGAAAACCGAACGGGAGCTGGCTGAGCGGCGGCTGAGGGCCGAGCAGACCAGGGCCGAACGGCTGGCCGAGACACAGCAGGTCGAGCGGCAACGCCTGGAAAAGTTGAAGATCGAGCAGGCGCGGGCTGAACGACTGGCGGCCGAGGAGCACCCTCTAACCTCGGGTGAACTGGAAAGCCTGATGAGCCGCTACACCGGCGCTTACCAGCAAGGGGATCTAGGCGGCGTCATGGCATTATTCACCGCCAGCGCGCGCCGTCGCATTCAGCAGGATTACACCGCGCTGTTCGCTACACACCACATCCATGGATTGTGGTTGCGCGATCTGCGCTGGCTTTATCGTGGTCAATCCGCCAGCGGTTCCGGCCATTACGAGTTACAGGTGCGGCGGCGTGACAATGGGGAGCTGCATCAATTGGCAGGCAGCATTCGCTTCACCGCGCAAAAACGCGGCCATCAAGTGCTCATCGAGGCCATTGAGTTCGACTGGCCGGGGAAGTAAACCAGGGTTGACCGAAAAATGACTAGCAACGGCACGCAGATCCCGACCAGAGCCATCAAGGGCGCAGGGTTGTTGCTTGTCGCCGTAATCCTGGCCTGGCGGGCGTTAGTGACCAACCTGGCGGATGATTACGCTGGTCAGGAGACACCCGAGGCTGCCATCGGCGCCTTGCGCTGGCGCGGCGATCAGCCGGCGGCGCTGTATCAGCGCGGAGTGGCGTTGAGCGCCAGCGAACCGGCTGAGGCCGAACGCCTGTTGCGCGCAGCGGCCTGGGCCAATCCTGCCGATGCGCTGGTCTATCTGGCGCTGGCTGAAGCTTGGGTCAAGGCCGGACGGTCAGCGGCGGCCGTGAGGCTGGTGGAGATCGCTGACGTGCTGGGACCGCTGCGCAGTCCGGCGCTGGCCCGCTCGGCTGAATTCTGGCTGGGGCAGGAGCGGCCGGATCGGGCGCTGGCGCGCTGGCGCATGCTGTTGCGCACCCGGCCGGAAACGGCGACCCCACTGTTTCCGCTGCTGTTGCGGCTGGCCGGGAACCCCGCTACCCAACCGCTGTTGCAACCCTTGCTGGCCGATCCGCCCGAGTGGTGGGACCGGTTTTTCGCCTATGCGGCTGCCCAAGCGACCCGGCCAGAGACGGTAGTGTTTCTCTACCAAAGCCGTCATCGCCGTGGAGCCTTGCCTGCCGCCGACGAACAGCGGGCGTATCTGGAGCGCTTATGGAAGGAAAACCGCTGGCTGGACGCCTATCTGGCCTGGCTGAACGGCCTGGACGAGCGGCAGATCAGGGCGCTGGGCAATGTATACAACGGTAGTTTTGAAGCGCCGGTCACTCATCTGGGCTTTGACTGGCGGCTGTCGGCGCCCCGGGGGACAATGGTTGAAATCATCGAGACCTATGGCGCGCGCGGCGACAAGGCGCTGCATATCAGCTTCAACGGCGAGCGAGTGCGTTTTCAGCATGTTTTGCAGTATCTGTTTCTGGATGCGGGACGATACCAATTGCAGGGGCGGGGGCGGCCGGACAGGCTCAAGACCGAACGGGGGCTGCGCTGGCGGGTACGCTGCGTCAGCACCCATACGGTCCTGGCTGAAAGCGAGCCGTTCCTGGGTTCGGACGATTGGCGCAGTTTCGCCGTGGATTTCACCATCCCTGATCAGGGGTGTCCAGCGCAGTTGCTGCGGCTGGAGCTGGATGGCCGGGTGGAACTGGAATTCGAGGCGCGGGGCGATGCCTGGTTCGATGATCTGGCGATTGTCCGGCTGGAATAGCCAGCGCGAAGGTTTGTGGACTGCACTGGAATCTGGACTTGAGGGTGCAGGATTGCTATCTTTGCCATCAAGGTTTGGCTGGTTGGAACTCCATGGATTGTGGATCAATTGCAGGTTGCAACGGGGAGGAAAGCCGCATGAACAAGGGGTGTCTGAAATCGGGACTGACCGTGCTGCTGGGCGGGATGACGCTGATGGCCTGGGCCGCCGATCCGGTGGCGGTATTGCGCCAGCCACAGGGCAGGGTGTTCGTCAGCCAGGGCAAGGTCATGGCGCCGGCCCAGGAAAGCCTGCCGCTGCAGGCCGGCAACCGGGTGCTGACGGTCGCTGGCGGACGGGCGGAGATCGCCTATCCGGATGGTTGCGTCGTGGCGCTGCCGGAAAACAGCTTGTTGGCGATCAAGGGAACAGACCAGTGTCGGCTGGGCCAGGCCCGGGTCCGCGCCACTGGCGGCTTCCAGAATGCCCGGATCGGCCAGGCGGGTCCCATCGCGTCGAATGAGGCGACCGCCCAGATTCGACAGGTGGAAGGCAGCGGGGTAGTGGGTCAGTCCAAGGCAGCGCCGGGGATGCGCTTGTTCAAGGGCAATAAAGTCACGGCGGGAAGCGATAGCCAGGTCGTGATCAGGTATTCGAACGGTTGCGAGGTCACGGTCCAAGCCAATCAGAGCCTGGTGATTGACGTTCCGCCAGTAGATTGCGCAGTTGCTGGCGCGGATGGCGCAGCGGGTACGGGCGCAGGCG
>CAZDVY010000045.1:0-6678 GCA_964508935.1 uncultured Candidatus Competibacteraceae bacterium | reverse complement strand
GCGGGTACGGGCGCAGGCGGCGCGGGCGCGTTGAGTACGGGCGGACTCATCGTCGGTGGCGCTTTCGGTGCGAGCGTGATAGGCGCTATCCTGGTGGATGATGACGAAGACCGTGTAGCCAGCCCCGCCACCAATTAAAGACCGCTATCGATCTTCCTGAACGGTGTCGGCTATTCCACCGAACCGCGTCGCTGACCCCGACGCGGTTCTTTTTTATGGTCTCATTGCGCTGCTGGCGTTCGCGCCGCTGTTCCAGGCCGGTAACCAGCCGTTGCCGCTGCTGGTGATGGAACTGGCGGCGCTGGCGCTGCTGGTCTGGCGGTGCTGGTCGCCGCCGACGGGGGGACCGCCGCTGTCTCATCCGGCGCGGATTTTTCTGGCGTTGCTGTTTCTGCTGCCGCTGATGCAGTTGCTGCCAGCGCCCTTTGGGCTGTGGGCGGATTTGCCAGGCCGGTCGTATTATGCGGAGGCCTTGCGCCAGACCGATGAAGGCGTCGACCTGCGCTGGCGGGCGATTTCGCTGATCCCCGCCGCGACCGAATCCGCCTGGCTGGCGCTGTTGCCGCCGCTGGCCGTATTTCTGGTGGCGATCCATCTGACCGGCCAGCAATTATTGCGGCTGGTGCTGGTGTTTCTGGGGATCGCGACGGCTGAAGCGCTGCTGGGGCTGATCCAGTATGGCGATGGACCGGACAGCGTGTTGCGGTTCGGCAACGCCTTGATGGGCGGGAGCGCCTCGGGTACTTATGTCAACCGCAACCATCTGGCGGGCTTGCTGGAGATGGCGCTGCCGGTGGGCCTGGCGCTGCTGGCGGCCACGGTCGGCCACGGTCGGCCCCCCCATGCCAGCGGCAGTCGGGGACGGCGCGGGCGCACGTTCCGGCAGTGGCTGGCCCGATTCAGCGTGGCGCGCCTCAACCAGGCGGCGCTGTTTGGCGCGGCGGCCATGGCCATTTTGCTCGGGCTGATTTTCACCCGCTCCCGCGCCGGCGTCAGCCTGGCGATGCTGGGCGTCCTGCTGTCCACCCTGACCTTCTCCTGCCGGCTGGGCGGGCGTAATGTTTACGGGCTGATCGGCACGTTTACGGCGGTGGGCGTCGGCTTGGCCAGCCTGATCGGACTGGCGCCGGTGTGGAGCCGGTTTACCTTGCAGGATCCCATCGAGGACGGGCGCTGGAAGATTTTCGACGCCACCATTCAGGCCATCGGTGAATTCTTTCCACTGGGCAGCGGCGCGGGGACCTTCGAAGACGTCATGCGGCGGTTTCATCCAGTGGATTTTCCGGGAGTCACCATCAACCGCGCCCACAACGACTATCTGGAATGGCTGCTGGAATTCGGACTGATCGCGGGATTGCTGATCGCCATCTGGCTACTGTTGTACTTGCGCCAGTGGGGGCGGGTATGGAAGCGCGGCGCGTGGACGCCATTCCGCTTCGCCCAGGCCGGGGCGGGGATTGCGCTGTTGCTGATGATGCTGCACACCCTGGTGGACTTCAACCTGCGGATTCCGGCCAACGCCGTGTTCACCGCGTTCCTGGCCGCCGTGTTTTTTCACCGGCCGCCGGACGAGGAGCGGCGGCGGTCATCCCGGCGACGGGAATCGTCGGAAAAAAATGACAGCCAACCGCCAGCTTACCTGATTCCGCCGGAAAACCAGGTCAATCCGTTCGCGAGGTAACAGCCGGAAAGGGAATGCTACCGGCGTTTCTTTAGCCGCAGCGCCTGCCGCAAATAGGGCAGTTCCGTAACCGGCAGCCGGCCGGCGACGCGCAAGCCGGCGATAAAGCGTTCCAGTTCGCAGACCTGGCAGCGCAGGCCGCTGTCCAGCACCCAGCGGCCGTCCACCAGCAACGCGGCGTGATTGACCCGCAGCGGCGGACCTTCAATCAGCACATACTCCAGCCGCGCCGGGTCGTAGCCCTGCTGGCGGATCAGCCGGTCGGCCTTGGCGACGGCGTAGGCCTTGCAATCCCAATATTCGAGTTGCTCCAGGTCGGCGACCTCCGGCCAGTCATCGAGACAGGCGTCGCCAGGACAGGGCCGGCCCTGCTGATTGACGGCAGTATTGATCCTGATCAGGGCAGCCCGTTCGGCCGTCGGCGGGGCAGGGTCTGGCGCCGTCTGGCAGCCGCCCGTCGCCAGCAGCAGGGCCAGTGCCAGCCGGGAGATGGAGAGGTGGGGGGAGGGCAGCATGGCGGATAGTTTAGCGGCAATACACTTTTTTTGTTTTCGCTGCATGTTTGCCTTTCAGTGGATCAGTGCTAAATTGACGAGTGTTAGATAGCGTTAACGCTGAAACATTTCGGGCGACAACCCCACTGGATGCAAGATAAACCGTATGGAACAGATGATTCTGGACATTGGGCCGCTGCTGTTGGCCTTTGGCGTGTGCGTGGGGCTGGTCGCCCTGTTGATCCGGCCAGCGCGCGCTTGGGGTTGGGTGGATCGGCCCACCACCCGCAAACACCACCCGGCCCCGGTGCCCCTGGTGGGCGGGTTCGCCATGTGCGTCGCCTACGGCCTGAGCCTGCTGGCGCTGCCGGCGCCGCCTCACGCTTATGCGGTGTTGCTGATCGCCATGGTGCTGATGACGCTGATCGGCTTGTACGACGATCTCCACGCGACTCGCCCGGCGATTCGCTTCGTGCTCCAGGGGGGGGTGGTCCTGATCATGGCGCTCGGCGGAGGGATCATCCTGGGTAATTTTGGCGACCTGTTCGGCCTGGGCGACGTCATGGCGCCGGGAGGCGTCGCTTTGCTGTTGACCCTGTTCTGCGTCGTCGGCGTGATCAACGCTTTCAACATGAGCGACGGTCTCGATGGTCTGGCTGGCGGTCTGGCGCTGATCGCCGCCGGCTGGCTGATCGTTCTGGTGCAGAGTGCGCCAATCTCCCACTCGGGCGACGGTGATGCACTGTGGGCGCTGGTCATGGTCGTCGCCGGGTTTCTCTGCTTCAATTTGCGCCATCCCTGGCGGGCTCGCGCCAGCGTGTTCATGGGCGACGCCGGCAGCACGATGCTGGGTTTTGTCCTGGCCTGGTTTCTGGTGCATCTATCCCAGAACCGCGAGGCGGTGATGACGCCGATGACTGCGGTTTGGATCTTGGCGCTGCCGCTCCTGGACACGGTCGCGGTGATGATCCGCCGCATCCGCCTCGGTCACAGCCCGTTCGCCGCCGACCGCCGGCATCTGCATCACTTGTTGCTGAGTGGCGGTCTGTCGGATGGCCAGGCCACGGCGCTCCTCCTGGCGATGGCGCTGATGAGCGGCGCGGTCGGCGTCGCCGCCCACTGGCTGGCGGCGCCCGAATGCGTGCAGTTTTACGCTTTCCTGGTCCTGTTCGGCGGGTACTACCTGGTGACGGACCGTCTGTGGAAACGCCAGTTGAGCATCGCGCCGCCGGGAGCGGTCGAGCGACGGGGAGCGCCCCTCTCGGAGTCGTAGGGTGATGGGTGATCAGTGGCTTCGACTGCGGCGGCAGGGAGCGATCTTCTGGCGGCTGTCGTGGGCCGAGCGCGGCTGGCTGATGCAGGCGTGGCTGATGTTGCCGGGCGTGGCGTTGGCGTTGCGCTGGGTGAGTTTTCAGCGGGTGTATGGTTTTCTGGGACGCTGGCCGTCGGGCAGGGCGCTGGATGATGAGGAGCAGGTTTTGGCGCGGACTCGTGTGATCGTTCGCCTGGTGCAGGGCGCCGCGGCGTGGAGTTGGTTCCATCCCACTTGCCTGCATCGCTCGCTGACCTTGTGGTGGCTGTTGCGGCGGCAGGGCGTCGCCAGCGAGTTGCGGATCGGGGTGCGCAAGGAGCAGGGACGATTTGAAGCTCATGCCTGGGTGGAGCGCAAGGGCGTGGCGCTGAATGATGGATCGGACGTAAGCTTGCGCTTTGCGGCTTTTCAGGGTCTTTGATTTTTTGCACAAAACATTCTTGCGAGACAACCGGATTGGCTGGTTCTTGAGGTGAATTCAGGAGAGCGCTGCGATGACCACTGCTGTCCACCACGACCACGATTTTTACTCCTGGGCGATGCACAACGCGCAATTATTGCGGGAAGGCCGGCTGGCGGAAATTGATTGCGAGTACGTCGCCGAGGAACTGGAAGACATGGGCGCGGCCAAAGAGCGGGAATTCGCGCCGTTCTCGCTGGAACAGGTTTTGGATAATGCGTATTGGCCGGGTTAGGAACAGGACTGATGAGCGGCATTGCAGGCATCATCCATTTCGACGGCAAGCCCGTCGAGCCGGGGCTGATCGAGAAAATGACCCGCGCCATGGCCCATCGGGGGCCGGATGGTATCCACCACTGGGTCAAGGGGTCGGTCGCGCTCACGATTTGCCAGGGCCTTTGACCTATCGCTATCGCGTGTGGAGAATGCGTCATGTCCTCTGATCGGCTTTACCGGATCACAATTGAACCGGGCAAGTGCGGCGGTCAGCCTTGCATTCGCGGTAAGCGGATGCGGGTTACGGATATTCTGGAGTTATTGAGCGCGGGCGCACCGTTTGAAGAAATTTTGGAGGATTACCCGTTCCTGGAACGTGAGGATCTATTCGCCGCGTTGGAATACGCTGCCCGCCAGACCGATCACGTTGTTCTACAAGCGTCGTGAAGTTTCTGGTAGATAACCAATTGCCAGCGGCGCTTGCACGTTGGCTGGCAGCGCGGGGATTGGATGCTTGCCATGTTTCGGATGTTGGATTGGAGGAAGCCAGCGATCAGCATATCTGGGACTACGCAGTTGCCCAAAATCGGGTGCTGATCAGCAAGGACGAGGATTTCCTGCATTTGGCAACTCGTTCGGGATTCGCCGCCCCCTTGATCTGGGTCCGCTTGGGTAACTGCCGAAAACAGGCATTGTTGTCTGCGTTCGATGCGCTTTTGCTGCAGTTACTCACCGCTTTAGCTGAAGGTCAACGAGTGATTGAACTACGCTGATTTCTGTAATTTTGATGAGTCTATTTGGAAAAGGCATTGTTATAAATTTATGAGCGGCATCGCAGGCATCATCCATTTTGACGGCCAACCCGTCGAGCCGGGGCTGATCGAGAAGATGACCCGCGCCATGGCCCATCGGGGGCCGGATGGCATCCACCACTGGGTCAAGGGTTCGGTGGCGCTCGGTTTCCGGAAACCGCGCCGTTCGCGCTGGAACAGGTTTTGGATGATGCGGATTGGCCGGGGCAGGATTGAAAACGACCCGCCTCTGGTGGATTTCACGCCGTTCGACACCGCCGATTGGTCTTTGCCATGAGCGATAACGCGGGACCATCCCAGCCGCATGATTCCAGCTACAAGCTGTTGTTTTCGCATCCGGCGATGGTGGCGGACCTGTTGACCGGTTTTGTCCGCGAGGGCTGGGTGGCGGAGTTGGACTTTGCTACGCTGGAGAAGTATCCGGGCAGCTACGTCAGCGACGATCTGCGCCCGCGGGCGGATGATGTGGTGTGGCGGGTGCGCTGGCGCGAACGGTGGTTGTACGTTTACCTGCTGCTGGAGTTTCAGTCGGAGCCGGACCCGTTCATGGCGGTGCGGATGCTGGTCTACGTCGGGTTGCTGTATCAGGATTTGATCCGTACCGGGCAACGGACCCCGGCCGGCCTTCTGCCGCCGGTGGTGCCGGTGGTGCTGTACAACGGGCGACCGCGCTGGACGGCGGCGATTGAACTGGCCGCGCTGATCGAGCCGCCGCCGGTGGGTCTGGAACGCTACCAGCCCCAGTTGCGCTATCTGCTGGTGGAGGAGAACCGTTACGGTGAGGCCGAACTGGCGCCGTTGCGGAACCTGAGCGCGGCGCTGTTCCGGCTGGAAAACAGCCGGGGACCAGCGGACGTGCAACGGGTCGTGGCGGCGCTGGTCGAATGGTTGAAGACGCCGGAGCAGGCCAGTCTGCGGCGGGCGTTTGCGACCTGGTTGCGGCGGGTGTTGTTACCGGCGCGGTTGCCGGGGGTGCAGTTGGAGGCGGTGCGCGAATTGAGCGAGGTGCGGGATATGTTGGCGGAACGGGTGTTGGAGTGGACCGAGGAATGGAAGCAGCAGGGCTTGCAGCAGGGCTTGCAGCAGGGCTTGCAGCAGGGCTTGCAGCAGGGCGAGGCGCAAGTGCTGTTGCGGTTGTTGCGACGGCGGTTTGGCGAATTGCCGCCCGAGGTGGTGGAACGGGTACGGCAGGGCGACACTGAAAGGCTGCTGGTTTGGAGCGAGCGGGTGCTGGATGCAGGGTCGTTGGCGGCGGTGTTCGAGGATCGAGCGAACTGACTGATGAGCGGCATCGCAGGCATCATCCATTTCGACGGTAAACCTGTCGAACCGGGGCTGATCGAGAAGATGACCCATGCCATGGCCCATCGGGGGCCGGATGGCGTCAACCACTGGGTCAAGGGTTCGGTCGCGCTCGGACAGTGCATGTTGCGCACCACGCCGGAGTCGCTGGAAGAACACCAGCCGCTGACCAACGAGGACGAGAGCTTGGTGCTGGTCATGGACGGGCGGGTGGATAATTGGGAGGAGTTGCGGCGGGAGTTGCTGGGGCGTGGGGTGGTTTTGCGCACTCGCGCGGATGCAGAGTTGGTGCTTCGGGCTTACGAAATCTGGGGTCGCGATTGCCTGGCGCATATTGACGGCGATTTTGCGCTGGCGATTTGGGATGTTCGGCAGCGGGAGGCCTTTTGCGCACGGGATCG
>CAZDVY010000044.1:0-18242 GCA_964508935.1 uncultured Candidatus Competibacteraceae bacterium | reverse complement strand
CCGCCCGCGTCCTGCGCTGTCACCACGCGACGCTGTACCGCGCCCTCCAGACCCGTGCGCCAGCCCCAGAAAATAGCGGGGTCGGTTCTAAAAGACTCCGCTGACACCGACTTTGGTCATTCGCTGACGCCGACTTTGAAAAATGACACCGACCGTTGAACTCGTTGCTTGGTCTGGTACCGCCTCGCAACTGGCGATGCTGCTGAATCGGCCCATCACGCCCGCACGGTTGCGCCTGATTAGCCGAATGGGCGGAAGGTCCGGCGATCATGTCAAGATTGACCTGACCTTGGCGAATACCAGCGGCTTACTCGCTTCGCTACGAAGGAGGCTTGATGAACGCGATACGCCACCTTTAGAAAGCCCGGCAACTCCAAGCAGCGGCCCGGCGTCGTTCGGAAATTTGCCGTTGGCATGAGGCGATGCGCCAAATCATGACGATCAAGCCGCGCTCGAATGAAGAACGAGCGGCGCAACATGAAGCGATTGAGTTGCTGAAAATGGCCAGGCCGTAGCGGCCTTTTTGCGTACAAGACTACGGATCATCATGGACAATTGAGTATACCCGAATAATGAGGGGTCACTTTCCGGGGTCACTAAGGAAATTGATCAACAGAATTTATTACTTAAACAGTTGGTTAAACCGTTAATTCGACGGTCTCTCTCGCCAATAGTTGCTCCATAGCCGTCTATGACGGCTAAAAGAACCCGTTAAACGCGGGTTTTTTTATGGTCAGGATTTTTGCTTGTAGGGTACTTAATTACTACCTGTGGTAGTAAATTTAGAATTAACGATACCGTATATAGGGTTAAGCAAAAATCCTGATGGTTTTTAATAGGACCCCTGACGAGTGATTCTGGAACTGCCCACCAACCACCTCCACCGGATTCAGAAAGCGACGGCGCTGATCCAGGATGCTGTCGCAACGACCCGGTCCAGCAAGTTCCTCATGCTGGAAATACCTTGATTTATAGCTGTATAGTAGTTATAAGCGTCCCTGCGATGCAGGCCGCGCCGGGAGCCTGCCGGCATTTTCGTTCTATGGTGATCCCTATCAGCCCCCTCGCGACGACAAGCTGTGAACCCCGTCAGGCCCGGAAGGGAGCAGCGGCAGCAGTGGCCTCGGGCGCCGGGGTGCGGCGGGTAGGGATCGCCCCCTCTTCAAGGCGCCAAGCGTCGGGTATCGCAGCATCCTATGAGTTACCAGGTCTTGGCCCGCAAATGGCGGCCGCGCACTTTCCATGAACTGGTCGGTCAGGAGCATGTCGTTCGTGCGTTGACCAACGCCCTCGATCGACAACGCCTGCATCACGCCTTTCTGTTCACCGGCACTCGGGGCGTTGGCAAGACTACCATTGCCCGGATCTTCGCCAAATCTCTGAATTGCGAAACCGGCATTTCATCCACGCCCTGCGGTCAGTGTTCCGCCTGCCAGGAGATCGACGCGGGCCGCTTTGTCGATTTGATCGAAGTCGATGCCGCTTCCCGCACCAAGGTCGATGAAACCCGCGAACTGCTGGAAAACGTGCAGTATGCGCCCAGCCGGGGGCGCTTCAAGGTGTATCTCATTGACGAGGTACACATGTTTTCCAACCACAGTTTCAACGCCCTGCTCAAGACCCTGGAAGAGCCGCCGCCGCATGTGAAATTCCTGCTGGCGACCACTGATCCACAGAAGCTGCCTGTCACCATTCTGTCGCGCTGTCTCCAATTCAGCCTCAAACGCTTGCCTGCTGGAATGATCGCTCGTTATCTACAGCAGGTGCTGGATCAGGAAGGTATCCTGTCTGAAGCCGTGGCGCTGCAACTAATCGCCCGCGCCGGCGATGGCAGCATGCGCGATGCCCTGAGCCTGCTCGATCAGGCTATTGCTTTCGGCAGCGGCCAAGTGGAGACCACCGCCGTGAGTACCATGCTCGGCAGTATCGACCGACGACAGGTGGCAGCCTTGCTGGAGGCGCTGGCGGCTAACGATGCGCCGGGATTGCTGCAGCAGGTGGCAGCGCTGGATGAGAATGTACCCGACTATGCGGCGGTGTTAGCTGAGCTGTTATCGCTATTGCAGCAGGTCGCCTTGACGCAGGCGGCACCGGATGCGCTGGCTGATGACGAAGTTGCTGATCCCACCGAATTGCGGCGGTTCGCGGAACTGCTGCCGCCCGAAGATGTGCAACTGTTCTATCAGATCGCCCTGCTGGGCCGACGCGATTTGCCGCTAGCTCCCGACCCGCGCGGGGGCTTTGAGATGACCTTGTTACGGATGTTGTGCTTTCGTCCAGCGGCGTCGGAGCCGGCGACGGTACCGATGAGGGTAACTACGACGGCTGCTCCAGCGCCGGCATCAACATCGGTTCCCGCTACGGCAAATATGCTGCGTACAACGCCGCTGCCGGCTCCGACGGTGTCCGCGCCGCCCGCTTCGGAGTGGGGCGCACTGGTCGCCCAACTCTCCTTGGCAGGTATCCCCAAGCAGGTAGCGCTGAATAGCGCCCTGGCGGAACGGAATGGCGATGCTTTCCGGTTGAACTTGGAGCCCGGCTACGCCCAGATGCTGAATAAGGCCGTTGAAGATCGTATCCAGACGGCGCTGGAACAACATCTCGGCAGGCCAGTCACCCTGAAAATCCAGATTGGCGCGGCTGGGGCAGCGACGCCGGCTGTTCAGCAAAAACAGCAGCAGGCGGAATGGCGGCAGACCGCCGCTGAGCAGATCCGCCAAGACCCACATGTGCGGGATATGCAGGAAATGTTCGATGCGAAGATTGCGGCTGTTCATCCGCTGGATGAAACTGATGGTACCCATTGAATCATAGGAGAGAGTGATGAAAGGCGGTTTGGGCAATATTATGAAGCAGGCGCAGAAGATGCAGGAAAACCTGCAAAAGGCGCAGGCGGAAATTGCGACATTGGAGATCGCCGGCGAATCAGGCGGCGGGCTGGTCAGCGTGTTAATGACCGGACGCTACGAAGTGCGGCGGATTCACATCGACGACAGTCTGGTGGGTGACGATAAGGACATGCTGGAAGACCTGGTCGCCGCTGCAGTCAACGACGCCGTGCATAAGGTCGAGCGCACGGTTCAGGACAAAATGTCCGGTCTGACTGCCGGTATGGGTTTGCCGCCGGGAATGTTGGGCGACTTTAAGATGCCTTTTTGACCCCATGGCCGCTTCGCCGCTGCTCAATCAGTTGATGACGGCGTTGCGTTGCTTGCCGGGGGTCGGGCCAAAAACCGCCCAGCGCATGGCCCTGCATTTGTTGGAGCGGGATCGCATCGGTGCTGAACGGTTGGTAGATGCCTTGCAAACCGCTTTGGAGCGCATCGGCCATTGTCGGCTGTGCCGTGACCTGAGCGAGACCGGGCTGTGCGCCCTGTGCGCCAGCCCCAGTCGTGACGCTTCCCAGTTATGTGTGATCGAAACGCCGGCAGACGTGCTAGCGGTGGAGCAGGCCACCGGGTTTCAGGGCCGCTACTTTGTGTTGATGGGTCATTTATCGCCATTGGACGGCATCGGCCCGGCAGAACTGGGGCTGGACGTTCTGGAGGCGCGGCTAGATGAAGGCGGAATCCGCGAGATTATTTTAGCGACCAATCCGACCGTGGAAGGCGAAGCGACCGCGTATTACATCGGGGAGCTGGCCCGCGAGCGCGGCATTCGCGCCACCCGCATCGCCCATGGCGTACCGCTGGGCGGCGAACTGGAATCGGTGGACGGCGGCACTCTGGCCCATGCGTTCGCCGGTCGCCGGGATTTTTGAACGCGATGGGAGCAAACATGACTGACTGTATTTTCTGCAAAATTGCCGCTGGTGAGATTCCCGCAACCGTGCTTTACGATGACGGCGAGGTGCTGGCCTTCCCGGACATCAGCCCAGCAGCGCCGATGCACCTGCTGATTATCCCGCGCCAGCACATTCCGACGGTGAACGATCTGACCGAGACGGATGCGGCGTTGATTGGGCGGATGCATCTGGCGGCCCAGCAACTGGCGGCGCAACAGGGCGTGGCGGAGAGCGGTTATCGCATCGTCACCAACTGCAACCGTGATGCCGGGCAACTGGTGTTTCATCTGCACCTGCATCTGCTGGCCGGGCGGGAACTGGGCTGGCCGCCGGGCTAATCCGCCGACCCTAGAACCGGCAGCCTGCCGGTTACGTCTTCCCGCCGCGTTATTGATCTCCCCGTACCCCGGAATCTCCCTCTCATGTCCGAAACCGCTCCCGCCCTGACGGAACTGGCCCCGTTGCGCCTGCGCAAGAACGAAGATCGCCGGTTGCGCGCCGGCCATCTCTGGGTCTACAGCAACGAAGTCGATGTCGCCGCCACGCCATTGCGCGATTTCCAGCCCGGCCAGCCAGTGGCGATTCAAGCCAGCAACGGCAAATGTATCGGCACCGGTTATATCAATCCCCAGGTTTTGCTCTGCGCCCGGCTGGTCAGCCGCGATCCAGACCATCCCTTGAGTCCCTCGCTGCTGGTGCATCGCCTGAATGTGGCGCTGAGTCTGCGCCAACGGCTGTATCCGCAACCGTTTTACCGGCTGGTTCACGGCGAAGGCGACGGCCTGCCGGGCCTGATCGTGGATCGTTATGGCGACTGCTGCGTTGCGCAACTCACCACCGCCGGCATGGAGCGGATCAAAGAGGAAGTGCTGACCGCCCTGCAAAAAGTACTCAAGCCCCAGGCGGTACTGTGGCGCAACGACAGTCCGGTGCGCGAAATCGAGGGGTTGGAGCGATATGTGGTGGATGCAGTGGGGGCCATGCCCGAAACCGTCACGGTCGAGGAGGATGGATTGCGCTTCCAGGTTACGCCGCGCACTGGGCAGAAAACCGGCTGGTTTTACGACCAGCGCGACAACCGCGCCCGACTGGATCGATATGTTCGCCACCGGCGGGTGCTGGACGTGTTCAGCTATGTCGGGGCCTGGGGCATCCGGGCGGCGGCGCAGGGCGCGGATCAAGTGCTGTGCATCGACAGTTCCGCGCCGGCGCTGGAATTCGCCGCTGCCAACGCTGCATTAAACGGGGTCAGCGACCGGGTGCGCTTCCAGCAGGGCGACGCCTTCGAGGCGTTGAAGGCGCTGCGCGAAGCCCGTGAACGGTTTGATGTGGTGATCGTCGATCCGCCAGCCTTCATCAAGCGCCGCAAGGATATGAAGGAAGGAACGCTGGCTTATCGGCGCATCAATGAAATGGCCATGCAGGTGCTGGAGCGCGATGGATTGCTGGCGTCCTGTTCCTGTTCGCAACTGTTTTCCCGCGAGGCGCTGGAGCAGACCTTATTACAAGCCTCGCGGCATTTGGAGCGCAATCTGGTGATTTTGGAGCAGGGCCGGCAGGGGCCGGATCATCCGGTTCCGCCGGCAATTCCGGAAACCGATTATCTCAAAGCCGTGTTCGCACGGGTGTTGCCGGCCTGAGAGGAGCGCGCAACCATGCTGGTTCATCCTGATTTTGACCCGGTGGCGTTCAGTCTGGGGCCGCTGCACATCCGCTGGTATGGCTTGATGTATCTGCTCGGTTTTCTGGCCGGCTGGGCGCTGGGCCGTTACCGCGCCAAGCGGCCTCATTCCGGCTGGACGGCGGTGCAGGTCGATGATCTGGTGTTTTACATCGCCTTGGGCGTGATTCTCGGCGGGCGGATCGGCTATCTGCTGTTCTACAGTTCGGGCGGCTTTCTGCATGATCCGCTGCTGCTGTTCCGGGTTTGGGAAGGCGGCATGTCGTTTCACGGCGGCTTTCTCGGCGTATTGTTGGCGATGGCGCTGTTCGCCCGCAAATATCAGCGGCCGTTCTGGGTGACCGTCGATTTCATCGCACCGCTGATTGCGCCGGGTATTCTGTTCGGGCGCATCGGCAATTTTATCAATGGCGAATTGTGGGGGCGGGTGACCGATCTACCCTGGGGGATGATCTTCAGCCAGACCGGCGATCAATTGCCGCGTCATCCTTCGCAGCTCTATCAAGCCGCGCTGGAAGGCGTGGCGTTATTCCTGATCGTCTGGCTGTTTTCCGCCAAGCCGCGTCCGACCATGGCCGTATCCGGGGTATTCGCCTTGAGTTATGGCGTATTCCGGTTTCTCGTGGAATTCGTCCGCCAACCCGATCCGCAACTCGGCTATCTGGCGTTCGGCTGGCTGACCATGGGTCAGCTCTTGTCTCTGCCGCTGATGGTTGTCGGGGTGATTTTGCTGGTGCTGGCCTATCGGCGACCCACCGCCTGACGCCGCATCAACCGCTTTTGATCCGCTCCCAGCCGGCCAGAGCTTCGGTGCGGCTGGCGGCGAAGTCGATGATTGGCGCGGGATAGTCCAGTTTGGCCGCCAGCGTCCACGGCTGATGAATCACTGAAGCCGGCAAGGTCGCCAGCTCAGGAATCCAGTGCCGGATATAGGCTCCCTCTGGATCGAACTTCGCGCCCTGAAGGAACGGGTTGAACACGCGGAAATAGGGCGCGGCATCGACGCCGCAACCGGCGGTCCATTGCCAGCCGAGTGTATTGCTGGCTAGATCAGCATCCACTAGCGTATCCCAGAACCAGCGAGCGCCTTCCTGCCAGGGAATGCGGCAGTTCTTGACCAGAAAGGAAGCGACCAGCATTCGCACCCGGTTGTGCATCCAGCCGGTTTGCCAGAGCTGGCGCATCCCGGCGTCGATCAGTGGATAGCCGGTGCGTCCCTGCTGCCAGGCTTGCAATAATTCCGCGTGATCCTCGCGCCACGGATAGGCGGCGAAGCGTTGCTGAAGCGGTTGTTCCGGGGTCTGCGGCCAGTGATAAAGCATCGAGTGGGCGAATTCCCGCCAGCCGATTTCCCGCAGCCAGGTTGCCGCGCCCTTGTTGGAGAACGGATCGCCGCCGGTCGCGTTTGTAACCGCCGCCCAGAGTTGCCGGGCACTGATCTCGCCAAAATGCAGGTGCGGCGATAGCCGGGAAACGCCGTCCCGTCCCGGCCAGTCGCGCCCCTGCGCGTAGTCGGTCAGCGCGGTTGCGCAAAACTGCTCCAATCGCGCCAGGGCCGCCATTTCTCCTGGTCGCCAGGCCGCTGTGAGTCCCGCATCCCAGGGAATGCGCGGCAGGAGTTGCAGCGCCTCCAAGGGTAACGAATCCGGCCAGCGTTCCGGCCCGGCCAGGGTGGGAACGGGCAACGGCGCGGTGGGCGGTAATTTCTGCAACGCGGCTTTCCAGAACGGCGTAAATACCTGATAGGGCGTTGCATCGGCTTTCAGCAGGCTCCACGGTTCGATGAGCAACGCCGCCGACGCGCTTTCCGCCATGAAACCTTCAGCGCGCAACGCCGCCTTGACCATCCGGTCGCGGGCGATGATCGCCGGTTCATAGCGCCGATTCCAGTACACTGCCGTAGCGCCGGTATCGCGCAGCAGTTCCCGCAGCAGGGTCAAACTATCGCCTCGGCGCAGGATCAACCGTGAACCGCGCCGCCCCAATTCGGCATTCAGCGCCGCCAGACTGTGATGCAGCCACCAGCGTGAAGCTGCGCCCGGCTCCCAGGGCGCTTCTTCCTGCGGGGCGTGAATGTAGACCGGAATCACCCGTTCATGCGCCTGCCTGGCCTGGTGCAGGGCCGGGTTATCCGTCAAACGGAGGTCGCAACGAAACCAGACAAGAGCAGTAGACATAGCGAATCTGTCAGATTAAGGGTTGAAGATCGGCGCTGCCGCAACCAAACTGCTTACGGGCAGTCTTTATCATGTATTCAAAGGCTTTGACCGGGAGGTCTACACCGTGTATTTGTGCATCTGCAAGTCGGTTTCCGACCAGCAAATCCGCGAGGCTGTCAAATTGGGCGCTCGCACGATCGGCGATTTGAGCGTCCGTCTGGGTATCGGTGTTGAGTGTGGTAAGTGTACCGACAGCGTCCGGGAATTTCTCGATGTTTGTCTGGCGGCGCCATTACCGGCAGCCACGGATTCCGCGCCATCAGCAGTTGTTGCACCCCCCTCTTCACCACCCCCCGCTGCTACAGAACCGGCTCCAGCGCGAGCGGCCTGGTTCGCGGTCGATCTCTAATCCTCGAGGAGAATGTTCCCATGAAAGGCGACGCCAAGGTGATCGAGTACCTCAACAAAGCGCTCAAAAACGAGTTGACCGCCATCAATCAGTATTTTCTCCACGCCCGCATGTTTGATCATTGGGGGTTTACGCAACTCGGCAAGCATGAGTACGACGAATCGATTGATGAAATGAAACACGCTGATCAGTTGGCGCAGCGAATTTTGCATCTGGAGGGTCTGCCAAATCTTCAAGATCTCGGCAAACTGTATATTGGCGAAAACGTTGAGGAAATTTTCCGTGGTGACCTGAAGCTGGAGCATCTCGCGCACCCGCTGTATCGGGAGGCCATCGCCTATTGCGAAAGTTGCAGCGACTATGTCACCCGTGATCTGCTGTCCGCCATTCTGTCCAGTGAAGAAGAGCATATCGGCTGGCTGGAAATCCAGTTGGGGTTGATCGACCGCCTCGGCCTGCCCAATTATCTGCAAACCCGGTTATAACCGCTCGCGCTGCCGGCGCTGCCATTAACCCTGGTTGCGCCATTTACCGACGCGAGTAGTCATAGCTGCTGTCATCAACGGTTTCGTGATACGATTCTACAAATTTATGTTATTCAAGCCCGAGCATTTTGCCGTGCCTGAATTAAAACAACGAACCCAGGGGAGTCGCCGATGATTGTTTATAACCTTTTTCCCTTGCTAGCCGGCCCTTGCAGCCAATGGGAGCCCCATCTTCAACGCGCTGCTGACATGGGGTTCGACTGGATTTTCGTTAATCCTGTCCAAAAACCCGGCTACTCAGGCAGTCTGTATTCCATCGTCGACTATTTTCAGTTGCATCCGCTGCTGGCCGACCCAGAATCCAAGCTGCCTGTTGAACAACAGCTCAAGGCGGCGCTGGCGCAGGCTGGGAAGTTGGGCCTTCAGGTGATGGTCGATCTGGTGATCAATCACTGTGCTTTCGATTCCGAACTGACCCGCCAGCATCCTGAATGGTTTGTTCGCGAGGGCGACGGCAGCATCGCCCATCCGTTCTGCATGGAAGACGGCCACAAAGTGGTCTGGGGTGATCTGGCGCTGTTCAATCACCAGCACACCTCCGATCCAGAAGGGCTTTATCGTTATTTCTACAAGATCGTCGAATACTTGCTGGATCTGGGTTTCAAGGGCTTCCGGTGCGATGCTGCCTATCAAATTCCTGGGCATACATGGAACCGGCTGATTCGCGAAATCCGGCAGAAATATCCTGATACACTGTTTGCCGCTGAAACTCTGGGCTGCACCGCCGATCAGACCAAGCAGACCGCTCGGTCAGGCTTCGATTTTGTGTTTAACAGTTCCAAGTGGTGGGATTTTCATGGCGCTTGGCTGATGGAGCAGTATCAGCTAGTGCGCGAAATCGCTCCGTCCATTAGCTTCCCGGAAAGCCATGATACCGAGCGGTTATTTCAGGAAGTCAACGGCAACGTGGCGGCGATGAAACAACGTTATTTATTCTCCGCTCTGTTTTCTTCGGGTGTGATGATCCCCATGGGCTTCGAATACGGATTCCGCCGCCGTATGCATGTGGTGAATACCCGGCCCAGTGATTGGGAGCAACCCAATATTGATCTGTGTGAGTTCATCACCAGCGTTAATACGATCAAACGTCAGTATTCGATTTTTCGGGAAGAATGCCCGACTACCGTTTTACCCTACCAGAACCCGAATATCCTGCTGATGTGGAAAGCTTCAACCCGCACTCAGGAAGAGGCGCTGATTATCCTGAACAAAGACCCGTGGAATCATCAGTATTTCTACGCCGAAAACATCGGTGCTTACATTCAGGCGGGTGCGCCTTTGCAGGATGTGTCGCCTGAATACTCGCTGGAATATATTCCACGACCGTTTTCCTATGACTTGCGGCCTGGACAGGCGTTCGTGATGGTCGCCAGCCGCGATCATTTGCCACAGCAATAAAACTACCGGGGCGCAGAGACCGCGCTCCAGACCTTCTGGATGAAGTGCCCTGGATTGCCGCGCCCGCGCCCGTACCCGACAATAAAGGACAGAAGTTCATGTATATCGTGCAAATTGCTCCCGAATGCGCCCCTGTCGCCAAAGTTGGCGGATTGGCTGATGTGGTTTTTGGCCTGAGTCGGGAACTGGAAATTCGCGGCAATGAAGTTCACATCATCTTGCCGAAGTATGACTGTATGCGCTATGACCAGATTTGGGGCCTGCAAGTCAGTATGAAGGATTTGTGGGTGCCGTGGTACAATGGCGCAATTCATTGTTCAGTCTGGTTCGGTTTTGTGCATGGTCGCAAATGCTTCTTTATCGAACCACATTCCCAGGATAATTTCTTTAACCGTGGGCATTTTTACGGTTTTTCGGATGACGTGAGCCGATTCGCATTTTTCAGCAAGGCTGCGCTGGAATTCATGCTCAAGGACAATCGCCGCCCAGATATTATTCATTGCCATGATTGGCAAACCGGATTGGTGCCGGTGCTGCTATTTGAGCAATATGCGCAGGGTGGAATGCATTGGCAGCGGGTCTGCTACACGATCCATAATTTCAAGCATCAGGGGGTGACCGGCGAATACGCGCTCTGGGCAACTGGCCTGACCAATATCGCTCACTATTTCAATTACGATCGCCTGCGCGATAATTTCAACCATGGCGCTATCAATCTGATGAAGGGCGGTATTGTTTATTCTAACTTCGTCACTACGGTATCACCGGCCCACGCCCATGAGGCGCGCTTTACTGATCAGGGCAGTGGATTAAATCATACCCTGAACGTGCATCAAAGCAAGTTTGGCGGGGTATTGAACGGCATCGATTACGATATCTGGAATCCGGAGGTCGACCCGCATATTCCCAGCCGCTACGGCATCGAAACCCTCGACCAGAAATATGCTAACAAGGAAGCGCTGCGTGACCGGTTGTGGCTGAGCAAGGAGTATAAACCGATCATTGCCTATGTTGGCCGGCTTGATAGCCAGAAAGGCGTGAATCTCATCCATCACGCCATCTTCTACGCACTGCGTAATAACGCCCAGTTCGTACTGCTCGGCTCCAGTCCCGATCCGCAGATCAATCAGCACTTCTGGAACCTGAAGCGACATCTCAACGACAGCCCGGATTGTCATCTCGAACTGGGTTTTGACGAGGAACTGTCGCATCTGATCTACGCCGGCGCGGACATGGTCGTGATGCCCAGCCTGTTTGAACCCTGTGGCCTGACCCAAATGATTGCCCTGAAGTACGGCACGGTTCCCATCGTGCGAGCGGTTGGCGGACTTCAGGATACCGTCTTTGACAAGGATTACGATGGCCGGCCGTGGGAACAGCGCAATGGCTTTATCTTCCATAATGCCGATCATGCTGGCCTCGAATCCGCCATGCACCGCGCCATTGCCCTGTGGTTCGCCTACCCTAAAGATTTCCGGCAACTGATGATCCACGGCATGAGTTGCGACTATTCCTGGTGCCGGCCCGGTCAGGATTACCTGAACATCTACGAACTCATCCGTTCCAAGTAATGTCGTGGGCTTTCACCACAACTAACAATTAGGCAATCGCCACTTAACCACCTCACAGGAGAACCCTGCGTCATGAGCCAGCTTCCGGAATATGTCGATGGCCTGCCCAATGTCTGTGGCTCGGAATCCCTGATTGACCAGACCTTGCGCGCCAGCCGCGACCGGCCAGCATTTCTGCCGGAGAGCCGGGTCGACTTTGGCCATATCCGTGCGGCCTGCGCCATTGCTCTGCACATGCACCAGCCGTTGATTCCAGCAGGCGGCCATGACCTGCATACGGCGGGCATTATCAGCAATCTCAAATACATGATGGATAATCAGGGCATTGGTGATAACTATAATGCTCCGGTTTTCCACTGGTGCTACAAGCGAATTGGCGAATTTGTCCCGCAGCTCATTCACGAAGGCAAGGAACCGCGCGTGATGCTGGAGTATTCCGGTACGTTGTTCTATGGCCTGCGCGACATGGGCTTGCACGATGTTTTTGATGCACTCAGGAATGCGACTTGTCATCCGGATTATCGACGGGCCGTGGAATGGCTGGGTTGTCCCTGGGGGCATGCGGTGGCGCCTTCAACTCCGGCGCAGGACTTTCGTTTGCACGTCAAGGCCTGGCAGCAGCATTTCGCCGCCATTTTCGGCCTGGAAGCGCTGGAACGGGTGCGCGGCTTCTCTCCGTCGGAAATGGCCTTGCCGAATCATCCCGACACCGCCTATGACTACATCAAGACCCTGGTGGATTGCGGTTATCAATGGTTGCTGGTGCAGGAACACACGGTGGAGCGTCCAGAGAACGGTTGGGGGCCGGAGAAAAAGCACCTGCCGCACCGGCTGGTCTGCACCAATTCCAAGGGTGAAACCGTCAGCATCATCGCCATCATCAAGACCCAGGGCAGCGACACCAAGCTGGTGGCGCAAATGCAGCCGTATTACGAGGCCAAGGGCTTGTCGCGCTGGGAATTGGCTGGAAAATCGGTGCCGCCGCTGGTGACCCAGATCGCCGATGGCGAGAACGGTGGGGTCATGATGAACGAGTTCCCGGGCATGTTCTTCCAGGTGACCAACGAGGCCACCGGGTCGGATGTGCCGATGATGAACGCGACCGAGTATCTGGAGCATCTGTTCGCGCTGGGCATCAAGGAAACTGATTTACCAACCTTGCAGCCGTTGCTCCAAAAGCGGATTTGGGATCGATTCAAGCCGGGCGACGGGCCGGAAAAGTTGGAGAAAATCATTGCTGAACTGAAACAGGAAGATGGACGTTTCCACATGGAAGGCGGCAGCTGGACCAACGATATTTCCTGGGTGCGGGGTTACGATAACGTCCTCGGCCCGATGGAAAAGGCCAGTTCACAATTCTATGAGAAGGTGCTTAAGCCGGGTGTGGCGACCAATGATCCACGCTATCGCAATGCGCTGTTTCACCTGATGTGTTCGCAGACCAGTTGCTACCGCTACTGGGGGCAGGGATTGTGGACCGACTATGGCCGCGAAATTTGCCGGCGGGCCATCGCCATCGCTGAAAGCATTTAGCCGCTCCGGCCATGCAGCCGGTTCCGGCTCCGAATTATCATGATGACAATAACCGGATGGGCGAAATGCGATTCTGATACGGCATCCGTTCATCCGATCACAGAAGGAGGCTGAATCATGGCGGACACCCTCTACCATGCGCTGGTGCTGAATCTGCATCAGCCGCACGGTAATCTGGAACACCTGCTACAGCATAACGAATGGGAAGCCCGGGAAATTCTGTTCGCCATGGACCGGATTCCCCGTTCGTTGGCCGACTATCCTGATGTGGGCCGGGTTCATCTGGCCCTGTCGGGTACACTGCTGGAAACGCTGACCCATCCGGAATTCCAGAGCCAGGCTTACGGCATCGTCGATTGCGGTGCATTGCTGTGGAATCTGCGGAATACCCAGACCATCGATCTGCTGGGCGCCGCTTATTATCACCCGGTGATGCCGCTGATTCCGCCGGCTGACTGGGAGGCGCACCTGGGGCGGTGGCGAGGTATGGCCCGCCGACTGTTTTTCAACAGCGATTTCCAGGGATTCTGGCCGCCGGAAATGGGATTCTGCATGGAAATGATCCCGCTGCTGCGCCGGTCAGGTTATCGCTATGTACTGGTGGATTCAGAACATGTCCAACCGGTCGGGCCGATGCGCTGGGAGGAAGTACGCTACCGGCCACATATCGTTCGCTATGGCAGCGAGGAAATCATCGCTATCGTGCGCGACCGCGATCTGTCCAATGCGCAGGAGTCAGGTATGGAATGCGTCTGGTTCGACCGGGAAGTCCGGGAACGCACCAAAAACTGTGACTTCCCGCCTTTAATAACGACGTGCAGCGATGGTCAAAATGGCGGCTGGTTCCGCAATGTCACGCCCGGCAGCAATTTCTGGGACGCTTTCTATAAACCGCTCATGGATCAGGCGCGGAGCAATCCTGGCGCAGTTCAGCCCATCTTTATCAAAGACTATCTGGATCGGTTCGGTGTCCAGGGCGAGATCACGGTCGGTCCGGGTGCATGGAACACCGGTTGGCATCATGGCCGCGATTTTGTGCAATGGACCGGCACACCGGCGCAAAAAGACGCCCTGACCCGCGTCGACGAGGTGAGTCAGGCGGTGCATGGTGCGATGAGCAACGCCACGCATTTTGGTGCGCAAAACCCGGAACTGCTTGCTCTGCTGGAGGAAGCGCGCTGGCGAGTGTTGCGGGCGGAAACCAGTTGCAATTTCTTCTGGGGTGACGCCTGGGTGATGCGTTGTCATGCCGATCTTGACCAGGCTTGCGAATGCCTGGAGCGGGCGAGCGCCTGTTTTCACTGACCGTCATCAGTGGTCAGTAGCCACCGACTGTCCACTGTTCACTCGCCTCAAAGCATGGCTTTAATTGTTTCGCGTAGTTTCGGCAGATCCAGTAGCCCCAGCCGATACTGCACGATCTGTCCATCCGGTGAAATCAGCACTGTGGTAGGGGTTAGCTGCACGTTGTCGAATTCCCGGGCGATATGCTCCTGGCTGTCCAGCACAATGGGATAGGGAATCTGCCGTTGCTGGACCATTGCTCGCACCCGGTCGGGTGAGTCGTAGCTCATCGCCACGCCGATAATCTCCAGCCCTTTCGGATGCAATTCCCGGTAAAGCTCAATCAGGTGTGGCATTTCCTCAATGCAGGAGGGACAGGTAGTTGCCCAGAAGGTGACCAGCACCGGTTTGCCGCGAAACTGCTCCAGCGTCAACGTGCGGCCATCGAGAGTCTGGCCGATCAGGGGTGGCGCTTGGCGCAGGCCAGCGGGCATGAACCAGATCGTGGCAAAGGCGAGAACTACCACCAGGGCGATACTAGCGATGAGTGTTTCTTTGTTGAGCTGCACGAGCCAAACCTCATGTTGGATTGAAATCGGGCGGCGGTTGCCGGCCCTGTTTTCCTGAGACCCTGAACGCCACCGAAAATCACCCGGCTGGCGCCGAATGGATAGCATCGTATGATGCACAATTTTTCAACGGTTGAACGTAGAGTGGCGACTATGATCAAGGCAGGCATTGTGGGAGGCACCGGCTATACCGGGGTGGAATTGTTACGGTTGTTGACGGCCCATCCAAATGTGGAATTAACTGTCATCACCTCGCGCGGCGAGAAGGGTGTTCAGGTTAGTCAGATGTTTCCCAACCTGCGTGGCCGGGTGGATCTGGCGTTCGTTGAACCGGACGATGCCGTGTTAACGGGTTGTGATGTAGTGTTTTTCGCTACGCCCAACGGTACGGCGATGCGAAGCACGCCGGCGTTACTGGAAGCGGGTGTCAAGGTCATCGATTTAGCCGCTGATTTCCGCCTGCGGCAGGCTGACGAATGGCAACAATGGTATGGAATGCCGCATGCCTGCCCGGAGTTATTGGCGGAAGCGGTCTACGGCCTGCCTGAGGTCAACCGCCAGGCTATTCAGACGGCTCGATTGGTCGCCAATCCCGGTTGCTACCCGACGGCGGTGCAACTGGGTTTTCTGCCCCTGTTGGCGGCGGGTGTGATTGACCGGCAATCTCTGATCGCCGACGCTAAGTCTGGAGTCAGCGGCGCCGGGCGCAAGGCCGAGGTGGGCATCCTGTTCAGCGAAGCCGGCGATAATTTCAAGGCTTATGGAGTACCGGGACACCGTCATTTGCCAGAAATCCGCCAGGGGTTGACTGCAATGGCGGGGCAGCCGGTGGAATTAGTATTTGTGCCGCACCTGACGCCGATGATTCGTGGTATTCATGCGACCTTGTATGCGATGCTGATAGATCCTGACGTGGATTTGCAAGCCCTGTTTGAAAAGTGTTATGCAGCGGAACCTTTTGTGGACGTGTTGCCGCCGAAATCACACCCCGAAACGCGCAGCGTGCGCGGAGCGAATCAATGCCGGTTGGCCGTCCATCGGCCACAGAACAGCAAAACAGTTGTGGTGCTGTCGGTCATTGACAATTTGGTTAAGGGGGCCGCTGGGCAGGCGGTGCAGAATATGAATCTGATGTTTGGCCTGCCAGAAGCCGCTGGGCTGGAAATTATTGCACTGCTGCCTTGAAGCTAATTCTTGACCTCGACGGTCAACAATCAGACACTATTCAACTTCCTAAAAGAGGATTAAATCATGGGCGCTACCGTTGAAACTTTTACCCCTGCCGATTCTCCTTTGCTATTCACCGATGCCGCAGCGCTGAAGGTCAAGGAATTGCTGGAAGAAGAAGCCAATCCCAGTCTGATGCTGCGTGTCTTCATTTCCGGCGGCGGCTGCTCCGGCTTCCAGTATGGCTTCACCTTCGATGAAACTCTGAGTGATGGCGATACTGTGGTGGAAAACTGCGGGGTGAAACTGCTGATCGACCCAATGAGCTTCCAGTATCTGGTGGGCGCGGAAATCGACTATTCCGAGGGACTGGAAGGTGCGCAATTCGTGATCCGCAATCCCAACGCTGTTACCACCTGCGGCTGCGGCTCTTCCTTTTCTGCCTGATATTGATCGGCCAGCGGGAGACCTGTCCCGCTCAAGCCGATTCGCTTTACCCCAAACTGCTCGTCAAATTTTGCGCTCCGGCGACCCGTTCACCCGGAGTCGTTTGCATTTTGAGGAACACTCATGCATCCGGTTGAAGAATCGCTGAAACTGATTAAACGTGGTGCAGTGGAGGTGCTGCTGGAAGAGGAGCTGGTCGAGCGACTCAAGACCGGACGACCCTTGCGGGTCAAGGCGGGGTTTGATCCGACGGCTCCGGACCTGCATCTGGGACATACCGTCTTAATCAACAAACTCCGCCAGTTTCAGGAACTCGGTCACCATATCATGTTTCTGATCGGTGATTTCACGGGAATGATCGGCGATCCAACCGGCAAGAACATCACCCGCAAGCCACTGAATCGTAAGGAAATTATAGAAAATGCTGAAACTTATCGAGAGCAAGTGTTCAAGATTCTCGACCCTGACCGAACCGAAGTGTTGTTCAATTCTGCCTGGTTCGACCGTATGGCGCCGGCGGATTTTATTCACCTAGCAGCCAAGCACACCGTAGCCCGGATGCTGGAGCGGGACGATTTCAGCAAGCGCTACGCCAACGGTCAGTCGATCGCCCTTCATGAATTTCTCTATCCCTTGGTGCAGGGTTATGATTCGGTCGCCATGCGCGCCGACGTAGAACTGGGCGGCACGGATCAAAAGTTTAACCTGCTGGTTGGCCGCGAATTGCAAAAGCACTATGGGCAACCGCCACAGATTGTGCTGACCATGCCCATTCTGGAGGGGCTGGACGGGGTGCAGAAGATGTCGAAGTCACTGGGCAACTATGTCGGCATCCGTGATGAACCGAACGAAATGTTCGGCAAACTCATGTCCATTTCCGACGATCTGATGTGGCGCTATTTCGAATTGTTGAGTTTCCATCCGATCAACGAGATTGCCGAATGGCGACAGCAAGTTGATCACGAACGCCTGAATCCCCGTGACGTGAAGTTCAAGCTGGCTGAGGAGCTGGTTGCTCGTTTTCATAATGTCGAAGCGGGTCGCCATGCCTTGGCGGCGTTCATCGAACGTTTCCAGAAGGGTGCGTTGCCTGAAGACCTGGCAGAAGTGCAGGTCCAATCCCGCGATGGCCGATTGCCGATTGCTAACCTGCTCAAGGAGTCTGGACTGGTGGCCAGCACCTCGGAAGCCTTGCGTCTGATCCAGCAGGGCGCAGTGCGAATTGATGGTGAACGGGTTGACAGCCGCGATTTGGAACTAACCGCAGGTAGCGATCATGTCTACCAGGTCGGCAAGCGGCGAGTGGCGAAGATCATCGTTTTATGAAGAAAGTTTGTAAGGTTGTTTAATTGAAGTGTTGACAAGCAAGTTTTGGACTCTATAATGCGCAACTTCTTTGGTTGCCGTGAAGTCTCCAGAGGGGGGCAGTTGCAGGGAGCGCAGCAATAAGCCTTTGAAGATTAATTTTTATATGGTATGATTGCTATCTTTCGTCGCTTAGCGAGAGAAAAAAAAGCAACAAGTTCTTTATCAATAAGAGAGGTTGTGAGGGAAGAAACTTAAGGCTCTTGCAGGGCTGACAAGTTTTTTCTGAACTGTGAAAGCAGGTGAAGAGAAGCTTGCGAAAAGTTATGAGTTTGAGAGATTAAACTGAAGAGTTTGATCCTGGCTCAGATTGAACGCTGGCGGCATGCT
>CAZDVY010000043.1:1517-18245 GCA_964508935.1 uncultured Candidatus Competibacteraceae bacterium | reverse complement strand
TCTGCTGCCTATCGCCGCGCGGGGGTTTTTCTTACCCTCAGTCGATGAAGCCGGCTTCCGTGAAGCACCGCTGGCTTGCGTCGTTCCGCTCTGTTTGACTGCGCTGGGCTGTGTGTTGCTGTTCTTTTCCGCCGATGCCCTTTATACGCTGTTGGCGCCGATTGTCGCCCGCTGAGGAGCCGCTGATGACCTTTCCGACATCGCCTACCGATCAGCCGGAGCGAAAGCGCTGGCTGGATGAGCCGCGTAATGTCAACAAACTGGTCGGGCTGCTAATCGCAGTCTGTGTGGGACTGGCGCTGTTCGACGCCCTCTATGTCAAGCAGGGACATTTTACCTTCGAGGAAGCGCTACCGATCTTTTACGGGGTGTTCGGCTTTCTGGCGTACTGTTTCATCGTACTATCGGCCAAGGGGCTACGCCGATTGCTCAAGCGGGACGAGGATTATTATGATCGCTGAAGGACTGAACCCCGCCCTGATTCTGATTATCGGCGGTCTGCTGGCGCCGCTGCTCAATGGCCGGATGCGCGCCGTTTACCTGCTGACGCTGCCGCTGCTGGGCATCCTCCAGCTCTGCGGCATGGACTATGGATCGAGCGGCGTCTTCCCGCTGTTTGAGATGAATCTGATTACCCTGCGGCTGGACCGGCTCAGTTTTATCTTCGCGCTGATTTTCCTGATCGCCTCATGGCTGGGCGTGATCTACGCGCTACATCAACGCGATACGTTACAGGATGTTTCGGCCCTGGTTTACGCGGGGGCCGCGATTGGCGCAGTGCTGGCCGGCGATCTGATCACGTTATTCATTTACTGGGAATTGACTGCCCTCAGTTCGGTATTCCTGATCTGGGCGCGGCGCACTGACGCGGCGCTCAAAGCTGGTTTGCGTTACCTGGTGATTCAGGTTGGATCGGGGGTGTTGTTGTTGGCCGGGACAATCATTCACGTCCGCGCGACCGGTTCTATCGCCTTCGAGCATTTGGGCCTGGATGCGCCTGGCGGTCTGCTCATCTTCATCGCTTTTGGCGTCAAATGCGCTTTCCCGCTGCTGCACAACTGGTTGAAGGACGCCTATCCCCAGGCCACGGTGACCGGCGCGGTGGTGTTATCAGCGTTCACGACCAAACTGGCGGTTTATGCCTTGGCGCGCGGTTATGCTGGCACCGAGTTGCTGATCTACATTGGCGCGACCATGACCGTGTTTCCGATCTTTTTCGCAGTGATCGAGAATGATTTGCGCAAGGTGTTGGCGTATAGCCTCAACAACCAGCTCGGTTTCATGGTGGTGGGCATTGGCGTTGGCACTGAACTGGCGTTGAACGGCACTGCGGCCCATGCGTTCTGCCACATTCTGTACAAGGCCCTGCTGTTCATGAGCATGGGCGCGGTACTGTTCCGCACCGGGACGATCAAGGCTTCGGAGTTGGGCGGGTTGTACAAATCCATGCCGTTGACCGCCGGATTTTGCATCGTCGGCTCGCTGTCGATTTCGGCTTTTCCATTGTTCAGCGGCTTTGTTTCAAAATCGCTGATCATGGCTGCCGTCGCTGAGCAGCATTATCCCTGGATTTTCCTGGTATTGCTGTTCGCTTCAGCCGGTGTTTTGGACCATTCCGGCATCAAAATCCCCTTTTTCAGCTTTTTCTATCACGATAGCGGCAAGCGCTGCGCTGAGGCGCCAACCGGCATGTTAGTCGCCATGGGTCTGACCGCGCTGGCCTGTGTGTTGCTGGGACTCTTTCCGCAATGGCTGCTTTACCCCTGGTTGCCGTATGCGATGGATTACGCGCCCTACACCATGAGTCATGTGCTGTCGCAAACGCAGTTATTGCTGTTCGCTGCGCTGGCGTTCACCACGTTGATGAAACTGGGCTGGTATCCGCCGGAGATTCCTTCGGTGAATCTGGATTTCGACTGGATCTATCGCAAATTGTTGCCTGCGGTCACCGTTCGCGTCTGGGGCGGACTGGATCGCGCCTGGATTTGCCTGACGGATGTGGTCGAGCGTCGTGTTAAAGCGCTTATTCAAGTCCTGTCCCTGCATCATGGTCTGCACGGCAAACTGGCCGTCACTTGGCCCACCGGCAGCATGGTGTTGTGGGCGGTATTGCTGTTGGGGGCGTGTCTGGTGTTCTACTACGTTTAAAGGCATCCGATTACCCGCATGTTGCGCTGCAATACGATAATTGATTGACCTGATTGAGTTTTCTCTCAAACACCCGGTTTTGGACAATCTATAAAAAATCAATAAGTTAGTGAGTTGTGGTAATCGGATGGATTCAAGACCCATTGGATGGATGCGTTCGGGTTTGACTCTCCCAGATGGATCATCATCGTGTCACTGCGTGTTTCTGACCTGAGTATCCAAAACGAGCCTGTTTTACGGGCTACCGGTCTTGTCAAGCAGTTTGCGGGTCGCCGCGTCGTCGACGGGGTCGATTTGCAATGTCGGGCCGGCCAAGTGCTGGGGTTGCTGGGCGCCAACGGGGCGGGCAAGACCACCACCCTGCGGCTGTGCTACGGGTTCCTTCAGCCTGACGCCGGCGTCATTCGGGTGGCCGGGATCGACCGGAGCGCTGATCCCGAGGCGGTCGCCCGGCGCGTGGGCGTCTGCACCCAGGATGACACCTTCGACACCGATTTCACGGTGCGCGGCAACCTGGAGCAAATGTGCCGCTACTTCCGCTTGCGAACGCCCGCAGTGAAGGAACGAATCACGGCGTTGCTCGAACGCTTCGGACTGGACCGCTACGCGAACGCCAAACCCGACATTCTTTCGGGCGGTTACCGACGCCGGCTGATGATGGCCCGCGCCTTGGTCCATGAACCCCAACTGTTGTTCCTGGACGAACCCACCACCGGCTTGGACCCGCAGGCGCGTCTGGAGGTCTGGGAACTGGTCGATACACTGCGGCGCGACGGATTGGGCATCGTCCTGACTACCCACTACATGGATGAGGCGGAACGCCTGTCCGATGAGCTGCTGATTTTGCGTGAGGGCCGCGTCATCGCCGCCGGGCCTTCCCGCGCCGTGCTGGGGAGCTTGGTCGGTGAACACATGCTGGTGCTGGACGCCCGCGATCCAGCGACGCCAGCGGTCTGCGCCTGGGCGCGGCAGATAGGTCTGCCGGAACCTGCCCGGGTGCTTTCCACCCTGCATCTCGCCCTGGATGGGCCGGGTCTGACCCGGTTCAGCGCCCGATTTGGCGACCTGCGTTTCGAGGTCCGGCCCCCCACCCTGGATGATCTGTTCCTGAAGCTGGCCGAGAAGCCATGACCTTCCACTATCGAGCCGCCTTGCAGTGGCAAAGCCGCGCTGTTTTGGGGCGGCACCTGACCGTGTACCGGCGCAACTGGCATACGGCGGCGCTGCCGCCGCTGCTGGAACCGATCATCCTGTTACTGGCGTTCGGGGTGGGACTGGGCGGCTTCATCCCGGACTTTGCCTGGCGCGGGCGGCCCGTTGCCTATCTGGCCTATCTGGCGCCCGGCATGCTGGCCTATACCGCCTTCATGACGGCCTTCTTTCAGGCGCTGTTCGCCGCCTATATCCGCATGCATTACCAGAAAACCTGGGAAGGACAGCTCATTACCCAGGTGCGGCTGGAGCATGTGGTCTGGGGCGAGGTGCTGTGGGCCGCCACGCTGGGGACGGTCTACGCCCTGATCGTGACCCTGGTACTCATGGGGTTTTCTCTGGCCGGCGGATTGCCTGTGTACTGGGTCGGCATATTCGTGGCGCTTCCGTTGCTGTTCCTGGCCGCCCTGGCCTTCGCTACGCTGGGACTCTTGTTTACGGCCCTCGTGCCCAGCATCGACCACATGAATATTCCCTTCTTTCTGGTCATCATGCCGCTGGGCTTCGCCAGCAGCACTTATTTCCCGCTGGAGGGCGACTCCCTGTGGACGCAAGCCTGGCTGGTGCTGAATCCCTTGCACCACCTGGCGGAAGGGATTCGCCTGCTGCTGCTGGCCGGTCAACTGAACCACCACTTGTTGTCCGCCTGTACCCTGTTTGTGCTGATGATCCTGCTGCTTGTCCCTATCGACGAGCGGTTGTTGCGGCGTCGGGTATTGGGGGAAGGCTGAAGCTGCGCCCATCCCGACGCCATCGCCGGTAACCTTTCCCGAGTCACAGGGTCTCTTGGAGAAGAGCCTTTCCTGTTCGATGTTCGACCCTACTCTCGGTGAATTTCAACCATGCATCTACGCTCCCAAATCGGCCTGGTCGCTCTGCTGGCCGCGCTCATGGTCGGTGGCGGATATTGGACGGTTGGCGGCAAAACGGAGGGCAGCCGTTCGCCGCCACCTCGCCAGAGTAATCCTGTGGCGGTCGAAACCGCTACCACGCGAACCGGCACCGTGACGGAAGCTGTGACTGCGGTAGGTTCCACCCGCGCCGCCAGCTCTGTCCAGATCGTCCCCAGCACTGCGGGTCTGGTGACACGCATCGCCTTCGAACCCGGCCAGCGCATCCCGGCCGGTGCAGTGTTGATTGAACTCGACAACGCCAGTGAGCGAGCGGTGGTGCAAGAGGCCGAGAGCGAACTGGCGAATCTGCGCACCCAGATAATCCGCGCTGAATCGCTGCGCGCCCGCAACCTACTGTCGGCCGCTGATCTGGACGAGCTGCGCGCCCGGCTGGGCATGGCCGAAGCCCGGCTGGCTGCCGCCCGCAGCCAGCGGGAAAAGCGCAATGTTCGGGCACCGTTCAGTGGCGTCGTCGGGTTGCGGAATATCAATCTCGGCGCTTACGTCGATTCCGGCACGGTGCTGACTACCCTCGATGATCTGGAAACTATTGAGCTGGAATTCCGGATTCCGGAGCGGTATTTCAACGCGGTGAAAGCCGGTCAGAAAGTGATCGCCACCAGTGTGGCCTTTCCCGGTCGCACGTTCAGCGGTGCGGTGCATGAAGTGGATACCCGCATCGAGCCAGCCACTCGGGCGTTCCGGGTCCGCGCCGAGTTGCCCAATGCCGATGGGCTGTTGCCCGACGGGTTGTTCATGGCGATTCAGCTTATCATCGCCGAACGCCACGACGCCGTCCTGGTTCCTGAAGAGGCGGTCATCACCGAGGGAGGGCAAAGCTACGTTTACGTGGTCGAAGCTGACGCCGCGTTGCGAACGATGATTACCCTGGGCCAGCGCCGCGACGCTACAGTTGAAGTACTGGCCGGACTGGCGCCACATGTCGAAGTGGTGACCAAAGGCCAACAATCGTTGCGCGATAAAACGCCGATTCGTGCGGTCGGCCAGCGCCTGCCGAACTCAGATTCAGGTAGCGCGGCCCGTCGACAACCGTCTTGAAGACGCGGAATCCGGTATGTTTTTATCCGATCTCTTCATCAAACGGCCGGTTTTCGCCGTCGTCGTCAGCTTGCTGATCATCGTCGGCGGGTTGATGGCCCTGCGCGATTTGCCGGTGCGTGAGCTGCCGGATATCGACGCCTCGGTGGTCACCATCACCACCCGCTACACTGGCGCGGCGCCGGTGATCATCGATACCGAAATTACCGAGGTCATCGAGGGGGCGGTGGCCCGGATTGACGGCGTTCAGCGCATCGAATCCAATTCTCGCGAAGGGGTGGGCCAAACCCGGGTGACATTCACCACTGACCGGGATATCGACAGCGCCGCCGCTGACGTGCGCGATGTCGTCGGTTCGGTGGCCAACCGCCTGCCGGATGAAGCTGACGAGCCACAGGTGGTCAAGGCGGACAGCGACAGCCAGCCGGTGCTGCGCATTTCCCTGACCAGCCCGCGCCTGTCCGGCGAGGAGTTGACCGATCTGGCGGAGCGCGTCGTCGTCGATCGCCTGACCACGGTGAGCGGGGTCGGCGAAGTGACCATTAGCGGCGCCCGTCGTTATGCGATCCGGGTGTGGCTGGACAACGAGGCGCTGGCCGCCCGTGGATTGACGACCATCGATGTCGAGGCCGCTCTGCTTCGAGCGAATGTGGAATTGCCTTCGGGTCGCCTCGAATCGACCCACCGGCAACTGGTGGTGCGCATCAACAGCCGGTTGAAGACCGTCGAGGATTTTCGCAATCTGGTCATTGTCCAACGCGACGGCTATCCGATTCGGCTCGCGGAGCTGGCCCAGGTGGAGCAGGGCGTCGAGGACGACAGCTCACTGGTGCGCACCAATGGGCAGAACTCGGTCACGCTGGGCGTGATCCGGCAATCCAGAGCCAACACCCTGGCGGTGTCGTCCGGGGTGCGCGCCGAGATGGAGCGTCTCCGCCCGCAATTACCCGAGACCGTGCAAATGACCGTCGCCACCGACGACGCGCTGTTTATCCAGGCCAGCATTGTTGAAGTCGTGATGACGCTGCTCCTGGCCGTCGGCGTGGTGGTGCTGGTGATCTTCACCTTTCTCTACTCGGTGCGGGCGACGCTGATCCCGGCGGTGACCATTCCGGTGGCGCTGATCGGCTCCTTTATGCTGCTGGCGACGCTGGGTTTTTCAATCAATTTGCTGACGCTGTTGGCGCTCATTTTAGCCATTGGCCTGGTGGTCGATGACGCCATCGTGGTGCTGGAGAACGCCCAGCGCCGGGTGGATCATGGCGAACCGCCCCTCGTCGCCGCCTATCAAGGCACGCGGCAAGTAACCTTCGCGGTGCTGGCGACCAGCGCGGTGCTGATTGCGGTGTATGTGCCGTTATCCCTGCTCGGCGGGGAGATCGGTAAACTGTTCCAGGAATTCGGTCTGGTGCTGGCGGCGGCGGTGGTGATTTCCACGTTCGTGGCCCTGTCGCTGACGCCGATGCTCTGTTCACAACTGCTGGGACGCGGCGAGGGGTCGCCCAATGCCTTCATGCGGCTGGCGGAGCGGGCCTTCGCTGCCCTGGAGCAGGGTTATCGAACCGCGCTTGCCGGTGCGCTGGCCATGCCGCTGGTGGTGTTAGCTATCGCTATGCTGCTCACCGGCACGGCGTTGTTGCTGTACCGAGACCTGCCGCAGGAGCTGGCGCCCACTGAAGATCGCGGCGCGTTCTTTATTACCGCCCGCGCCCCGGAAGGCGCGACGCTGGCGTTTACCGACGCCGGCGTGCGCAAGATTGAGCACGCCCTGCAACCGCTGCTCGACAACAACGAAGCCCGGCGGCTGCTAGCCATCGCCGGCCGGGGTGGTAACCACAACCAGGCGTTTCTGGCGATTGGCCTGACTGACTGGAGTCAGCGCGAACGCAGCCAGCAGGAGATCATTGCCGCTACCCGTGGTTTGTTGCGCGAGATTCCCGATGTGCGGGCCATTCCCAGCGGGCGCTCCAGCCTGGGCCGCAGCGCCAGTTCGCAGACGGTGCAATTCGTGGTCGGCGGGCCGGACTACGCTACGGTGGTGGCCTGGAGCGAAGCGATCAAGGTCCGCGCCCGGCAGAATCCGGGACTGACGGCCATTGACAGCGATTATGAGACCAGCCAGCCGACCCTGCGGGTGGAAATCAACCGCGATCTGGCCGATGAGCTGGGCATTCCGGTCGAGCGCATCGCCGCCACCCTGCAAACGCTGCTGGCCTCGCGCGAGGTCACCACTTATATCGACCGGGGCCGGGAATACTCGGTCATCCTGCAAGCGCAAGCGCAGGATCGGCGGCAACCGGACGATGTGCACGGCATTTTCGTGCGCGCTGACCGGAGCAACGCGCTGACGTCGTTAAGCGCGGTGGTCGATCTGCGTGAAGAATCCTCGGCGCTGGCGCTGCGTCGCTTTGACCGGCTGCCGTCAGTCACGATTGAGGCGACGCTGGTTGGGGACTACGATCTGGGCCGGGCGATTGCCGATTTCCAGCGTATCGCCGCCGAAGAATTGCCGGTTGAAGCGCGCACGTCGTTCACCGGCGCCGCCGAACTGTTTCTGGAGACCTCCGGCAGCCTGTACTTCACTTTCGGTTTCGCCCTGCTGATTGTGTTTCTGGTGCTGGCCGCCCAGTTCGAGAGCTTCATCCATCCGTTCATCATTCTGTTCACCGTGCCGGTGGGCGTGACCGGGGCGTTATTGTCGCTGCTGCTGACCGGCCAGTCACTCAACATCTACAGCCAGATCGGCTGCGTATTGCTGATCGGACTGATGGCCAAGAACGGGATTCTGATTGTGGAGTTCGCCAACCAGCTTCGGGCGCAGGGGATCAACATCCGGGAAGCAGTGCTGGCCGGCGCCAGTCAGCGATTGCGACCCATCTTAATGACCGTGCTCTCCACGGTGCTGGGCGCATTGCCCCTCGCTTTAGCCAGCGGGGCCGGTGCGGAAAGCCGCATCGCTATCGGTGTGGTGGTCATCGGCGGCCTGCTGCTCTCCACTATCGTGACCCTGTTCCTGACGCCGGTGCTGTATCATCTGCTGGCCGGTTTTACCCGTCCGGTCAACGCCATTCAGCAACGGCTGACCGCACAGTTGGGGTTTGCAACACCGTCCATGCGGGGCGAAGATTGAGGATGATGTAACAGCGCCCGAGTACAACGAAGAAATAGAGGATGATGGACAAACCAGGGACTCGGTGCTGTACATTCAATAGCAGGCGAGTAGCGGAGTATGACGGGCCAGCGCAGCGCAGGCATCGACGATTCTAATGTCCAGCGGGGGCGAATCGCTGGCGGTGGCCGCTGGTTGAGCCGTTGTACGCAGAATCTCCCGGATCTGGTCGGGCCGACGTTGCGGCTCCTGCTGCACAAGCAGGGCGACCACGCCAGTGACATGAGCGGCAGCCAGCGAACTGCCGGACAGCAGGTCATAGCGGTTGTGCGGAGCGGGGGCGACAATCTCAACGCCAGGGGCCGCCGCCACGAAGGGAGGAGTACGCCAGCGGGGCCAGGTGACCCGGCGGTCCGCATCGCAGGCGATCACGGGGATCACCGTGTCCAGTTGAGCAGGAAAGCCAGGGTCATCCCGGCCCTCCAAGGTCGCGGCTACGACAGCGACGCCACGGCGGTCGGCGGCGGTCAGCAGCCGGGTCAGCAACTCGTCGGAGCGTCCGCCCAGACTCAAATTGATCACGCGTGCGCCGTCGTTGATGGCGAAGTCGATGGCCTTGGCCAAAGTCCAGCTACTGCAACGGGCCTTGGCGCTGGCCGGTTCCGGATACCAGCAAGCCTTGGCCACGGTGAGCGCCACATCCGGCGCAACGCCATCGATCCTGACGCCAGCAGCCGGTTGAGCGCTGATCACGCCGGCAACAGCAGTCCCATGGCGGTCCGTGACAAAGGAGGTCTCGCCGCCCTCCACGAAATTGGCGGTCTTGATTCCTTGACTGCGCAAGGCGGGATGGTCGATGTCCGCGCCAGTGTCGATCACCACCACCGGCACGCCCCGTCCCGTGCTGACCCGCCAGGCCCGGTCGGCGCCGATCAGTTTCACGCCGTAGGCCAATGCGGTGTATCCGGTAGTTGGGTCGTCTGCGGCCTGCAGGCCCTCAAATGCCTGGTTAGGCTGTGCCAATTCGATCCGCGAATCGGATTTTAGCCGGGCCAGGAGGGCCTCCAGCGACTGATCGGAGGGAACCTGAAATACCAGGCATTGCACGCCGATGGAGGTCAACGGGAATTCACCCACCGACCGAAGCCGATAGCGAGCCTGCAACTCCTGGGCGATGGCGGACCACTGTGGCCGTTCCTGCTCGGCCAGCGCCACGATGATCTGACGAGATTGCAACTGCTTGGGCACGCCGGGTTCGGAGATCGTCTCCAGCGGTGCCTGTTCGAGCGGAGCTGCGCAGGCCGCCAGAGCCAACAATGCAGCGCAGGCGGGGTTGACATACCGTTTCCACATCGACCGGATTCCTTTAGTGTGGTGGCGTCAACGGTTCGGCCAGCCGCACCTGTTCATGAGCGCGCAGCATGGCCACCGCTCGGTCCTGCGCCTCGGCTGGCCGTTCGTTGCCGGTTACGGCGATGGTGTAGATGCCTAACGCGGTGGGACCCGCGACGATCTGGCCGCTGATGTCACGTAACAGGGTGCGCAGCTCGCCAACCGTCATCGGTTCGGCGAATGCGACGCGTAACCGTGGTTCTCCCGTTGCCGGGATCGCGTCATTGGCAGACAGCGTTTCGTAACCCGGATCGTTCAGTGGCGTTGCTGGCAGCAGCGCCAGCAGCAATCCGGCCACGGCCAAACTTTGAAAAGCCAGGGTCCAGCGTATTGGCGCCGGAGTGGCTTGCAACCCTTCCAGAATGCGTTGCCACCAGACGGCAGCGTTCCTGGGTTGGGCTGGCGGCGGCGTCAGGCGATCGATGTCGGCCATCAGCCGGTCGAAATGGCCAGCAGGCAGCCGCCATGTGTCTTCACAGGGTTCGTGAATCCGGGCCGCCAGGGCGCGGCACTGTTCCAGTTCCGCTCGGCAGGCGGGGCACTTTTCGAGATGGCGCTCGACCGTCAGTTTCTCATCCGGGGCCAGCGTATCATTGACGTACCAAGGCAACAGTTCCTCAATATCCCGGTGCGGGCTTAATGTGGAGCAGTCGGTTATCAGTGTAGTCATGGCAGTTAATCCCGAACCGTGGTGAAGTCAGGATGGCCGCATTGGGCCAGCAGTTGAGCCAGTTTTTTGCGGGCGTGAAATACCCGGGTTTTGACGGTATTCAGCGGGCAGTCGAGAATGGCTGCGATCTCTGCATAGGAACGATCCTCGCCAAAGGCCAGTTCGATGACGACGCGCTGCTCCAGCGGCAGCCGGTCCAACGCCTGGCCCAGCGCCTGGCCCAGTTCCCAGCCCAGCACGGTGCGCTCAGGAGTGTGCGGCGCGATGGCCAGTGGAGTGTCATTGTGCTCTTCACGATCATCCAGGCCGGCGGGCGGCGAGGTGTCGAGCGACACCTCAGCGGAAAATCGCTTCGCCCCGCGCAATCCTTTGAGGCCCTTGTGGTGGGCGATGCCCAGTAACCAGGTCAACAGACGGCCCTGAGCAGGATCGAAGCGGCTGGCATTCTGCCAGACCGCTAACATGGTATCGTTCACGGCTTCATCCACCCGTTGAGGTTGCTTCAACAACTTCATGAGGTAGCGGCCAATCCGTGGCGCGTAACGATCATATAACACTTTAAATGCCTGGCGGTCCTGGCGGGCCACCGCACGCATCAACTCCAGGTCGTCAGTCGTGGTTTCGGTTTCGCTCACCGGGGTTCTCCTCCAGGAGGACGATGCGCCTCTGCACGCTATTGAAGTGTGGCTGACGAAGCAGGCACTGTCCACGTCTGGAAGGACCAGTACTCATTTTTGCAGGCGCAAACGGCTAGACTCCGACCATCCGGCGTCGATTTGCGGGATCGTAAAAACCTCCCAGGGCAACCAGGGAAAATCATCACCGGCTGGATGGCGCGGTGTTCTGACGCCGAATGAGTTCCTTGACTTCCGCAAGCAATATGTAGGTTGCGCGCAGGCCGGTGGCCATCTCCTCAAGACCAGCGGCCATTTTGTGTAAAACATTGGCCAGTTCTTTAGGTCCTATGCCGTCTCCCATGATGCCAGGAAAAGCCGCATTGGCGGCGGTACTGAAAAATATCTTCGCCATTTCAGTGGGTTTACGGCGCTCAGATTCATCACTCATCACACAATCTCCTCGTTATCCTGTGGACCGATCAGCGGGTACGCCCCTGTTTGTCTGGGGTTCGCTCACTTACTCGGTAATTCCCCAGTAAACGCAGCAAGGTTCAAAGCGGTGAATGAAAATCACTATCATCCTGTGCCTCACCCCACCGTGGGAAGAAACACGAATCTGCATTTTGCATTTCCGCTGGCGCTTCGGTTTGACCAGGGTGCTGATCAACAGCGCCAGCGGTTCCATCCACTTCAGTGTGGCGGCTGATAATCCGGAACCTGATTGCGAATCGGCGGCAAGGTGTGCAGATACTGAAACATCGCCCGCAGGTCGTCCTCGGTGAGATGCGACAGGGCTTGCCACGGCATGGGCGGCATGATCGGTCGGGCGACGCCCACATGTTTGCCGGTTTTCATCGCCTGCACAAAGTCCTCGGCTTTCCAGCGCCCTAGTCCGGTGTCCGGGTCCGGAGTGAGATTGCTGGCGTAAGTGATCCCCCAGGGACCGGCAAAGGCGGTATTGGTGGCGGCCCCGAACCACACCCAGGAGCCATCCGCCTTGGGCGGCGGTGGCAACTGGAGCGTTTCCGGGTGGCCGGACAAGGCCCGCGATTGATCCGGTTCTGGACCGCGAGGTCCCGGTTTGAGTGGCGTATGACAATCCGCACAGCCAAAGGCAGTCACCAGATAAGCTCCGCGCGCTGTCAAATCCGCATCGACCGGGGCGGCGGCCCCGACCGGGAGCGCGCTGCTCCCGCCCCACAGGATTAGACTGACCACGCCGAGCCTCTTCAGCGAAGGCCAATGGATGACCGCAGACGGCAATGCAAGGTGTGTTTTCATGACGCATCTCCACAATAGATCGACGGTGTGCTCTCACTCTTGTAAATACGCTCTCCCTGGCGAATTCAAGTGTAGATCACCCAAGGCTGCCAGGAATCGGCGGAGTATCCGGCTGAAAAACACCCTCCTGTAATGGGCCTCGGTCGTTCGGAACGAGAGGCGTGAGCATCCGCCGACGTGAAACGCTCCACCAGCGCGGTGCAGCTTTCCACCCAGTCGCCATCATTGCATCCCTGACCGCTGCCGAGGCAACGTATTCTCAACAGTCTGGAATTCATATTGAGCCAAACCTTTTTGACCGGGCCTGCATCCAGGACTCTCCGACCGGCGTAAGTATTTCTGAAGCCGCTGATTAGGCGGCGCCTAAAACCGCTTATCCACTCAGGAGTAATCTCATGAAAACCACCCTTGCCGCTGCCAGTTTTGCCCTGATCGCCGCCCTGTCCGGTCTGTCCACTGCGCACGCCGCCGGCTTTAATGATCGGAGCGTCGTGCCCAATGCCACGGCGTCCGTATCGACCGGACGCCAGGATTTGAGTCATTTCCAGGTAGCGCAGGGTTTTAATCAACAGAGCCACGTTCCAGCGGCCGCCCTCCAGCCGACGAGCCGCGCCCCGATTCTCGCCGGTGCCCATTGCGACTTGAACCGGCGCGCCGGTTTCCAGAACAGCACGTCATTTGCAAGTTGCTGAACCTTTCAACGTCCTCACGGCGGTTATGGCGGAAAAGCGCGTTACTGTCCTCGCCATACTGCTGTCCATACCAAAATCGCCCCGCTGACGCAAAACTCGCTACTTCCTGCCACTGATGCAAGAAGCGCCGATGCAAATTGACAAAGTCGGTCGGCGCCTTCCTGATCTGACTCGGCGCATTCGTGGTGGGAGTCGCCTCATCCAGCGTGCATGACCGGCTGTGGATGGCCAGCGTCCTGCCCGGTATCTGGCTGGGTATCCACTGGCGTCCTTATTTCGCTTTAACGGAGGAATGCTGATGCGCCAGTGGATGCAGAGCCTGTTGATTTCGTTGCTGCTGAACGTGACGGGCGTGGTATGGGGTCTGGATCGCAACGGTTTCGACCTGAGCGATTCGCTCGTGCCGGTCGCCGAGATTCATAGTGGTGGTCCGGCCAAAGACGGGATTCCCGCCCTCGACCATCCGGCCTTTATTGCCGCCGATCAGGCCGATTTTCTCGCCCCGGACGATCGGGTGCTGGGGATGGCCCGCCATGGCGTCACTAAAGCCTATCCGATCGCCATTCTCAACTGGCATGAAGTGGTCAATGATCAGTTTGGCGCAGAGCGAGTAGCGGTGACCTTCTGCCCCTTGTGCGGCACCGGCATGGCGTTTCTGTCCACGGTCAACGGGAGGGCGCTGACGTTTGGTGTGTCCGGCTTGCTCTATAACAGTGACGTGCTGTTGTATGACCGGCAGACCGAATCACTCTGGTCGCAGATCATGACCACCGCCATTACCGGCCCCATGAAAGGCCAGCGCCTGACCATGACGCCGGTGACCCACACGAGCTGGGCGGATTGGCGGCGGCGGCATCCCGATACGCGGGTGCTGTCGCCGGAGACCGGTCATAACCGGGATTACGGGCGCGATCCCTACGCCGGGTATGTGCAAAGCGAACAGGTGATGTTCGCGCTGCGCTTTAAGAGTCAACGCTTTCATCCCAAGGAATCAGTGATCGGTGTGACCCTCAACGGTCATGCCAAAGCGTACCCGTTCAGCGAACTGGAACGGACGGCGACACCCTTCACAGACACCTTGGGCGCGCGCCCGGTGCGCATTGAATATGACGCTGAACATCGCACCGGCCGGGTGCTGGATGCGACCGGGCCGGAAATCCCCAGCGTGATCGGCTTCTGGTTTGCCTGGTATGGTTTTTATCCCAATACCGAGGTGTATACCGCCGCACCGTAACGCTGATATCGTTTCCCAGTAGAAAATGCTTTTCAGGGATTAGGGATCAGGGTGGATGATGGAACCCTGCCCACTACGCTTCAAATCAACCCGGTGACCAGGCCGGCGCCGATCAGCAGCATCATACCAGCCACGACCCGTTGCACTGTGCGCAGCGTCACCTTCTGAAGCAGATGCTTGCCGAGGATCGCGCCCGCGAACGCGCATAAGACGGCCACGACGACCGGCGCGACCGCCTCCCGCGACTGGGCCAGGTGGCTCGCCATAAAGCTGGCACCGTACACCAGCAGCCGCGTGGCATCGACGATGACCGCTGACACGACGCCGGTCGCCACGAAGGCGTCTTTCGACAATCCGGTCTTGATCAGAAAAGCCGAGCGCAGCGCCCCCTGATTGCCGGACAGCCCCCCGAAGAATCCAGACAGTGCTCCACCCAGTGGCAACCAGCGCGGTGGAAAAGCCAGCGCCTGAAAGCGCGGCCACAGTTCCAGTAGAGCGAATATTATGATCAAGATCCCGATGACGGCCTTGACGGCGGTGACTTCAAAGGTCGATTCGCCGAAGGTGTAGCGGCTCAGTACCGGCATGTGGTCGAACAGGCCGAGCAAACCTGCCCCCACCATCGCGGCGATGGCGGCGGGAATGCTGAACCGGGCCACGACCCGCCAGTCGGCCTGCCTGAACATCAAGCCAAACTTGAAGAGATTATTGGCGAAGTGTACGACCGCCGTGGCCGCAATGGCCAGCGGCACCGGGAGGAACAATGCGAATACGGGCATGAGCACCGTGCCGAGGCCAAACCCTGAAAACAAGGTCAACGCCGACGTCAGGCACGCGACTAGTCCGATGATGATGAGGTCCATGGAGCGCTGATCCTCTCTCGTCGCTATCTTGCGGTTTCAGTCGTTCATCAGCGCATACTACGATAATGGCGGCGACGCGAGCGCCCCGTGTTACGACCACACTGTTTATCATCAACGATGCCCCCTACGGGAACGAACGTCCCTACAATGCGCTGCGGCTGGCCCGCGCCTTGGCGGCGAAGGACGATCAACAGGTTTACCTCTTTTTGATGGCCGACGCGGTGTTCTGCGCCAAGTCCGGACAGAAGGTGCCGGAAGGCTACTACAACACGCAACTCATGCTTAGTCAGGTGGCGCGCCAAGGCGCGGTTGGGCTGTGCGGAACCTGTATGGATGCGCGCGGCATAGCCGAAGCGGAAATGATCGAGGGCGCGAAGCGGTCGACGCTTGCCGAACTGGCCGACTGGACCGCCGCCGCCGATAAAGTCCTGGTCTTTTAAATCACCCAGAACCGCAACCGACAACCCGGAACCCGACCCATGACCACCGACGCCCGCCATACCCTGGCCACCCGCGCCATTCACGGCAGCACGCTCAAGGACGCTCACGGCAGCCCACACCTGCCGGTTTACAACACCACGACCTTCGCCTTTGCCTCGACCGCCGACCTGCTCGACGTGGTGGATGGCCGGAAACCGGGCAGCCTTTACACCCGCTATGGTCTGAACCCCAGCCTGTTCGCCCTGGAGGAGACCCTGGCCAGTCTGGAAAGCGCGGAGCTGGCCTGGGCCTTTTGCTCCGGCATGGCGGCTGAAACCGCGCTGTTTCTCACCCACGGCCGGGAAGGCATCGTCTGCATCGGCGACGCCTATGGCGGCACGCTGGAACTGTTGTCCAGCCAGTTGCCTCTGCTGGGCATCCCGACCCACCTGCTCCTCGGCCACGAACTGGATCGCCTGGACGCTCTGCTGGCCGGTGGCGCGAAACTGGTGTTCTTCGAGACGCCGACCAACCCAACCCTGGAATTGTTCGACATCCGCGCCATCGCCGAGCTAGCCCACGCTCGCGGTGCGCAGGTGGCGGTTGATAACACCTTTGCCTCGCCGGTCAACCAGCGTCCGCTGGAGCTGGGCGCCGATTTTGTCATCCACAGCGCCACCAAATACCTGGGTGGACACAGCGATCTCACCGCCGGCGTGCTGGCGGGATCGAAGGAACTGCTGCTGCCAGTGTGGAACTGGCGCAAGAACCTCGGCTCGACCATCGCCGCCGAGACCGCCGCGCTGCTCGCGCGCAGCCTGCGCACCCTGGTCGTCCGGGTTCAGCAACAAAACGCCACGGCGCAGGCGGTGGCTGAGGCGATGGCCCGTCACCCGCAAATCGCCCGGGTGTTTTATCCCGGCCTGCCTGACTTCCCCGGTCACGCTTTGGCAAAAGCGCAGATGCACGGTTTCGGCGGGATGGTGAGCCTCGAAGTGGCGGGCACGGGCGCGGACGCCACCCGGGTGGCCGACCGACTGCGGCTGTTCGCCCTGGCGCCGAGCCTGGGCGGGGCGGAGAGCTTGGTCACCCAGCCCTGCACCACTACCCATCATGGTCTCACCCCGGAGGAGCGCGC
>CAZDVY010000043.1:0-1417 GCA_964508935.1 uncultured Candidatus Competibacteraceae bacterium | reverse complement strand
TGGTCACCCAGCCCTGCACCACTACCCATCATGGTCTCACCCCGGAGGAGCGCGCGCGCCGGGGTATTACCGATTCGATGCTGCGCCTGTCCATCGGTCTGGAAGACCCCGCCGACCTGATCGCCGATCTGGAGCAGGCGCTGGCATGAGTGATCCGGTCTATCTGGACTACAACGCCACCACGCCGGTCGCCCCGGAAGTGGTGGACGCGATGCTGCCGTTCCTGCGCGAACAGTTCGGCAATCCCTCCTCGTCCCACGACCGAGGCCAGTTTGCCAAGGTCGCGGTGACTGATGCCCGGCGACAGGTGGCGGCGCTGATCGGCGCGACGCCGGACGAGATCATCTTCACCGGCTGCGCGACCGAGGCCAACAACCTTGCCTTGCTCGGCGTCGCCGCCGCCAGCGGTGAAAGCAAACGGCATCTGGTCATCAGCGCCGTCGAGCATCCGGCGGTGAAGCAGCCGGCGTTGCATTTACGTGAATTGGGCTGGGACGTTTCGGTGGTTCCGGTTGATGGCTTCGGTCAGGTCGTGCCCGAAGCCGTGGCGGCGGCGCTGCGGCCGGATACGGCGCTGGTGTCGATCATGCACGCCAACAACGAAGTCGGCACGATTCAGCCGGTGGCGGAGATTGCGGCGCTGACCCGACCCCGCAATATTCTGCTGCACACCGACGCGGCGCAGTCAGCGGGCAAAATTGCGGTCGATGTCGAGGCGCTGGGCGTAGATTTGCTGGCTCTGGCTGGACACAAGTTCTACGCCACCAAAGGCGTCGGCGCACTGTACGTCCGCGCCGGCACACCGATTTGGGCGATCACCTTCGGCGCCGATCAGGAACGGGGTCTGCGACCCGGCACCGAGAACGTGCCGGCGATTGTCGGACTGGGGGTGGCCGCGCGGCTGGCGCGCGAGCGATTGCCTGAGGCTACCGTCCGGTTACGAGGCTTGCGCGACCGCCTGCACGCGCGGTTGGCGGAAGCGATTCCTGGCCTGGTCCTGAACGGTCGTCCCGACGAGCGCTTGCCCAACACCCTGCACGTCTCGTTCCCCAGCGTGACCGGGCGGATGCTGCTGCACGCCGCGAGCGGCGAGGTGGCTGCCTCGCTCGGGTCGGCCTGCCACTCCGAACACGACGCTGTCAGCGGGGTGCTGGCGGCGATGGGTGTTGATGCTGCCCGCGCAGCGGGGGCGGTGCGGCTCTCGGTCGGGATGATGACCGCCGACGAAGACGCTGACCGCGCCGCCGCTGGGCTAATCGCGGCCTGGCAGGAATTGACGCGATGAACGCCGCTGATCGATTCACGGTCGAGCGGATCGATCAGGTCAAGGAGAATCTGATCCTGCGACGGGTGACCCATCCCGATCAACCCAACTCCCGTCCCTCGCCGGCTTCCTCGTAGGTGCGCCCGTCGCGGA
>CAZDVY010000042.1:0-18509 GCA_964508935.1 uncultured Candidatus Competibacteraceae bacterium | reverse complement strand
GGCACATTTTGCAAGCGCAGCGTTAAATTGCCCTTGACGGTATCGCTGACCACGATATTCAAACCGGTGAAATCCGCCAGAATCTGCAGAATCGCCCGCACTTCGATATCCTGGAAATTCAACGACAGCAAATCGCCTTTATATTTCTTCTTCGACGGATCGAACTGCGCCTCCTTCTCCTCATCCTCCGCTGTTTTTTGCGGTGGACGCACTTCGATCACATACAAATCATTCGCCTGATACGCCAGATACTCAAACGGCGGACTGGGCTGAATGCTCAACCGGGCATTACCCCCCTGATTCAATGCTTCAATCGCCGTCACTGGCGTCGCAAAGTCCGTCACATCCAAGCGTCTTTGTTGACCTTTCGGCAGGGTCGCCCCCTGAAAATCAGCCAGAATCCGGTTCCCCTCCTGGCGCACGTCCGCCGCGATATTCGGATTGGACAGCTTAACCGTGATGATGCCTTGCCCGGCTGGCCCGCGCTTAAAGCCCACATCGCTGACATTGCGCGGCGTTGACGGCGCTGGCGCTTCGCTACGCTTTGGCGCAGAAGCCGCCACCGACCCCGAGGGTGTCGGCGCCGGGGTTTTCTTTACCGAGGTCCCGGCGCTTTCCAGCGTCAACAGCACCGAATCTCCCTGCACTTCCACGCGATATGGCACCAGTCGCGCCAGATTCAGCGATGCCCGGGTTCGATCCGCCCCCTCCAGCACACTGATCTTATCGGCCACCCCGACATTGATCGTCTGCTGCCGCGTCGCCAATCCATTGCGTGTCCCCAGAAAATCCAGCACAATTCGCGCGGGTTCATTGATGGTAAAACTGCTCGGCGGCCCCTCCGGCCGCTCCGACAACCGAAACCGCAACTGCAACCGGTTGCCCGCCAATGGACTGATATCCACCGCCTGCAAGATCGGCTGCTGCCCGGTCTCCGCCGCATCCACCGCCGTCCAGCCAGTCACCAGCCACACGATGGCCCAGATCCAACCCAACGCCGCCCAGCGCAGCAGACTCCCTTCGCCTGACTGCTGGCCGCATTGGCCTTCGCTCATGGCACTGTTCGTCATGACACCCCCCTCTTGATCACTGCGTCAGCGACAGAAACGCTTCCCGTTCCTGCCAGCGCCCAGGCCCATCCGGCACGATCTCTTTCAAGTCGATTCGCTGTTCACTGATATTGATGATTTTGCCGTGATTATTGCCCAAGTAATTATTCTTCTGCACCCGGTGCACCACCCCGTCCGGCGCTAAAATCAGCGCCCATAAATCACCGGCGTTGCTCACTCGCACCGTCCCCATCATCTTCAACGAACCCAGCGAATACTTTTCCAGATCCTCCCGCACCCGGTTTGGATCCGGCCGCACCCCGGTATAACCACTGCCCGGTGTCATCGCCACGTCCTGGGCCATTAACAGTTCCTCTTCCTGAGCAAAGGGCGACACTACGAAGGGATCCTTCAATCCCTGGGCGGTATAGGCAAAAGGCTCATACGGCTTGATTTCCGGCGGAGGGTCGGGCTTCCTGATGGGCGTCGTGCGCTTGGTGGTCTCCACAAACTCCCGCAGGTCGTTCATATTCCGATCGGCGCAACCGGCCAGTGAGGTCAAAATCAGCGCCAGGGCGGCTATCTTCACGCTCTCCCCCGCTGGCAGAAGAGGGAGGTTGATAGAATGTGCGTTCATTTCTTAGCCGCCCCCTTGCCTTGCTGCGGGTTGGCCGTCGCTGGCGCGCTGCCTTCGTCCATATAACGGTAGGTCTGCAAGGTCGCCTGAATATTCACCGGCTCTGCATTACTCTTTTTAGCGCCCTTACCACCGCCTGCCCCCGTCAACGTCACGTTCTCCAGAGTCACGATTCGCGACAGCGCCGCCACCCCGCTCACAAACGCGCCAAACTGATGATAAGTCGCCTTGGCCTTGATGGTGATCGGCTTGGCGGCATAAAAATCCCGGGGCTGCTCAGCCTCGGGCTTGAATAATTCGAATTCCAGACCGTTCTTCTTACCGGTGTTCGACACATCATCGAGCAAATCCGGCATTTCCGTGCCGGTCGGCAACTGCCGCAGCATCACCCCCAGATCAGCCTCCATCTGCACCAACTGCGCCCGAAATGCTTCCAGATTAGCCGCTACCCGCTGCTTCTCAATAAACTCCTGGCGCAGCTTCTGCTCCTCATTAGCCACTGTCTCCAATTGCACGAGCTGATCAGAAATGAAAAAATAATACCCACCGCCCGCCACCGCCGCCATGACGATCACCACCAATACCAGTTTGCCGATTAGTGGCCAGTCGCCCGCTTCCTGCAGATTGATATCGTTCAGGTTGATTTCGGACAGGTTCATGTCTTCCCTCCCCTGCTTTCCTGATCCGCTTCCAGTTTGAGCGGAATGGTCAGCTCGAATACCCGCGCCTGCACGTTGTTCACATCCCTGGTCTGGATGATCTGCAACACTGGTTCGCCGAACAAATTCGATGTCTTGAGATCGCGCATGAATTCGGAAATGATCAAATCAGAACGGGCGGTGCCATTCAGCTTGACTTGGTTGCCGGCTACATTGAAGGCGGTCAGGAAAATATCCTCAGGAATCAGCCGAACCAGTTCATCCAGCATCCGCACCTTGCCCGGACGGCTGGCCTGCAGCTTCTGAATAACATTGATGCGCTCGATCAGCCGGTTTTTGGTCTTTTGCAATTCGGCCAGTTCCTCGGCAGCCTTCTTCAACCGGGCGATCTCGCCGCGCAGATATTCATTGCGCTGTTGCTGAAACTCAATTCGGCTGGCGATCTCGGTATGCACCAGATACACCACCCCCACAGCCAGCAACGCCGCTGCCGCCAACATGATGATCAGATCGCGTTGACGCTGGGCGCGACGCACGTCGCGCCAAGGCAATAGATTGATGCGCGTCATGCGTCGAAACTCCTTAAAGCCAGCCCGCCAGCGATCGCCAGCAGCGGGGCATCACGCAACAGGGCGCTGCTGTTCACTCGCGTGGCGCTGCCCATGTTCTTGAAGGGATTAGCGATCATCGTCGTAATCCCCAGTACGTCCGCCACCACCCGGTCGAGACCTGGGAGCATGGCACCGCCGCCGATCAGGACCAGATTGTCCACAGTATAGCGGCCGGTGACAAAATGATCGGAGGAAAAGAAAAACTGCAACGCATGGCCAACCTGTTCCGCCAACATCTGCTTGAAGGGATCCAGCAACGTCTCGGCGTAATCTTCAGCCACCTGGCCGGTTCGCTTGGCCCGTTCGGCCTGGTCCCGTGGTAAGCCATAGGTCTCCGCGATGCGGAAAGTGAGCTGGTCACAGCCAAAATTCTGCTCGCGGCTGAAAATAATCTGGTCTTCTTGCAGGATATACAGGCTGGCAATGGAGGCCCCGATATCGACTAACGCCGTCAGACTGTCGCGCGCCTTGCTCAGATTCAGCCCGCCGCCCCCGCTGTTGCCCCGGGACAGACTGTCCATCACCAGTCGAAACGCGTTTTCCAGAGCATAGGCTTCTACATCCACCACCACCGGGATCAGTCCCGCCCCTTTGAGCGCCGCTTCCCGGGTGTCCACATTCTCCTTGCGGGTTGCTACCAGCAAAACATCCTGTTGCTCAGCACTGGCCTGGGACAATCCTTTTGCCTGGAAATCCAGATAGATTTCTTCAATGGGATAAGGGATATACTGCGCAGCCTCAATCGAGATGTTGGTCTCGATATCGCTTTCCTTGAATTCGGCTGGCATCGGTACGGTGCGATTGATCACACTGGAGGTTGGAACCGCCACCGCTGCCTGGCGCATTCGGGTTCCGGCATTGCGACAGGCCCGCTTGATGACTTCGCCGACCGCATCCGGATCAACAGGATTGCGATCTTCCATCATCCCCTCGCCCAGCGGTTCGATGGCAAACGCCTCAACCCGGAATCGTGACCCGGAACGGCTCAGTTCGACCACTTTGACCGCCGAGGGACTGATATCGATACCCAGCATGGGTTCTTTACGCTTGAACAAAGCCAAGATACGCTCCCTCCCACCAATCAGAATGGACGAATCAAACCTGGATAGTGACACCTATGACTATAGCAAACTGCTCGGCTTACCACAGAGGGAATTGCTACAGTCGGTCCATCACTCTCCCCTGATGCTCCTGGAGTCCGCTCATGCCTCATCGTGATACCCCCCGACTCAGAATTCTGTTAGCCCAGGAATGCGCCCGACTGATGGCCGAGGAAGGCGTTGCGGATTTTCGCACCGCCAAGCGTAAAGCCGCGCTGCGCATGGCAATCGCCAACAAAGGCCTGCTGCCGGACAACCGGGAAATCGAACAGGCCCTGCTCGATTATCAGCGGCTGTTCCAGGCCGACCGTCAACCCCAGCGCCTGCGAGAACTGCGGGAAGCAGCACTGGAAGCCATGCGTTTTCTGGCGTGCTTTCAGCCGAAGTTGGTTGGTCCGGTCTTGAGCGGGACAGCAGGGCCGCACACCCCTATTCAACTGCACCTGTTCGTCGATACGCCTAAGGAAGTAGCGCTGTTTTTGATGGACCAGCACATTCCCTTTGCAACCAGCGAACGCCGGTTGCAGTTGAATAACGGCGATCAGGCCTGCTTGCCGGTCTTCCGGTTCAGCGCCGGCGATCATGACCTCGACCTCACCGTCTTTGCGCCGCTAGCCGAACGGGAAGCGCCGCGCAGCCCGGTCGACGGCCGACCCATGCGCCGGGCCGGATCAGCGGAAATCCAGGCATTACTGGCTGAAGATCAGCTTTGAACATCCGGATTCATGCAGCAGATGGATGTTGGGGATGGGTTTCAACAAAATGCTTGAGCACTAATTTCAACTGCAGGACCTTCTGGTTATGCCCGCGCCGCCGCTCTTCCTCGATATCATCAAGGATAATGCGTTTGATCATCGGCACGCCCTCTTCCGTATGAACCAGATAGCTGCCCATTTCCAAAGCCGCGATCTCCGGCAAATGCTCATGCTCGGCAATGGCCTCGATCTCTTCCTCGGTCAGGTCGCTTAACTCCACGCAATCTTCATACGATAACATGATGTTCCCTCCTGAATCGCTTACAACATTCGATCTTATTGAAGGCGCGCCGACCACAAAGGCCAGCTCGTTCCCCCTTGGCTTGCCGGTTAAGGTTAAACCCGGCAACCCGTCCAGACAAGCGTAAATCGCATCGCTTTCGCCGAAAATTTAGTACGAGGTCATTTACCCTGATTGCTATCAGGGTTTTTCCTTATTTACGACTTAGGAAACTCTTGGCTATCTTTGGGCGGACAAATTATCGCACTCAGCCGACGTATACCCCGAAAAAGAGGCAGTTTACCGCAAAGTCGGGACAAAGTTGGCTAGTTTGCTCAACTTGGGTAAGCCGCGAAAATCACGGGGAATTGACAGCCACCATAGGATCGAGGGTCGGTCTACCACCGTCCGACCAAAGCGCGTAGGGCGCGTGCTTCAACAACAACAAGCACACTCGATAACCCCATAACCACAGTCTCCTGATCTTCGCGGCTTACCCCCCTCTTCTTCCGCCATGGATTCCCTCTCGATGGCGCGGTATTATGACGGCATTATCTATCACTACCGCGCCTTTTGCTCCGCCATGACCGCTGACCCCTCTTTCCTGCCCAGCAGCGATCCTGCCTCGCCCTGTGTCGGAGTCTGTGTGATCAACCCGCAGACCCAACTGTGTGAGGGTTGCTTCCGCACCCTCGATGAAATCGCCAACTGGTGGGACTATGCCCCTGAACAGAAGCGCACCGTGCTGGCCGAACTCGACGACCGATTGGCGCGCATCATGGATGGCGCGTTTTTTGACTGAGAGGAGATAAAAGATCTCATGCCGCTTTCCACACCCGTTTCCCGCCGGCTGCTGCATCAACGGAACGTCCAATGCTGGGGCTACCAGCGCGATGATGGTTTATGGGAGATCGAAGGCCGGATGACGGACACCAAGACTTATGCGTTTCCCAATGAAGATCGCGGCGGCGCGATCCAGGCAGGGGAACCGTTACATGATCTGTCGATTCGGCTAACGGTCGATAGCGAGTTTCTGATTCACTATGCCGAAGCCTGTACAGACGGCTCGCCATTTGGACTCTGTCCCGCTATCACCGAACGCTACCGGCAATTGATTGGCGCTCGCATCGGGCCGGGATGGTCGCTTAAACTCCGGGAACTGTTCAATGGGGTGAACGGCTGTACTCATATGACTGAGCTGCTCGGTCCAGTCGCCACCACGGTCTTTCAGACAGTCTACGGCCAGCGTTACGACGAGGAAGACGCCAAACCCGCTGCTGAACGGGCGCCACCGCCGGTTTTAAACACCTGCCACGCCCTGGCCAGTGACAGTCCGATAGTGAAACGGCGCTGGCCGCTGGCCTACACGGGGTCGCATCAGCAGCATGTGCTGGATGATTGCCTGACCTGAGGCTCCTGTCCCTCTCTCGCCAGCGGATGAGAGAGATCAATGTTTACACTGACTCAACTTCCTTCCGGCTTTGGATCGCGCGCCAGCAGGATTTCCACCGCCTGACGCGGGTTCTGGCCGTGATGCAACACCTGATCAACCTGTTCGGTGATCGGCATCTCCACGCCATATCGCTGGGCCAGCCGTAATGCTTCCCGAGCGGTGGCTGCGCCTTCCACGACCTGACCGATGGCGGCGAACGCCGCCGCCGTCGTCTCGCCTCGGCCAATCGCCAATCCAAACCGACGATTACGCGACTGATCATCCGTGCAGGTCAGCACCAGATCGCCGATGCCGGCCAATCCCATGAACGTCTCTCGCCGACCGCCGACCACCAGTCCCAGGCGGGTCATTTCCGCCAGTCCCCGAGTGATCAACGCCGCCCGGGCATTGGCACCGAATCCCAGTCCATCCGCGACGCCAGCGGCAATAGCCAGCACATTTTTGATCGCCCCGCCCAGCTCAACGCCGATTACATCCGAACTGGTGTAGGCACGCAGATTAGAACCGTGCAGTCGAGCCGCCACCCAGCGGGCGTAGTCCACATCACGGGCAGCGACTGTTACCGCAGTCGGCAGGCCCCGGGCTACTTCACTAGCGAAACTGGGACCAGAGATGACCGCCGTAGGCCAAGCCTCGCCCAGCACCTCATCGGTTACCTGGTGCAGGAATCGGCCACTGCCTGGCTCCAGGCCTTTGGTGGCCCAGGCCAAGACCGCTGTAGCCGGCAGAGAACGTCGCAGTTGCGCCAGCGTCGCCCGGTAGGCATGGCTGGGTACGGCTGCCAATACCAGTTCGACACCTGCGACTGCTGCCACCAGATCGGCACCCGCAGTCAACGCAGCCGGAAAGGGTATACCCGGCAGATAACGCCGGTTCTCCCGTTCCCGGCGCAATGGGGCGACCTCTTCCGGATCGTGGCCCCACAGGCGAACCGTATGGCCGTTACGCGCCAGCAACAACGCCAGCGCAGTTCCCCAGGAACCAACGCCTAATACGGTCACTGTTGCCGGAGTTATCATTGACGCTAATCGACTGCGTTTCGCCTCGCTGTCATTCACTTGAAGATGGCTCCTCATCCATCAACCAGGGCGTCGTCCCAGGCCAACATCAGATCGCCCCGCCGGGGTTCAAGAGTGTGGGGCATTGACAAGACCCAAAGAGGCGTTATCGCTTTAGCTCGAGGCAACACCCTAAAAGACCTTGTCAAGGTGAGGTCGCGGCAGCGGCCTGTTGCTGTTGCTGTTGCAGGCGCTGGAGATAGAGGCCATCAAAATTGATGGGATTGAGCAACAGGGCTGGAAATCCACCCTTGCCGATCAGCGCGGCGATCTCTTCACGGGCGAAGGGAAACAGGACATTCGGACAGAACGCATGAAGCATATGCCCGGTCTGTTGCTCGTCAAAGCCCCGCAGGGTAAACAGGCCGGCCTGCTGGACTTCGACCAGGTAGGCTGTTCGCTCGCCCAATTTAGCAGTCACAGTCAACGTTAGCACAGCTTCGAATAAATCCTCGGTCAGCGGCGTTGCGCCGGTTTCCAGTCGCACCTCGGTCTGCGGCTGCCATTGTTCAGTGAAAACCATGGGAGAATTAGGCGTTTCCAGCGATGCATCCTTCAGATAAACTTTCTGTATTTCGAAGTGTTGCTGTAGAGCCTGCGGTTGTTCGCTCATGCGGGATGCCTTAGTAGGTTCAGGGGTTCAGGGTAAGGGGTTGAGGAATGAATCCAGTGCGCCGCGCCCCTCCAGCGCGAACAGATCGTCACAGCCGCCGATATGCCGGTCATCAATGAAAATCTGCGGTACGGTATTGCGGCCCGTGCGTTCGTCGATTTCTTTCCACAAGCGCGGATCGCACCCAACATCCCGCACGGTGTAGCGGGCGCCCTTGCTGTCCAGCAACGCCAACGCCCGGCGGCAGTACGGACAATATTCCGCTGCGTAAACGACAACATTCGGCATAGCAAAATCCTGGACTCAGGCTTTCTTGCGGCTGACGGGCAGATTGGCGTCCAGCCAGGCCGATAGACCACCACTCAGACTGTAGACATTGGCGATGTTATTCTTCTTGAGCAAGGCGCAGGCGGACTGCGAGGTCGAGCCTGTCCGGCAGTAGACAATGATGGGTTTATCGCCGGCCTTGGCTAGCTCGCTCCACCGCTCCTTCAGCACAGTGAATGGGAGATGCCGGGCTTGTGGAAGATGGCCAGCCTTGTACTCGCCAGCGTCGCGGATATCCACCACCCACGCTTCCTGATCGTTCATCAAACGCAAGGCTTCGGCAGCGTTAACAGAGCGGACTCCGCGCATCCGGCGCAGAACCTCACTACCGACCAACATCCCGATAATAGCGAACAGCGCCAGAAACAACAGAATGTTTTGTTGGGAAAATTCAGCGAAATCGCTCATGATTCAAGATTCTCAGCGGGTCGCGCAACCGGCTTGGTCGCTGGTGCTCTTCACGCCCAGCTTCCACAAAATCAGCTCCGCTGGGCAAAACCGGGTAAAGCCGCTTTGCAGCAGGTTAAACCCGACGAAAACGGCGAACCACAGCCAATAGCTGCTGTGATAGAGCGGGCTGGCCGGCGCTCCCAATAAGAGAGAAATCAGGATGAAGGACCCGGCCATGATTCGGATGATTCGTTCGCTATTCATAACAAACCTCAATAAACTTATCAGCTTTGAGAGTTAGGAATTCATTATATGGATCGTGTACCAGCCTGACTCGCCAGCTTTACTGATTGCGTGCGCAAAAGACATCCCGCATCATGCCGATCAAACGCAGCGTTCGGGCATCCCCCACCCGATAATAGACCCGGTTGGCGTCCCGGCGGCAAGTCAGAATACCTTTGTCCCGCAGGATAGCCAAATGCTGGGAAATATTGCTCTGGGACGTACCGACATGGTCAACGATGTCCTGGACGCTGACTTCTCGGTCGCCCAAGGTGCAAAGGATCTTGAGACGCAATGGATGCGACATGGCTTTCAGCGAGCAGGAAGCCTGCTGGATATCCTCATCGCGGGTTATCAAAAGATCCATCGGGCCGCCTGCAGAATCCCGCTCCAGGCCAGCACACTCGTTATGCGTCATCAATGTGGCAATTTTTCCAAATAATGCAAGGATATTAGCATAACCAAATAGATTAATATTGAGAAGCGCTGCTTTCGTGATTGGGAAGCGGGAGGGAAGCAACTGGCGAAATAGGCAGGCTGGGCGTATGATCACCAAGAAAAATTTTCCTGCAAATTCTCCCACCCTGAACCTGGTCTCTCAACAACAATCATCCCGAAACTCAGGAGGCTGCTGAATGTATAAGCTCGTGCTGATTCGCCACGGTGAAAGCCAGTGGAATATGGAAAACCGCTTCACCGGTTGGGTGGACGTTGATCTGTCTGACAAGGGTCGTGAAGAAGCCAAAAAAGCCGGCCAGACCCTGAAAAGAGAGGGCTACGTCTTTGACGTGGCTCATACTTCGGTGCTCAAGCGCGCTATCCACACCCTGTGGACTGTGCTGGACGAACTGGATCAGGCGTGGATTCCGGTGCATCGGAGTTGGCGATTGAACGAACGCCATTATGGTGCCCTAGCCGGCTTGAACAAGTCGGAAACCGCGGCTAAACACGGCGAGGAACAGGTCAAGATCTGGCGGCGCAGTTTCGATATTCCGCCCCCGGCGCTGGACGCGAACGATGAACGGCATCCCTCCCGTGATCCGCGCTACGCTGGCCTCGATCCCCGGGTGCTGCCCGCCACCGAGAGCCTGAAAACCACCATCGACCGGGTGTTGCCCTACTGGCACGACGTGCTGGTGCCGACCATCCGCTCCGGCAAACAGGTCGTGATCGCTGCCCATGGCAACAGCCTGCGGGCGCTGATCAAGTATCTGGATGATTTGTCCGATGAAGCGATCATCGCGCTGAACGTTCCGACCGCTGTGCCGCTGGTCTACGAACTCGACGCTAACTTGCGGCCCATCAAAAACTATTACCTCGCTGATCCCGAGGAACTGAAGAAACTGATGGACGCCGTCGCTAACCAGGGCAAAGCCAAGTAGCGCCTGACTGAAACTCCAGAAGCATCCCAGGGCGTTGCCCTGGGTTTGCATTGAATCGCCCTTGCAGGGCCAAAAGAGAATTTTTCACGCAGTTAAGCCCCAAAGGGGCGCGCTAATTCTAGCCTAGGGCAATGCTCTGGGTAATCATCCAAGGGGTGGGGGACTTAGCAGCTTAACCCTCTTGCTATATTTTTCGCACAAAATTCCCGTCCTGACCCGGCAATTTCCAAGTGCTCTCGGTTGTCCTAAGCAAAGATCATCCCGCTTATCTAAAATTTCTATTGATCCTTCACCCCGGTTTTTGGAGTCAAGCTTATGAGTGTTGCAACCCGACAAGGTCTGGCACTGGCGTTGAGCTTTCTGGCGGGCATGTCGCTGGCGGCCCGGGCGGAACAGGATACCCCGCAAAATCCGCTGCCGCTGGATGAGTTGCGCACGTTTACCGGCGTCCTCGACGCGGTAAAGCAGGATTACGTGGAACCGGTCAAGGACAAGGATTTACTGGAAAACGCCATTCGCGGTATGTTGAGCAACTTGGACCCTCACTCAGCCTATCTGGACGCCGAAGCTTTCCAGGATTTGCAGATCGGCACCTCCGGCGAATTCGGTGGACTGGGTATTGAGGTGGGTCAGGAAAACGGCTTTATCAAGGTCATTGCGCCCATTGATGATACTCCCGCTCAGCGGGCTGGCATTCGCTCCGGGGATCTCATCATCCGGCTGGATGACGCCTCGGTGAAAGGCATGCCGCTGTCCGACGCCATCGCCCGGATGCGTGGCAAACCCAATACGCCGATCACCCTGACGATCCTGCGTGAAGGCGCGAAAAAGCCGCTCAAGATCAAACTGATCCGGGAAGTCATTCAGGTCCGGAGCGTCAAGAACCGCCTGCTGGAGCCGGGTTTTGGCTACTTGCGCATCACCCAGTTTCAAGCCAAGACGGCCCCGAATCTTGAGGAGGCGCTGCAAGACCTCGAAAAGCAGAATCAGGGGCCGCTCAAGGGCCTGATTCTGGATCTGCGCAATAATCCGGGCGGTGTGTTGAACGGTGCGGTCGACGTAGCCGATGAATTCCTCGAGGAAGGCGTCATTGTGCAAACCAAGGGCCGGGGCAACAGTTCGGAACAGACTTTTAAAGCGACTGCCGGCGATCTGCTCAAGAAAGCGCCGATGATCGTCATGGTTAATGGCGGCTCGGCCTCAGCCTCAGAAATTGTGGCCGGCGCACTACAGGATCACCGCCGGGCGCTGGTGCTGGGCGAGCGCACTTTTGGCAAAGGTTCGGTGCAAACGATTCTGCCGCTCGGCAATGGCACAGCGGTCAAACTGACCACCGCCCGCTACTATACCCCGAGCGGCCGCTCCATCCAGGCCGAGGGTATCAAGCCGGATATTGAACTCAAGTCACTCAAGGTCGCGACTGATGACGATGTAAACGCCAGCCTGGTCAAGGAATCCGATCTGACCGGCCATTTACGCAACGACGGTGTTAATGGAACCCGTCCCGCCCCAGCTGAAACTGCGCCGACCCCCAAAACTTCCCTGGTTCCTGACAACGATCTCGCGCAAAGCGACTATCCGTTGTACGAGGCGCTGAATATGCTCAAGGGCATGACCCTGTTGCAAAGCCGCAGTGAACCGGTTTCTTCTCCAGCGCCACAACAGGATAACAAGGGTTAATAGCGTACAGTGTGCTTGTACTCTGCATTTTCATCACACCGATCAAGGAGCAACCCCATGGCTCATGTCCTCGTTCCACTCGCCCAAGGCTGTGAAGAGCTGGAAGCGGTCACGATCATTGATCTGCTGCGCCGCGCCAACGTCAGGGTTACGGTCGCCGGACTGGAGGAAGGCCCCGTCACTGCTTCACGCGGCGTGGTGCTGCTCCCGGAAACTACGCTGGAAACAGTGCTGGATCAAAACTTTGATCTGGTGGTGCTGCCGGGCGGATTAGGCGGTATGCAACGCCTGGAAGCCGATCAACGCATTGCGGCGCTGCTGCGGCGGATGACCGAGCAAGGCCGCTATGTTGCCGCCATTTGCGCCGCACCGAAAGTGCTGGTCAGCGCGGGTTTAGTGAAAGACCGCGAGATTACTGCTTATCCCGGCGTTCTCAACGATCAATCCGGCGTCCGGTTGAGCAGCGCCGCGGTAGTGCGTGATGGAACTTTCATTACCTCACGCGGCCCTGGCACGGCCATGGATTTTGCGCTGACACTGATTGATCTGTTGTGCGGGCAGGAAACCCGCGATACGGTGGAATCCGCATTGCAACGATCATAGCGCCGGCTCAACCCTCTCCCGGCCAAGCGCTGAACAACAGACCGACGCCCATCCCACCCAGCAGCCAACTCAGCAGCGGCGCATGCCACAGATTGACGCCCTGCTGGGCGTCAAAACCCATAATGACCGCCGCGCTGACAATCAGCGCCGCCCCGACCGCCGCATGGAAATTACGCCGACTGGCCCGGCGTAAATCCCGCCGCAACTGCTCCAGTTCCTGCCGCTGCAACCGTACCGTCAAATCCCCGGTATGCGCCTGCTTGAGTACGCCATAAATGAGATTTGGCAAATCCGGAGTCTGATCGGCCCAGCGCGGGATGTAGTACTTGATACGGTTGAACACTGCACGGGGACCGACCCGGTCGCGCATCCAGTTCTCCAGAAACGGCTTGGCGGTCTTCCACAAATCTAGTTCGGGATCGAGTTGCCGACCCAGTCCCTCAATATTCAGCAGCGTCTTCTGCAATAACACCAACTGTGGCTGCACTTCCATGTTAAAGCGGCGGGCGGTCTGGAAAAGGGTTAGCAGAAAACCGCCAAAGGAAATATCCTTGAGTGGCCGGTCAAAAATCGGCTCCGACACCGTGCGAATCGCCGATTCAAATTCATCAACCCGGGTTTCCGCCGGTACCCAGCCGGATTCAATGTGCAATTCCGCCACCCGTCGATAATCCCGGTGGAAAAACGCCAGAAAATTCTCGGCCAGATAGTGCTGGTCGGTCGGACTCAGTGTCCCGATAATGCCAAAGTCTACGGCGATATAGCGGGGATCTTCGGGATTTTCAGCGTTGACGAAGATATTGCCGGGATGCATGTCGGCGTGAAAAAAGCTGTCGCGGAACACCTGGGTGAAAAAGACCACTACACCCCGCTCCGACAGTTTTTGCATGTTCACCCCACGCCGCCGCAGTTCGGCGATGTCCCCTACCGGAATGCCATAAATTCGCTCCATGACCAACACGTTGCGTCGGGTTTCCGACCAGAACACTTCAGGGACATATAAAATTGGCGAGTCCTGGAAATTGTGCCGCAACTGACTGGCGTTGGCTGCCTCGCGCACCAGGTCCAGTTCGTCGAAAATCGTCTTTTCATATTCTCCGACCACTTCCAGGGGCCGCAGCCGCCGTCCTTCTTTCCAATAACGTTGCGCGAGGCTGGCGACAATGTACAACAATTCCACGTCGCGGCGAATCACCTTCTCAATGGCCGGACGCAACACCTTGACTACCACTTCGCGCCCGTTTAACAGTCGAGCGGCGTGAACCTGGGCAATAGACGCCGACGCTAACGGTTGCGTGCCAAATTCGGCGAACACCGCTTCCAGCGGTTGGCCATAAGCCTTCTCGACAATGGTGCGCGCCTGCTCGCCGGGAAATGGCGGCACCCGATCCTGCAATTTAGCCAGTTCCAGAGCAATATCATCGGGCATCAAATCACGGCGGGTAGAGAGCATCTGGCCAAACTTGACGAAGATCGGTCCTAAATCCTCCAGAGCCAGTCGGATGCGTTCGCCGCGCGACAGATGCAATTCTTCACGCCGCACCCAGTTCCAGGGCAGCAGATGACGCAGGAAGCCAATGGGCCGAAAGAGATGGGTCGCCAGGACAATTTCGTCCAGACCGTGTCGCACTAATACCCGGTTGATATGCAGCAACCGCAAGAACTGGGCAGGGCCGGGAACGCCGCCAATACGCATGACTGTGGCGCGATGCTAGGTTGAACCGTTGTTGCCGGTCAATAACCGGCGCAAACGAACGATCCGCGCTTCCAGGCGATCCGTATCTTCGCGCAGAACGTCCACCGCGCTCAGAAAGGACTCAACGGCAGGACGCGACGGCAAAACGCGCAGTTCCTGTTGCAAATATTCGCTGCCGTCGCGCAGCAGCGTCGCCGATGTTTGCTGACCCCAACTGCGGAACCCGCGCCAGAACTGACCCAGTTGATGAGCAGCAGCGTCGCCAACGACGTTGGACAGGCGCTCTTCCCAGTCGATATCCAGTCGGGCCACAAGGGTCTGAAACCGCCGACCCGTCGCAGCGTCGCCTTCTACGGCTATCTCCCCAGCCGATTGACCCCGCCATTGCTGAATCAGCGCCAGCGGCGCTCCACGAATCCGCACAGTCGGCTCGCCGTCATAGCAATCCATAACCTGGACGCCCTGCGCGCCGGGGAACAGATACAAAGTCATCCCCAGCCCCTCGGGTTCAATAGCGATGACCGTACCAGCCAATTCGGCCAGTTGCGGCAATATGTCAGGGTCCAGCGACAAATAACGATTGAGTGCGGTTTCCAAACCAGCAGCAAGGGCGGCAGGCATCAGCATCAGAATTTATAGCCGCGATGCACGGCTACAATACCGCCGCTTAGATTGAAATACTGGCAGCGCTCGAAACCGGACGATTCCATCATCCGCAACAGCGTTTCCTGGTCCGGATGCATCCGGATGGACTCGGCCAGGTAGCGATAGCTGGCGGCGTCGTGGGTCACCATCTGGCCTAAAATGGGTAGCGCTGCGAACGAATACAGGTCATAAATCGGCTTTAGGCCCGGTGCGACTGGATGGGAGAATTCCAGAATGATCAACCGTCCACCGGGCTTGAGGGCGCGATACATGGCTTCCAGCGCCCGTTCCTTATGGGTTACGTTGCGCAGGCCAAAGCCGATGGTGATGCAATGGAAGGTGTTATCGGAAAACGGCAGTTGCTCAGCATCGGCCTGCACATAGTCGATATTGCCGACCGCGCCTTCATCGACCAGCCGCTTGCGCCCCCCGCCCAACATGCTGGCGTTAATGTCGGACAGTACGATTCTGCCCTTCGGCCCGACCAGCGACAGCATCCGGTGGGTCAGATCACCCGTGCCGCCTGCCAAATCCAAAACTCGATCGCCCAGGCGAAGGCCGGCCAGGCTCACCGCGAAGCGCTTCCATAATCGATGAACGCCCAACGACATCAGGTCGTTCATCAGATCATACCTGCTGGCGACCGAGTCAAAGACTTCAGCGACCTTGTGGGCTTTCTCACTGGCGGCAACCGTCTGGTAGCCGAAATGCGTGGTTTCGGATTTTTCCATGGGAGAGGGTCAATCGAAGGTTGTCAGGCCGAGCGCTGCTGACCGGCTTCAGCCAGTCGGCGCAGGTAATCCTGCCAGTTTTGTTCCTGATTGGCGCCGAGGTCATACAGGATATTCCAGGAATACAGGCCCGTCGCATGACCATCATCGAACACCAGTTTAACTGCGTAATGCCCCACTGGCTCGATGGCGGTGATACTCACCTGTTCTTTACCAGTGACCAGCATCCCCGTACCCGGCCCATGACCACGCACCTCAGCCGAGGGCGAAAACACCCGCAGATATTCGCAGGGCAACTGAAAACGGGCGCCATCTTCAAAGGCGACTTCCAGAAACCGCGAGGTCTGATGTAGCTTGATTTCAGTGGGATGAATGCTCATCGTCGAATCTCGCAACCGCTCACAAGATATAGCGGGTCAGGTCTTCATCTTTGATCAGTTCGCCCAGATGGGCGTCCACATAAACGCCATCCACCGTCACTCCTTGACCCGAACGATCAGGCGCTTCAAAGGAAATCGTCTCTAGCAACCGCTCCATGACTGTGTGCAAGCGGCGGGCACCGATATTCTCGGTGCGTTCGTTGACCTGATAGGCCACCTCGGCGACGCGCCGTACCCCGTCTTCAGTAAACGCCAGTTTGACTTCTTCTGTGTCCAGCAGGGCCACATACTGCTCAGTCAACGAGGCGTCGGGTTCGGTCAAAATCCGCACGAAGTCCTCGGTGCTCAGGGCGCTCAACTCTACCCGGATCGGCAATCGGCCTTGCAACTCGGGAATCAGGTCCGATGGCTTGGACAAATGAAATGCCCCGGAGGCGATGAACAGAATATGATCAGTGCGCACCATGCCGTACTTGGTGGACACCGTGCAACCCTCCACCAGCGGCAGCAAGTCCCGTTGCACTCCCTCTCGGGATACATCCGGGCCGCCATATTCGCCGCGCTTGGCCACCTTGTCGATCTCGTCGATGAACACAATGCCATTCTGTTCAACCGCTGCCAGCGCCCGCAGTTTGAGTTCTTCTTCATTGATCATTTTAGCCGCTTCTTCTTCCTGCAAGAGCTTGAGGGCGTCCCGGACCTTGAGTTTGCGGGTGCGGGTGCGGCCATTGCTCAGATTCTGGAACAGGCTCTGCAATTGGCTGGTCATTTCCTCCATACCCGGCGGGGCCATAATCTCTACGCCGACCGAGCGCACGGAAACTTCAATCTCGATGTCCCGATCATCCAAATCGCCTTTCAACAGGCGCTCACGCATCTTTTGTCGGGTATTGGAATGATCCGGCGGCGCGGGTTCATTAGCGAAGCCAACGCTGCTGCGCGGGCGCGGCAACAGCGTGTCCAGCACCCGCTCATAGGCGGCTTCCTCGGCGAGGTGCCGGACTTTTTGCATCTCTTCTTCACGCACCATCTTCACCGCGCCATCCATCAAATCGCGGATGATGGATTCCACATCGCGGCCTACATAGCCGACCTCGGTGAATTTGGTGGCTTCAACCTTGATGAAGGGCGCATTCGCCAGCTTGGCCAACCGTCGGGCAATTTCCGTCTTACCCACCCCGGTCGGGCCGATCATCAGAATATTCTTGGGGGTAATTTCGTTGCGCAGTTCCGGGTCCACCCGCATCCGCCGCCAGCGGTTGCGCAAGGCAATGGCCACCGCACGTTTGGCGGCATCCTGGCCGATGATATGTTTGTCCAGTTCCTGAGCGATTTCTCGGGGAGTCATCTCTGACATGCGAGGCTACCATCCACGGGTAAAGCGGAAACAGAATGCGGGTGCGCCGATGATAAACGCCGGTTCATGCACTCGCCAGTTCTTCAAAGGCTAGGTTTTCATTCGTATAAATGCAGATGCCAGCGGCGATTTTCAAGGCCTGCTCGACAATGGTTCGCGCATCGAGCTGGGTATGCTCCAGCAACGCCTGGGCAGCAGCCTGGGCATAAGCACCGCCGGAACCGATGGCCGCCAGATTATGCTCCGGTTCGATCACATCGCCAGTACCGGAAATCAGCAACGTCATCTGGAGATCAGCGACGATCAGCAACGCCTCAAGACGCCGCAGCAGACGGTCGGTGCGCCAGTCCTTGGCCAGCTCCACGGCGGCGCGGGTCAGATGGCCGCCATGCTTTTCCAGCTTGCCCTCGAAGCGTTCAAACAGCGTGAAAGCGTCAGCCGTGCCACCCGCGAAGCCGGCAATGATCTTATTCTGGTATAGCCGCCGCACCTTGCGGGCATTGCCCTTCATCACGGTATTGCCCAGAGTCACTTGGCCATCGCCGCCAATCACCACCCGGCCATCGCGGCGGACGGCCAGTACTGTGGTGCCATGCAATGATTCCATGTTCCTGCCTCGCAGTTTTGCGCGGGATTGCACACCATTCACCGCTAGCAATCATAGAGATGGGGACGGTCACAGAATCGTCAAGTGCGCCGTCAAAAAAAAAGCCCCGGTTACAAGGGGGAATGAAACCGGGGCGAATAGGATATCCGGTTTGACCCGGATAGGGTCCGCTCAGGGAGGGAAGCGGACAGGCGTAAGGGCTTACGCTTACTCGTTGAGATTGGGGCGATCCGAAAAAGTTCAATAGCGCGTTTGTCTGCCCCCACCCGATGAA
>CAZDVY010000041.1:0-18969 GCA_964508935.1 uncultured Candidatus Competibacteraceae bacterium | reverse complement strand
CAGGCCACTGAGCAGGTCGGTCAAGCCGCCCCCAGCCCCGCCGCTCTGTGCGCCGCCTCGGGACAGGCCGCCGAGCAGGTCGGCCAGGCCACCCCCAGCCCCACCGCTCTGTGCGCCGCCTCCGGTAAGGCTGCCAATCAATTGACCGAGAATCTGCCCGCCTTGTCCCGAGGACGTGGCGTTATTGCCCAACAGGCTGCCCAGCAACTTTAATGCATCCATTTTTAACCTCTTTGGTGATTGGCGCAGGGATGACGACGGACGCCGTCATCCTCGCAGGTGGATTATCTGACGTTCAGCCGAGCGGAATGCGGATTTTCTGGCCGACATAAATCTTGTCGGGATCCTTGATAACCTCGCGGTTGGCTTCAAAAATCTGGGGATACGCCGAGGCGTTGCCCAGGAATTTCTTGGCGATGGCCGAGAGAGTGTCGCCGGACTGGATGGTGTAGTACTCCACCTTGCCCGCCTGCGGAGGAGCCTGCACCTGATCGGCGGAAACCTTCTCAACCCCCTGAACGTTACCCGCCATCAACACTGCTTTTTCCATGGCTTCCGGGCTGGCGGCCTCGCCGGAAAGCTTCACCTGACCATCCTTGAATTCGACGCCCAGATTTTTGATGCCGGGGTTGGCGGCCTCGATTTCCTGTTTGATCTTGGCAGCCGGATCATCGCCCGCGCCGAACAGTTTCTTACCTTGGTTGATGACAAAATCGAAAAGTCCCATGGCGACCTCCTTGGGTCATAAGGTTGCATGAAAAGTCAGGTTGTCAAATGCCGATGCCTGCTTGATCGCAGCGTTCAGGCTGCGGGCAAGGGGGGTGGTTGATGGGCAAACAGCGCATTTAATTCCACGATTTCTCCAGCCGGCGTCCATTTCGCCATACCCTGTGCCCAGACCAGGGTCTCACGGGTGAGTTGACCGGCCTGTGCCTGCCGCTGCAACTCGTCCATCGGGAATGGCCCGGCCTGCTGGTTGTTGACCGCGACGAAATAGGGATTCGTGGCAGGCAGTGGCGGGGGTGCGGCTGGAGCCGGTTGTGGCGCGGGTTGCACCGGACGCGCCAGCGTTTCGTTGAGCCGTTGGGCCATGGCTAACCCTAACCCCATGTTCAGCGCCTCGGAGCCGCCGCCGGGATTCGCCGCTGCATCGCGCAGGGCTTCCGCCGCCTGAAACTGGGTGTATTGATCAAGATTGCCGACAATGCCCATACTGGTGCGCTTGTCCAGCGCCGCCTCGACCTCTTTCGGCAACGAGATGTTTTCCACCAGCAGGTTGGTCAATTCCAACCCAACCGTTTCAAACTCCGGGGCGATGCGCTGCAACAGGAATTGGCCGAGTTGGTCGTAATTGCCGGCCAAATCCAGCGCCGGAATCTTCGCCTGACCGAGAATATTGGTGAAACGCGAAACCACCATATTGCGCAACTGGCCGGTAATTTCATCCGTGGTAAAACGGCCATCTGTGCCGACGATCTCGCGCAAAAAGATTGCGGCGTCCTTGATGCGGACTGCGTAGCTGCCAAAGGCCCGCAGCCGAATCGGCCCGAATTCGGCGTCGCGCAGCATCACCGGATTCTGCGTACCCCATTTGAGATCGGTGAAGCGGCGGGTACTGAAGAAGTAGATTTCGGCCTTGAACGGACTTTGAAAGCCGTGTTGCCACGCCTGCAAGGTGGAGAGAATTGGCAGGTTATTCGTCTTCAGTTCGTACATGCCGGGTTCAAACGTGTCGGCAAGCTGGCCTTCATTGACGAACACCGCGACCTGGCCTTCCCGCACTGTCAGTTTGGCGCCGAATTTGATTTCGTTGCCATGCCGTTCAAAGCGGTAAACGAGCGTGTCATTGGAATCGTCGATCCATTGAATGACATCGACGAATTCGCCCATCAATTTATCCCACAACCCCATATCAGTGGCCTCCGGTCGGTTGACGGGTTCGCGCATGGGCGGATGCCAGCGCCTGCCGTAATTCGGTTTCACAGGCTTCCAGTTGCGCCGTGGCCTCCTTCCGATGGCGGCGGCCTTCATCGGCGATACGCAGGCTATCCTCGATAGTGGCGATCAAGGTTTGATTGGCTTTCTTCACCGTTTCGATGTCGAATACGCCACGCTCAATCTGGGTGCGCGCCTGAACATTGGCCTGCCGCAGATTTTCCGCGTTGGCTTCCAGCAGTTGATTGGTCAAATCGGAGGCGGCCTTGACCGTTTCGGCGGCCTGACCGGAGCGGTAAATGGTGATCGCCTGAGCCAGTTGCTGCCGCCAGAGCGGCACGGTATTGACCAGCGTCGAATTGATTTTGCCGATCAGGCTCTTGTCGTTTTCCTGCACCAGGCGAATGCTGGGCAGACTTTGCATGGTGACCTGACGGGTCAGTTTAAGATCGTGAACCCGACGCTCCAGATCATCCCGACTGGCGCGCAGATCGCGCAGGGTCTGTGCCTTCACCATGTCCTCACTGGCAGCGACCTCCCGCTCCAGCGCCGGCAGCTCTTCAGTATCGACCTGGCGCAGTTTGTCCTCGCCGGCCTGAATGTACAGCTCCAGCAAGTGAAAATAATCCAGATTCGCCGTGTACAACCGGTCCAGCGAGGCGATGTCGGTCAATAACTGAGTCTTGTGCCGCTCCAAAGCATTGCTGATATCGTCAATCTGGTTGCGCACCAGTTCATACTGTTGAACGATCTTAGCCAGTGGCTTGGCCTTGCCGAGTAGCCTGGCGAAAAAGCCTGGCTTTTTATTTGGGTCCAGCTCATCGAGATCAAAGCCGCGCAATACGCTGACCATATCGTTTAACGTCGCTCCGGCGGGGCCGGTGTCCTTGTTGCGCACCCCCTCCAGCATACTGTCGGAGACGGTGGTTAATTGCTCCTGGGCCTTGCTGCCAAAGAAAATAATCGAGTTGCTGTCGCGCAAGTTGATTTCTGCGGCCAGCGCGGCGACCTTTTGCTGATCCTGGGCGGGATCGGGAGCACGGGCCGCCAGGTCTTGCTGAACTTGAGGCAGCGCGGCGGCGAACACCCCGGCCATGGCCGGCAACGTGGAAATCTCGGCGGGATTTGACGTGGGGACAGACGGTGGGGTCGTGGACATGCGGCTCAACTCCTTACAAAAAAAGTGGATGATTTAAAAAGGATACTTTAAGGGTAGCCTTAAAATCGGTACAAAACACCTTTTAAATAACACCCTCCCGCTTCAACTGCGTGGTCAGCACCTCGATCTGCACATCAAGATCGGTCATGTCGGTTTCCAGCAGTTTCTGTTGCTGTTCCTGGAAGACATCCTCAATCGTGGCCAGCACCCGGCGAAAATTATCATCCAGTTCGGGCGCGGCCACCCGGGCATGAGTCTTGGCGTAGCCCTCGGTCACCTTGTGCGCGCCGTCCAGATAGACATTGAGAAATTTACGGGCGCGACGCAGATCGCGGGGGTCTTCCTCGATCAGTTTCAGAATGTCCCGGGCCAACTGGGCAATGCGCCGCAGTCGGGCGTTCATTTCTGCGTTGCGAATATCGCGGGTGGCCTGCTCGATCGCGGCGATGCTGCGCTCCGCCTGCTCCAGCGCCTGCACTACCTGTTCCGTCACGTCGATGCCGTCACGGTCTGTCAGGCGCTTGGCGATGCGCGGATCGAAACCGTAGCTCAGATAGCAGCCCAGCAGCGCCGCCAAGCCGAACGCGCCGCCCAGCGCCGGATGGTGGCCGGCCCCCAGCCAGGCGGTGACGCCCGTGGCCAGGGCGATCAATCCACTGCCCAGCGTTTTCAGCGGCCAAGGGGCCTTGGCGACCCGGCGACGGTCATATTCACTCTCGGACAGCAGACCGCGCCGCAATAGCAGCGCTCCAGTGAGAAACAGGCTATAACCGACAGCGTCGCCGATCAGCGGGCCGAGTTGACCCCGCGCCAGCGCCATGATGGCGGCAATCAGCACCGGCAGCGGCAGCAGGAACATCAATAAACCCTTGGTCGAAGGGAACTGGCCAGAAGGAAGACGGTAGCGTTCGGCCATAGTGTGAGTCATCCGTTTAGTAAACAGAGTAAGGGCGGTGACCGGAATCAGGATGATGCCGACCAGCAGCAGAAGGCGGCCCATCGATAGCGGCTCCGGCAATCAGCGCAGCGTATGGATTGACGGCGGCGTGGCGCTGGGCGAGCAGGACGCGACCAGTGCTTGGCAGGAGGCGACGCCAACAGCGGCGAAAATCAGTATCAGACCAATGAATTTGCGCAGGAAATCAGGCATGACGGCAAAGACCCGGTTGTCGGCAAGAGGTTTGATGACTATAGCATATCGGGAGTTGCACTAAATTGCGCCAGTGTTCGTTCCACTGTGGCTTCCAGGTCGAACAATGCGTCAGCGGAAACGGCAAAGGTTCGATGGTGGAAATTCCCGTCGTTGTCCACTTGGTACTGGGCGCGATAATGATCCGGATGGGCCAGCAAATCGCGGACGCCGGTCAACAGCGCCTCAATATCTTCATCTGTTGAATACAGTCCCAGACTGGCCCGCACCATGCCTCGCCAGGGTTGAATCAGCGCCTCGGCATCAGCAGTGTCGGGATCGAAGTCCAATGTCCACAATTCCGGTTTCAGCAATTCACGGACATAGGGGTGAGCGCAAAAGCAGCCGTTGCGAACGGCGACGTTGTGATAGTCATTTAACACGGCGGCAACCAGACCATGTTCCAGACCGGCCAGATTAAAGGAGACCACGCCCAGGCGCGGGGTGCGGTCCATATCGAGGTCGCCATAAATGCGCACGCCGGGAATAGCGGACAGTCCGGCCAGCAAATGTCGCAATAACTGTTGTTCGGCGGCATGAATCTGCGCCATGCCGATGCGTTGCAACACATTTAACGCCGCGCCAAGCTGCACGGCGCCGGGAATGTTGGGTGTGCCGGCTTCCTCACGGTCGGGAAAGCGGTCAGTGATTTGGTAGCCGCTCACGCTGACATCGTCCACCATGCCGCCACCCAGTTCATCTGGTTCCTGATCCTCCAGCAGCGCCCGACGCACGATCATCACTCCCGGCGAACCCGGCGCATACAGTTTGTGGCCGGAGAACGCGATGGCATCCAGTTCCCGCTCTGTCGCTCCCGTGTCGCTTAGTACCAGGGGAGCGTGGGCTAGAGATTGTGAAGCATCCACCACCACCCAAGCGCCATGGGCGTGAGCCAGTTCGGCGATGTCATGCACTGGATTGACGATGCCGGTGACATTACTGGCGGCGGATACCGCGACGTAGTTGACTCGGCCCCGATATTGTTCCAGCAACCGTTCAAGAGCAATGAGATCGACCGCCCCAAGCGCCGGGGCGTTCCCGGTCAGCGGGATGTGCATTACCTGCCCAGCATGTTTGCGATGCGGCAGGTCGTTGGCGTGATGCTCCATTAGTGAAACCAGCACCAGGTTCCGTTCCGGGCGCCGCGCCGCCAGCACTCGCGCCAATCGGTTAAAAACGGCCGTGCTGCCGGCTCCGGTGAATCCGGCGACATGACGCCCTGAGTGGGTTGGCCTGATAAAATTCAGCACTTGTCGGTGCGCCCACTCATCTGCATGGTTGACAATTTGCGCGGAGAAGTGCGCCTGGCTGTGGGTGTTGGCATAGTGGCGCAGCAGTTCGCCCGCGACCTGCCGGGCGCAGTTCATGGGCAGGGTTGAAGCGGCGGAATCCAGGTAATGACGGCGGGTCTCGCGACCATCGGCAAGGTGGTAGCGAGTGTCCAGCCCAAGAAATAAAAGGGGAAAGCGGTTCATAAAGTTTTCTCCCCCTGGGAAGGGGGAGGATTGGACGACGCCTTGCGTCTACCGCCGCTCAATCGGCGTGTAATCCCCGATGTTATGGCCGGTATAAATCTGCCTTGGCCGATAGATACGTGATTTCGGATCATCGTGGATTTCCTTCCAGTTGGCGATCCAGCCCGGAATCCGGCCTATGGCGAACATCACTGTGAACATGTTCACCGGAATGCCCATCGCCCGCAGGATGATGCCGCTGTAGAAATCAACGTTCGGATACAGCTTGCGTTCGACAAAGTAAGGGTCCTGGAGCGCCACAGCCTCCAATTCGAGGGCGATGTCCAGTAACGGATCATGGAGATTCATCTTCGCCAGCATCTTGTCCGAAGCCGCCTTGAGAATCTTTGAGCGCGGATCGAAATTCTTATAAACCCGATGGCCGAAACCCATCAGCCGCAGCTTGGTGTCTTTCGCTTTAACCCGGCTCACATACTCCGCCACGTTCATGCCGGACTGGCGGATGAACTCCAGCATCTCGATCACCGCGACATTAGCGCCGCCATGCAGCGGCCCCCACAGCGCGCAGACGCCCGCCGCGCAACTGGCGAACATATTGGCTTGGCTGGACGCCACCATCCGCACTGTGCTGGTCGAACAGTTCTGCTCATGATCGGCGTGGAGAATCAAAAACAGGTTCAATGCACGGGCGACTTCCGGAGTGGGGATGTATTCCCGATACGGCAGCGAGAACATCATATGCAGGAAGTTCTCACAGTACTTATATTCGGGATGCGGATACATCAGTGGCTGGCCGATGGACATCTTGTAGCTGGCTGCCGCGATGGTGCGCACCTTGGAGATGATCCGGGCTGCTGCGCGCTCCAGGGTCGTTTCGTCTTCAATGTCCATCATCTCCGGCTCATAGCAACTCATCGCGTTGATCATCGCCGAGAGAATCGCCATCGGATGAGCATTGGGCGGGAACCCTTCAAAATGATTGCGCAAACTCTCGTGCATCATTTCATTCTGAGTCAGCCGGTTACTGAAGCGGGTGAGTTCTTCCTGGGTTGGCAGCCGGCCCCAGATCACCAACCAGGCAGTTTCGACAAAAGTGCTGTTTTCGGCTAACTGCTCAATCGGAATACCACGATAACGCAGAATCCCCTGGTCGCCATCGATATAGGTAATGGCGGATTTGCAGGAACCGGTGTTGCCGTACCCGTCATCCAGGGTGATGTAGCCGGTGCGGTCGCGCAAGGCGCTAATATCAATAGCCCGCTCATTTTCCGTTCCCTGAATGATGGGGAAGTCATGGGTCTTTCCATCCATTTCAATGCGGCACGTATGGCTCATGGCTTGTACTCCGTGGGTCTGAAGGAAAAAGCAGGCGGGTGTCCGGTCGTTTTTCCGGATATCCCGTGGGGATTATACAGCGGCAGGATCGGTTGCAAACGCCAGGACTCATTCAACACGGGCGGCGACGGCGGCGCGGCGATGTCGCCAGTACTCAATGACCCCCGGCATAATGGACAAAAGGATGATCGCCAGGATCACCAGGGTGAAATTCTGCTTGACGAACGGCAGGTTGCCGAAAAAGTAGCCGCCGTACAGGAAGGAGGCGGTCCAGGCGATGGCGCCGGTCACGTTGTAAAACAGAAAATGGCGATAGGTCATGCTGCCCGCCCCGGCGACAAACGGGGCGAAGGTGCGGATAATCGGCACAAAGCGGGCAATGACAATTGTTTTGCCGCCATGCCGCTCAAAAAACTGATGAGTACGGTCGAGGTATTCCTGCTTGAGCACCCGGGCGTTGGGGCTGAACACTTTTTCGCCAAAGTAGTGGCCGACGGTATAGTTGACGGTATCACCCAGAATGGCGGCGGCGGTCAGCAGCAGGAACAAGGCGTGAATATTCATGGCGCTGTCGGCCATGGCGGTCAATGAACCGGCGGCGAACAGCAGTGAATCACCCGGCAGGAAGGGCGTCACCACCAGGCCGGTTTCACAGAAGATAATCAGGAACAGGATGCCGTAGAGCCAGCCGCCGTACTGGCTGGCCAGTTCCCGGAGGTGCTGGTCAATGTGCAGAATGAATGACAGGAGGTCAGAGAAGATTTCCATATTGTTATAAACCGGTAAATTGGCGAACGGAACAACCATCAGTCCGCAGGATCGTGGTCTAAAATGAAGACGCGATACCCCATCAATCAGCGCAATTGCACCACAATTCCATCTCAAGCGTCCGAAGGGGTAAATAGCCACGGTGTTTCAACCGGTCTTCGGCATCGGGCGGCCAGCGTAGCAGTTCGACTTCCCAAGGAGCGATAGACACGCCCGCTGCGTTGGTCAAAATGAACGGCGTATCCTCAGCCGACAGCCACAGGCGCTGGATCGTCGAGCCATCGCTGGCGAAGATCGCGGTCGAATCATCATCAGATCGCATTATGAGAACCCTGCAGCCGCTGAGTTTGACGTTACTATACCTGAATGGAGGGCTGAATACTGTGCGAGCCAATATATGGAAAATCACCCGACGCCACCCAACCGGCGGTTGGCGATGGGCTGTTCTCTGCGGACTGGCGCTAGCGCCGGTACTGGCGGACGCGGCCTGGATGGCGGTCATCCGTCCCGACCCCATCACCCGCCAATCCCGCTGTCTGCTGATCAGCGAAACGCAAACCACCCCGGATGGTTATCATTCAACCCCGGTGTTCCTGGCGCTGGATGGCGCCAGCCTGCGGGTTATCACCGAGTCAGAGCTGGACGCCTCATTCACCGACTTGCAACTGGTCGTGGACAAGGAGCCGCCAGTTCGCAGCACAGTCATCACTCACCACAAGATGGTTTTGGTCTTTGATCAGGCTTTGCCCAAACTGATTGAGCAATTTCGCGCCGGCAAGCAGGTGACGATTTATTTGCGCTTCTGGCCGACCTGGCCGGTGACGCAATCCTTCCCGGTTTCTTTCAGTCTGGCCGGATTCAGCAAGGCGTATGACCGTTTTACTCAAGGCTGCCAGCCGACCGGCTGAGCGGGATCGTCGATCATTGCTATTTTAAGGAGTTCGCTCATGGGCTTGCGTATGAAGTTCAATCTGGTGTTGCTGCTGGCCTTCATCATCGGCCTGGGTTTGGCGGCGTACCTGTCTAACCAGATCCTCAAGCAGAATGCCCGCGAGGAAGTATTGCAGAATGCCCGGATCATGATGGAAAGCGCCATGGGCGCCCGCGCCTACACGGCTCAGCGGATTCAGCCCTTGCTGACCTTGCAGATGAAACGGGAATTTCGGCCAGAAACGATCGGAGCGTTCGCCGCCACGCAGAGCTTCCAGGCGCTGCGCGCTACGTTCCCCGAATACACCTATAAGGAAGCCGCGCTGAATCCCACCAATCCTAATGATCGGGCGACCGACTGGGAAGCGGATATCATTCATGAATTCCGCAATAACGCCGAGCGCAAGGAGTTGATTATTGAACGGGATACGCCGACCGGGCGGATGCTCAATCTGGCTCGACCGCTGGGCATTTACAATGAAAATTGCCTGGCCTGTCACGGTCGGGTCGAAGACGCGCCCAAAACCATGACGGACATTTACGGCGTCAATAACGGCTTTGGCTGGAAGATGAACGAGATCATCGGCGCCCAGATCGTGACCGTTCCCATGTCGCTGCCGCTGGCGCGGGCGCAGCAGACCTTCCTGACCTTCATGATTCTGTTGAGTGGAGTTTTTGTATTACTGCTGGTGTTGCTGAATATCTTGCTGCATTTCGTAGTGATCCGGCCCGTGGTGCGCATGGCCGAAGTCGCCAACGAGGTCAGCATGGGCAAGCCGGACGCCCCGGAATATGTAAAACCGGGTTCTGACGAGATCGCTTCGCTGTCACAATCGTTCAACCGGATGCGGCTGAGTCTGGAAAGCGCCATGAAGATGCTGGGCGACTGAGGGAACAGCGATGAGCGAGAGCGGCGACACCAGCGGAATCAGCGGCGCGCTGCCGTTGCGCGTCGGCCGCTACCGTGTGACTGGCTTGCTGGGTCGCGGCGCCATGGGGATGGTCTATCTCGGACACGATGCGGCGATTGACCGCCAGGTAGCGATCAAGACGATTCACCGTCGCCTGCTGCGCAGCGACGACAGTTCTGAGTGGTTGGAACGGTTCCGTCGTGAGGTGCGAGCTGCGGGCCGCTGCCTGCATCCTAACATTGTCACCGTGTTCGAATACGGTGAGGAAGCCGGCGCGCCCTATATTGTCATGGAGTATGTGCAGGGGCGGGAATTGCGCGATTATCTCAAGGATCGTCAGCCTATGCCCTTGCGCAATGCGGTGGCCGTCATTCTTCAGGTGTTGCAGGCGCTCGGTCACGCTCACGCCCAGGGAGTGGTGCATCGGGACATCAAGCCCGGCAACATTATCCTGCTGGCTGATGGTCAGGTGAAAGTGACGGATTTTGGCATCGCCCGTTTGGAACTGTCCGGCGGTCTGACCCAGGTCGGCATGGCGGTCGGTACGCCCGGTTATATGTCTCCAGAGCAGTTCAGCGGACAGGAAATCGACCGGCGCGCTGATCTGTACGCGGCGGGTGTGGTGCTCTTCGAATTGTTGACTGGCGCTCGGCCCTTTTCCGGGCGCGGCGCGGGCGAGTTGATGTATCAGGTGTTGAACGAACCGCCGTTACAAGCGACGCGGCTCAATCCCCGATTGCCGGCGGAACTGGATGCGCTGTTCATGAAGGCGTTGGCCAAGGCGCCGGATCAGCGGTTTCAGGAAGCGGGCGAGTTTGTCGCCGCCCTGGAAAACCTGCGTTTGGTGGAACGCGAAGTCGCTGCGGATGGTTCGACGGTGATCCGGGTGGAACCGGTTCGGGCGCCAGAGCCGCCGGCTGGCGCGCTGCCGGGCTGGGACCCCGCGATGTTGGCGCAAACCGAACGGGTGCTGGTGGAAACTCTCGGCCCCGTCGCGCGAGTCCTGGTGCGCAAGACGGCGCAACAAGTCGGCAGTCCCGCCGAGCTGGCGCAGCAATTAGCGACAGCTATTCCAAGCGAACCGGAGCGTCTGGCGTTTCAGCGACGCATGCGGGCGATTGTGGGCGGCACACTCACCGGTCTAGGAACTGGCCAGGGTTCGTCGGTGATGGGCAGTCAGGTCAGCGCGTCGATGGGGCCGTTCGATCAGGATTTTCTGGAGAAGGTCCGGCGAGATTTAGCGGCTTACCTTGGCCCCATCGCCAAGGTGTTGGTGAAGCAGGCGGCGGGCAAAGCGAAAACGCCGCAGGAGTTGTACCAACGACTGGCCGAACAGATTCCCGCCGCCGCTGACCGGGCTGCCTTTCTTAAGCGGGCGCCGATGGCGGGCGGTTGATAGCACGCTGCAGCAACTGACCATAGGCGCGGACAAATTCATCGGCGGGCAGAGGATAGCCGTAGAAATAGCCCTGGGCCTCGCGACAACCCTGTTGCTGCAAAAAAACCGCTTGTTCCTCAGTTTCCACGCCCTCGGCGATGACCTCCAGTCCCAGACCATGCGCCATGGCGATAATGGCCCGCACGATAGCCTCGTCGTTGGGATCGAATGCGATGTCGCGCACAAAGGATTGGTCGATTTTCAGCCGGTGCAAGGGCAGTTGCTTGAGATAGCTCAACGAAGAATAGCCGGTGCCAAAATCATCCACTGCTAACACGACGCCCAGCGACCGCAGGCCGTTCATGGTCTGGATAGCCTGCGCGGTCTGGCGCATGATCAACGATTCGGTGATTTCCAATTCCAGACTGGCGGGTTCAATGCCGGTTTCCTTGAGCAGCGCCTTCACCAAAGACACCAAGTCACTTTGTTCAATCTGTTTGACCGAAAGATTGACGGACAAGCGCGGCAGGACCCATCCCTGATCGCGCCAGATTTGCACCTGTCGGCAGGCAGTGCGCATGACCCAGGTGTCCAGGGTGCTGATAAAACCGGTTTCTTCCGCTATCGGGATAAAGCGGGACGGCGCCATCATCCCGTATTGACGATGCTGCCAGCGCACCAGCGCCTCAGCGCCGACCAGCCGCCCCGAAGCGATGTCTACCTGCGGCTGGTAAAACACAATCAATTCCTCATGTTCGACTGCCCGCCGCAGGGAAGCCTCCAGGCGCAGGCGGTCAAGAACACGGGTGGTCATTTCGGGCTTGTAAAACTGATAATTATTGCGGCCTTGGGCCTTGGCTTGGTACATCGCGGCGTCGGCGTTCTTGATCAGGGTGTCGGCATCGGCGCCGTCGTCTGGATAAAGACTGATGCCGATGCTGGCGGAAACGAAGAATTCATACCGATGGAGTTGCAGCGGTTGGTTGAACAGATCGAGCAACTTGCGAGCTACAGTTGCGGCGTTGCCCGGTTCTTCTACCGCTTCGATTAGCATGGTGAACTCGTCGCCACCCATGCGCGCCACTGTATCCTCTGCGCGGACCAGGGCGGTCAACTGTTGCGCCATCCAGCGCAGTAGTTCATCGCCAGCGGCATGACCGAGCGTGTCATTGACGTTTTTGAAATGGTCCAGATCAAAAAACATCACCGCCAGCAATTTTTGGTTGCGCCGGGCGCGCTCGATGCTGTGTTCAAGATGGGCGTTGAATAATAGCCGGTTGGGCAGGCCGGTCAGCAGATCGTGATGGGCGAGAAAATTCAGTTTTTCCTGTGACTGTTTCAGCGAACTGATATCGCTGAAGACCCCGACATAGTGGGTGATCTGATGGCGTTCGTTCTCGACCGTGCTGATGGTCAGCCATTCGGGGTAAATCTCGCCATTCTTGCGCCGGTTCCATACCTCGCCCTGCCAGTGGCCCGTCGCCTGAATCGATGTCCACATCGTCGCGTAGAAATGCGCATCCTGCCGTCTTGATTTGAGCAGACGCGGCGTCTGGCCCAGCGCTTCCGCTTCCTGATAACCGGTAATCTTGGTAAAGGCCCGGTTAATCATCTTAATCCGTTCGCTGGCATCGGTAATCATGACACCCTCCATGGTGCTTTCAAACACCCGCGCCATTTGCCGCAACCGTTCCTCGGCTTGCTTGCGATTGGTGATATCCCAGTAAATGCCCTGAATGCCGATGACCGTTCCCGTTGCGTCGCGGACTGGAATTTTGGTCACTTCAACATACCGCTTCTCGCCGGTTACCCGTGCGATGTTTTCTTCAACCAAGGTCAAGGTTTCGCCGGCTAACACTCGCTGATCGTCGGCGTGATACTTGGCGGCCAGCGCCGGTGGGTAAAAATCCATGGCGGTTTTACCCAGGCAGGCGGTGGACGGCAGACCCAAATCCTCCAGCATGGGCTGGTTGAGAAACGTCACCCGGCCTTCGCGGTCCGCCCGGTACAACCGTTGCGGCAGCAAATCCAGCATTGCCTGATGCTCACGCTGATATTCTTCGCGCTGGGTCGCCAACTGCTGTCGATAGTAGCGAATGCTGAGCAGCACTGCGCCGCCCGCGCTGATCGTGACGCCGATCACGGCAGACCATAGACTAAGATCCAACATTGACTCCCATTGCGGTGGTAAGAAATATGAAACGCATCACTCATTTCGATACATCAGCGATTGGCAGTTATTATGCCAAAAAAATCAGCGTCAGGTTTCAGCCCACGGCGTGCCAATCCAAGGTAAATTCCGTCGTTTCTTTTTGATATATCGATAAAAACACCATCATTTCAGATGAGTGGACAAGACAACAACGGAACAGGTTTATCAACAGAAAACAGGAAATCGAGATAAACTTCACTCTCTCTTTGCCCAAAGTGAGAGAAATTTCAATCCACGCTTTATGAGGAGTCGTGCAGATGAGCAATATCTTTGTCGCCGTCGCTTACGATGATGAGTATCAGGCTCAGGAGGTGCGGTTGCGCCTGTTGCGGATGCAGAAAGAATATTTGATTGATCTGGAAGACGCCGTTGTTGCTGTGCGCGATGCCAAAGGCAAGGTCAAGCTCCATCAAATTCGTGATATGACCACTGCTGGCGCAATTTCCGGCAGTTTCTGGGGTCTGCTGATCGGGTTGATCTTCATGAATCCGCTGCTCGGACTGGCGGCGGGCGCGGCGGGCGGCGCTATCAGCGGAGCGTTGACCGACATCGGCATCGATGACGATTTTATGAAAAAGCTGGCTTCTGAACTGCACCCGGGAGCATCCGTGCTGTTCGTGCTGGTGAAAGATTTTACTGAAGACAAAGTGCTGGCGGAGCTGGAAGGAACGGGCGGTCGCTTGCTGAAAACCTCACTGTCGCATGAAGACGAGGCCAAGCTGCAGGCGGTGCTCGATGTAGCCACGCCCGAGGTAGTCACCGCGCCCAACCTGGAAAAACCCGCCTGAGCCGGCGGTATCCACCTTCATCGGTATTCATTCACGGAGAACTTCATGTCCATCACGGTCAACGGTGTCGAAATCAGCGATGCCGCCATTTATGCCGAAATGCAATACCATCCCGCGCCTTCCCAGGAGATGGCGGAATATTCGGCCAAACTGGCGCTGGTGGCCCGAGAATTGATGTTGCAGGAAGCGGCTCGTCTGGACATCACGGAGGCCGATGAGGAGGAACGGCTGTCAGCGCTGATCGAGCGCGAGGTGCAGACGCCGGAACCGGAGGAGGACCATTGTCAGCGTTTCTTCGCAGCCAACCGCCCACGGTTTCGCACCGGCGATCTGTTCGAGGTTTCACACATCCTGTGCGCTGCGCTGCCGGATGACAGCGCCGCCCGCACTGCGGCCCACACCCGCGCCGCCGGGGCCATCACTCAGTTGGATCGAGGCGAAGCGTTCGCCGCCCTGGCGGCGCAAATCTCGGACTGTCCGTCCAAAGAAGTGGGCGGCAGTCTGGGCCAGATCGGGCTAGCGCAAACCGTCCCGGAATTCGAGCAGGCGATGATCGCCATGCAGGAAGGCGAAACTTCCGCGCAGCCGGTGGAAAGCCGCTTCGGTTTTCATGTCATCCATCTGCATAAAAAAGTCGAGGGTCGTCCCCTGGAATATCATCAGGTGCGCGACCAGATCGCCAGCTATCTGCGTGACAGTGTGCGACATCAAGCGATGAGTCAGTATTTGTCGTTGCTGATCGGCCGCGCCAATATTCAAGGGCTGGAGTTACTGGGCGCGGATTCACCGCTGGTCCAGTAGCGACAATGAAGACGCTGGGTATCAGCGGCTGGAGTGGCTGCGGCAAAACCACGCTCATCGTTGCGCTGATTCCGCGACTGCGAGCGCGGGGATTGACTGTTTCCACTCTCAAGCATGCTCACCACGACGTGGACCTGGATACTCCCGGCAAAGACACCTGGCGGCATCGCGAGGCCGGCGCTCAGGAGGTCATCCTGGCGACTGGTCGCCGCTGGGCCTTGCTGCATGAACTGCGCGAAGAACCGGAGCCGTCCCTGGCCGACTTGCTGACCTGTTTGCAACCGGTCGATCTGGTGCTGGTGGAAGGCTGGAAGCGCGGTGCCTATCCCAAACTGGAAGTCTGGCGGCCGGTCGATAAAGATCAGCCGCCGCGCTTTCCCGATGATCCAACTATCATTGCCGTCGCTAGCACTCCACCGCTCGACCCCGTGCGTTATGGCCGGCCTGGCCTGCCGGTGTTGCCGCTGAATGATGTCGAAGCGGTCGCGGATTTTATAGCGGGTTGGCTGGCAACCTCTATTGAACCGACTTGAGAAAAAACCTATGCGTCACTCTGATTGTTGCGATACTGCCGACCGACTGTTGACGCTCTCCGAAGCAGTGACCGCTGCACTGCACACCATCCAGCCGGTCAGTGACACAGAATCGGTTCCACTGTTCGAAGCTTATGGGCGAATACTGGCTGTCGATGTCGCTGCACGGCTGGATACGCCACCGGGCGACCATTCCGCGATGGATGGTTTTGCTGTTTATGTAGCCGATTTATCGCTGGAAATCCCAACCCGGTTGCCAGTCGCGGCGCAAGCGCTGGCCGGTCATCCCTGTTCTGGCATCATTCCACGCGGAGCAACCGCACGCATCACTACCGGCGCGCTGATCCCGGACGGGCCGGATGCGGTGATCATGCAGGAGCAATGTCAGACCGGTCCGGATGAAGCCTGGATCGTTATCGAGCCGCATATTGCCGCCCGGCTGAAACCTGGAGAAAACATTCGCCGGCGCGGCGAAGATGTCCGGGCGGGAACCTGTTTGTTGCCGAAAGGCTTGCGGCTGCGTCCCCAGGATGTGGCGCTGGCGGCGGGGCAGGGGATGGCGACAATGGCGGTGATCCGGCGACTCCGGGTAGCTGTGGCGTCGACCGGCGATGAACTGCATGAACCCGGCGCGATTTTGCCGCCCGGCGCGATTTATGAGTCGAACCGCTATACCTTGATCGGCCTGTTGCAGCGATTGGGTTGCACAGTGACGGATTTGGGTATTTTGCGCGATGACCGGGAGAGCCTGTTGCCGACGTTGCGCGACGCGGCGGCTACGCATGATGTGTTGCTGACTTCTGGAGGTGTTTCGGTCGGTACGGCGGATTGGGTCAAGGACGTGATCGCCGAACTGGGTCGCATTGAATTCTGGCGCTTGGCGGTCAAGCCGGGTAAGCCGGTTACTTTCGGACGTATCGGCGACTGTTTGGTGTTAGGGCTGCCGGGCAATCCGGTGTCGGTGATGGTCGCGTTTTTGCTGTTCGCCCGGCCGCTGTTGCTCAAATTGATGGGTGCGGAACCAGTGGCAGCGGTGCGATGGCGGACGGTAGCGAGTTTTACGTTTCGGCGCAAAGCAGGCCGGCGTGAGTGGTTACGGGCGCGGTTGCAACTCGATCCCGAACGCGGCCCGGTCGCTCACGTTTACCCGACGAACAGTTCCGGGGCGCTGTCATCGCTATCCTGGGCCGATGGTCTGGTGGAATTGCCTGAAGACTGCATCGGAGTTGCGCCCGGCGATGCTGTGGATTATCTGCCGTTTAGCGGGCTGGGCGTGGATTGAGCAGGATCGCTAATTGAGATCGGGGTCGCGGAAATAGCGGGCGCCCCAGTCAGCCTGCACCGCAACGCCTTTCTCGTTCAATCGGTAGACCTTGATGTCAGGATCACGGGAAGCGTCAGCCGGCGAGCCGAAGGCGACAAACCGGCTGAGTTTTTGCGGGTTGCGGAACACCAGTACCTGCCGATAAGGCTGCACGGTTGCGCCGGGGCGAAGATCTGTACGGGCCAGTTGCATATAAGTCGCTTTGCCAGTGGCCTTTTCGACTACAACCCCACGCCCGTGAGTTTCAGCCAGCACGGCATTAAGTCCATTGACCTCGAATACACCATAGCCCGCTGCTTGTTCGATTTCGGTCTTGGCCAGCGGTTTGAGCCGATTGAGCTGCCGCAGTGTCTGATCGCGAATATTCAGAATGGCCTGCTGCTGTTCCATGCGGGCTTTGTCACTGAGCGCCGAGGGGGGCAGCACAACCGGTTGTACGAGCTTTTTAGGGGGACTGGCGCAGCCCGTCAACAAAGCAGAGAGCAGCAAACCGGCCGCCGCGACGAACCAAAGGGCCGAACATCTCGGCGGGTTCAACAAAAAGATAGCCTTAGTCGTCATCAGCGGATTGCAAGTAGACGGTTACATCATAGCGATCGCGGGGATACAGCGCCCGCGCTTTCAAATACGCCTCGTCTTCGTCGCGGGCGGCTACCGTATCCTCAACGGTCGAACCGTCAGCCAGCAAGGTCGCATAGACCAGATAAAGGGTTGGGCGCTGCCGGGCCAATGGTGGGGGTCTGTGCATGTTTTTGCCTCGGTAAGGATGGATATTCGCCCCTGAATCAAGAGGCAGCACTATAGTATGACCGGAAAGCAAGTCAAATTTCGCCTGACGTTCATACTGTGATGGTAGCCTCTGACTGATCCGGCTACTATCCACCTCGGCGACCTCGATCATTCCGGTTAGCCATATCTCGCCGAATGGGTCGTGGCGGACGGTTTTTAGCCTCGTTGCTGAAACGAAAACGCCCGGCCAGCACACAGCCTTTCATGCCCGGATCGCAGGTTCGTCCCTGGATATGCTGGCACGTTCCGTTCAACTCGTGTGGACAACCCCAACCGCTCATTGATTTTCTCTCCTCGCAAAATGAAACGCCGCCGATTCGGGAAGCTTCCGACCCTCGGCGGCGACTGATCATGCGGTTAGCGAGAATTCAGACGCGCCGCCGCCGCTCCGCCAAAATACTTCTGGGTGAAGATGGAGCTTGGTTGATTGTAATGGTAACAAACCTGCTCGGAACGAACGCAACGAACATCGCTCGTGGGCGAAAATACATCTCCCGATTGTTGTTGGGGTTGTTGGGGACGCTGTTGCGGCTGCGGCTGCTGCGGGCGTTGCGGTTGCTGGGGTTGTTGCGGGCGCTGCGGTTGCTGACCGCCCCCTTCGCCCTTGGAGAGGTAACGTTGCAATCGTTGGGCAGCTTGATCACCGTACCTTTGGCGAGTTAGCTCGACGTTTGGACCGTTTTTGTCCGCGCAAACCTGTCGTTCGTCGTTACACCTCATGCCTTGCTGGGCTTGAACGGTCAACAAGGGCGCTGCGCTCATCAACGCGAACGCACCCAGCATAATCATCGTCTTTATCGATTTCATGATGTCAATCCTCGCTGGTCAAATGCCATGGTTAGGGTCCACTGCATCCTGCAAATCCACTGGTTAACCTTAGCTGAATGTCTGTCAGAAGTGAATTTCGCCATCAGACGCCTATTTTTCAAAAAGACTTTTTTTAGCAGTTGAAGGTAAAAATTGATTTATTTATTGATAATAAAGCCTGTTATCAAAAAATGGTATTGAATGCGTTAAAATAAAAAGCACACCTATTTTCAGCCTTCTGGAGTCAGCTTGATGCAAGCCATGCGATTCAACTTCCGGACTCTGTGCCGTAACGCCGCCGAACGCGGAGGTCAGATGCAACAACGGTTGCTGGATGCGCTGGATGCGCGGCATACCGTCAAGACCTTGCCAGAGTTTGGCATTGAGCGGGCGGCGCAGTTGGCCGGCTGCACCGCCAGTCACATCCGTAATCTCGAAGGGCGCGGCGATCTGCCCGAACCGCGACTGGTGGAGGCGGGTTCGACGCAGCGGCGGATTTACAATTACAACGAAGTGACCCGCATTCGCGAGATCATTGGCAAGCGTCCGATGCGTCCGTCTGGCGCGAGCGGTGTACGGGTGGTGTTTTCCAACCTCAAGGGCGGGGTGGCGAAAACCACCATGTCGCTGCATTT
>CAZDVY010000040.1:8138-19418 GCA_964508935.1 uncultured Candidatus Competibacteraceae bacterium | reverse complement strand
ACCAGTTCACCTGGAAAGCCCATTCCAGCCAGATTTTGAACAAGAAGGACATGCGGCTGGCCAGCAACCTGTTCCATGTCGGCATCATCCTGCTGTTCTTCGGCCACTTCTTCGGCATGTTGACCCCGCCGGAAATCTTGCACGCCATCGGCGTTTCCGCCAGCGCCAAGCAAGTGCTGGCGGTCGTCGCCGGCACGATCTTCGGCGTCATGTGTTTTGTCGGCTTGACGATGCTGGTGAAGCGGCGGCTGACCGATCCCCGGGTGCGGGCGACCAGCACCAAAATGGACATTTTCATCCTGCTGCTGCTGTATGTGCAGTTGATTCTCGGCCTGCTGACCGTGCCGGTTTCGCTGATGCACCTGGATGGCGGCAATATGCTGCTGCTGATGCAGTGGGCGCGGAATGTCGTGACCTTCGATCCCGCAGAAGCGGTGGCGGCTATCGCGCCGATTGGCTTTCTGTTCAAGCTGCACATGGTGCTGGGCATGACGGTGTTCCTGGTGTTCCCGTTCAGCCGCCTGGTGCATATCTGGAGCGTGCCGGTCACTTACCCGGCCCGGTCTTATCAGGTGGTGCGGCAGCGTTAATCCGCCGCGATTCCTTCCCTCGATGCGGGGGAAGGAATCCTGTTGCTAGCCATCGTCCAAAACAGGACTGATTTTTTGTCACCCAGTCAAGCTGCTTGTCGATCTGATGCTGGAATCCGGTAATACAGCTCGTTCAGCGGCGCTGAACGACCGGGACCGAGGACAATTCGGCAATGTTCGCGCCGCAACTGCTGGGGATGCGCCGCTCCACAGGCATGAGCAATGATCGCCACTTCATGCCGCAGATTTTCCACATAATGCCGCACCCGTTGCGCCTTGTCTTCCGGGTCCAGGCCCCGTTGCAAGCGGAGATTGTGGGTGGTGATGCCTGCGGGACAGGTGTTTTTGTCGCATTGCATGGACTGCACACAGCCAAGCGCGAACAGAAAGCCCCGCGCCGAGTTGACAAAGTCCGCACCTACGCACAGCGCCCAGGCCACTTCACCGGGATTGATCAGCTTACCGGAGGCGATCACCCGGATGCGTTTGCGCAAGCCATACTCGATCAGCTTGTCCACGACTAGCGGCAAGCTTTCCTGTAACGGCAGACCGACGTAATCCATCAGGCTCATCGGTGCGGCCCCGGTGCCGCCATCGGCGCTGTCTACCGTGATGAAGTCGGGGGCGTGGTCCAGCCCCTGGCGGACGATGGCTTGGCAAAGATCGTCCACCCCGCGCGGGTCGCCGATCACCCACTTAAAGCCGGTCGGTTTGCCGGTCAGGGTTCGCACCCGGTGGATGAAATCCAACAGCGCCATGGCATCGGCAATGTCAGGATGACGATTGGGGCTGCGGGAATCCTGACCGACGGGAATCCCGCGAATCGCGGCAATCTCCGGCGTCACCTTGGCCGCCGGCAGAATGCCTCCTTTCCCCGGCTTTGCGCCCTGACTCAGTTTGATTTCAAAAAGGCGCACTTGGGGATGGGCGGCCACTTCGCGCAAACGGGCTTCGTCCAGGCCGCCTTGTCCATCGCAGACGCCATATTTCGCCGTGCCGATTTGGAACACCAGATCAGCGCCGCCGGCCAGATGATACGGCGACAGACCGCCCTCGCCGGTGTTCAGCCAACATCCGGCCCTTTGCGCCCCGGTCGACAGTGCCAGCACTGCTGGCCGAGAAATCGCGCCGTAACTCATCGCCGAGATATTGAAAAAACTACCCGCCGTATAGGGATGGGCGCAGTCCGGGCCGATGACCAGCGGCGGGGCTGCCTCCGGTGCGGTTTCCAGCGCCGGAAAAGGCGCGTTGGCGAACAGCAGGGTGCCAGGTGGACGTAAATCGCGGGTCGAGCCGAAGGGTTGAGTGTTGTCCAGATTCTTCGCCGCCCGATAAACCCACCCGCGCTGGGCGCGATTGAACGGCATTTCCTCGCGATCCATGGCATAAAAATATTGGCGAAAGAACACGCCCAAGTGTTCCATCTGGTAGCGCAATCGCCCGATCACCGGGAAGTTGCGGCGAATGGCGTGTTGAGTCTGAGTGATATCGATGAAGTAGAGAATAGTGAGCAGCAAAACGCCCACGCCGACGGCAAAGACAAATAACGCCGCCATAACCGCCAGAAAGGTTGTAACGAAACCGGATAGATCGAGAAAACTCATGGTCAGCCTCCATTTAATGCAGTCGTCGTCGTAACTACTCAGAATCCTTTTAGATCCTGCCTATTACACACGAGCCTCCCTCTTCCCTTGCGGGGGAGGGAATCTGTTGGCTTTTAGTACTAATAAAATCATTAGGTTGGAGAAGTGTGTCATGGACAGCTTTTAAATCTCGTTCCCACGCTGAATCTTGGGAATCCAACAGGAGTAGTTTATATCTGAATCACGGATTCCACGGATGAAATTCTTCCTTGTAATCCGCGAATCCATTAGCCGGTGATGCAGATGGAGAGTGCGGGGTGGTGATCAATAGCCATCCAGTTTGAGGCGGCGACGCCGGTTAAACCGAGAGCCGTATAAGCATATAGGTGGCTACGCCCGCCATCGCTGTGGCGAACAATTTTTGCAGGCAGGGACCAGCGAGACGACGACTCAGACGCCCACCCAACACCATGCCGCCTAGCCCACCGAGGACGAACAGGGCGGTCACCCCGAGCGCCAGAGACCGTCCCGCCAGCAGATAGGAGGCGCTGCCCGCCGCGCTGATGATGGCAATGATCAGCAGCGATGTGGGCACTGCGCGTTGCATCGGCAGAGACACAACCAGCGCCAGGGCCGGAACGATGAGGAACCCGCCGCCGACGCCGAACAAGCCGGACAGGAAACCGGTGAAAAAGCCGCTGAGAATCAGTACAACGGTGCAACGGGAGGTCAGAGTTAAACCGCCGGCGGGATTAACCCGACAGGCGGGGCCAGCCGTTGGCTCAAGCGCGCCATTTCCAGCGCGCACTACCCGGGCTTCGGCAGGACGGCGGACGGCTTGCAGCCACATCCGCGCCGCCACCAGCAACATTAACAGGGCAAAACCGCCCAGGAGAAAATCAGCAGGCAGTTTCGCGCCCAGCGTCGCGCCCAGTGGCGCCCCGATGATGCCCGTCATCCCGAACAGAAGCGCAGCCTTGAGTTCCACTTCGCGCCGCCGTAATCGGACTATCGCTCCGCCCAGGGCGGTAGCTCCTACCGCTATTAATGAGACGCCGACTGCCTCATGCGCGGGCATCGCCAGGCCGTAAACCAGCAGCGGTACGGCGAAAATCGAACCGCCACCGCCGGTCAGTCCCAGCGAGAAACCGATGATCAGGCCAAACAGCAGGCTGATCATGTCCTATGCGCCACTCTCAGCAGGGAGGAGGGCGTCTGGAAGATCAGCCGCTGAATTCCTCATAGGCCCGCAAGGCTTCGGCGGCGTACATCAGCGCGGGTCCTCCACCCATGTACACGGCAACGGCCAGCGTTTCGTTGAGTTGCTCCCGGGTCACACCGAGACGCACCAGCGCCTTGACGTGGAACCCGATGCAGCCATCGCAGCGCGCCGTCACGCCAATCGCCAGGGCGATCAATTCCTTTTGTAGTTCCGACAAGACGCCCGGCGCCATCGCAGCGTTCGCCATCGTCCCGAAACCCGCCATGGTTTCATTGGCTTCCTTGCGAAATGCGCCGAGCGCCTGGTTGATATCGCGGGTGATCTGTTTGAAGGATTTACTGCTCATCCGAATTCCCTAAAACGAGGTTTGGAAAAAAGTTGCGGCGTACTCAACGACCGGTTGACTGATCAACTGGGACGAGAACAGTCACAACGGACGGGTCGCGACCGCCAGAAACAGCGGGTATTCCCGCCAGCCTTGGTCGGTCGCTTTCCTCATCAGATAGGCGGTGGAGAAATCCACAGTGTTGAATCCGGCCTGGATCAGTTGCGTCCGCAGCGCCTCCTGGTCAAAACCACAGTGTCCGGTGAAGCCGGCGCCATGAAATGAACCGTCTTCCTGATCCAGATCGGCGATGCCCAGCCAGCCGCCCGGACGCAGCAGGTCATGAAAAATCCGCAGCAGCCGGTCAACGTCGGCGACATGGTGCAGGGTCATCAGGGTGTAAATCAGATCGTAGCGTTCCACAGGCCGCGGATCGATCGTCAGATCGAGAGCGCATGGATGCAGGTGCGTCAATCCGGCGGCGGCGATCTTTTCTTTCAGCACGGTCAACATGCCAGGCGAATTGTCGGCCAGGGTGATCCGACCCAGATCAGCGCACAGGGCAAAACTTAGCAAGCCCGTCCCGCAGCCGTATTCGAGCGCCTGCCAACCGGTTGATAGAGGAACCCGCTGGCGGAGCGCGGCCGCAACCGCTTCCGCCCGTTCCTGTTTGACGGGATCGGCGTCCCAGGTTAGGGCCTTGTCATTGAAATCCATCAGTCATCCCAATTCCAGCACGTCGCCATTGCCTACGAACAGATTCGTTTGTGAACCGTTTCGGGCGCTTCCGCGCAGGACGGGAATGCCGACGTCCAGCATCTTCTCAACCGCCGTGCGCCCGGTGCAGTGGTTGCAGGCCACTTTAGCGATGCCATACCCGTTCAAAACGTGGACGATCTGATCCCGCGCTTCATCCCAGTCTTCCAGCGGCGAAATATGCAGTCCGCCATAGATTGCGTGAATCCGCTCGCCGCCGGTGAAAGTCTGGCGGGCGTAATCCAGCAGATTCAGCACCCCGCCGTGACCGCAACCGGTGACCATCGCCATACCCTGATCGGCAAGGTGAGCGTACAGCACATTTTCGCCATCGACCCTCAAAAGGGTATGCATCGGGAAATTGACCAGCGCCAAGCCAGGAAACAATATCAGCGGTTGGTTGACGGGAACCGTGACGACCTGGCCGGTATGCCCCTGCCGCCGGATCAGGTCGAACCCGGCGGGATGGAAACCTGCGGGGACATAGATCGTGAGACCGGGAGCGTGCTTGAGGGTCGAGCCGATCCCCCAGAAGTGATCGAAATGCTCGTGGCTGATGACCAGCGCCTCGATCTGACCCTGTTGCAACAACTGGTCGATGCCCTCCTCGGCAAAGCGCCGGTCCATCCACGCGGGATTCCATCCGGTGTCAAACAGCAGACGGCGCACCGCGCCATCGGTCGCCTCCGCCTCCAGCAGCGCCGAAAAACCGGCGGCATTGTCGCTATGCAGCGGCCCGAACGGCGGCCAGGGAATCGTGTACTGATCAGTTTCAGCACCCCCCGCGTCCCGGATGTCGCCAAATACGGTGGCCGTGTCAAACCAGCCGGTTTCAGAAATACAGCGAATCTTCAACCGTTGCAGGACGCCGATATCGAGCAATTGCGAAGTGGACATGGCGATAACCCTCCTTCAGGTGGAATCAGGGCTGACTTGGGGACAGGGACGGGAGGTAGACCGAATCCTCGGGTGAGACTCAGGCCGGCGCTGACGTTCGAATCAGGTGATCAAAGGCCGATAGCGAAGCCTTTGCCCCTTCGCCCATCGCGATGATGATCTGCTTGTAGGGCACCGTGGTGCAGTCGCCGGCCGCGAACACGCCCGGCGCGGAGGTATGGCCCTTATCATCGATGATGACCTCGCCGAACCGGGTCAGCTCGATCGTCCCCTTGAGAAAATCGGTGTTCGGCAGCAGGCCGATTTGTACGAAAATGCCTTCGAGTTCGAGCCAGTGCGTTTCACCCGTAACCCGGTCCTTGTACATCAGGCCGCTGACTTTGTCGTCGCCGGTTACTTCTGTAGTTTGCGCGCTTTTGATCACTGTGGCGTTGGGCAGGCTGTAGAGCTTCTTTTGCAGCACCGCGTCGGCGCGCAGATCATCTGCGAATTCTAGCAACGTGACGTGACTGACGATGCCGGCCAGGTCAATGGCGGCTTCGACGCCCGAGTTACCGCCGCCGATCACCGCCACACGCTTGCCCTTGAACAGCGGGCCGTCGCAGTGCGGACAGTAAGCCACGCCCTTGCCATTGAATTCCTTTTCGCCGGGCACGTTCATGTTGCGCCAGCGCGCGCCGGTGGCGAGGATGAGGGTTTTCGCCTTTAGCGCGCCGCCGTTTTCCAACTGCACTTCGGTCAGCGCGCCCGGTGCGATTTTTACGGCGCGCTGGTGATTCATGACATCAACTTCGTACTGTTTGACGTGCTCCTCCAGCGCCATCACCAGCTTGGGGCCTTCGGTTTCCTTCACCGAAATAAAGTTTTCGATGCCGAGCGTATCCATGACTTGGCCGCCGAAGCGTTCGGCGACGATGCCAGTACGGATGCCCTTGCGCGCCGCATAGATCGCCGCCGCTGCGCCCGCCGGGCCACCGCCGACCACGAGCACGTCGAACGGTTCCTTGGCCGACAATTTCTTTGCATCGCGCGCCGCCGCTCCGGTATCGGCTTTCGCCAGAATTTCGCCGAGTTCCATGCGGCCTTGGCCGAAGAGCTGGCCATTCAGGAAGACCATCGGCACCGCCATGACCTGACGTTCTTCGACTTCCTGCTGGAACAGCGCGCCGTCGATCATGGTGTGGCGGATATTGGGGTTAACCACCGCCATCAGGTTCAGCGCTTGCACCACTTCCGGGCAGTTGTGACAGGACAGTGAAACATAGGTCTCGAAGTTAAATTCGCCTTCGAGGTTGCGGATCTGCTCGATGACTTCGGGTTCGGCCTTGGGCGGATGACCGCCGACCTGCAATAGCGCGAGAATCAGCGAGGTGAATTCGTGGCCCATGGGCAGGCCGGCAAAGCGCACACCCAGGTTGGCGCCCTTGCGATTGAGCGAGAACGACGGCTTGCGCTGGGCGTCGTCGCGGACCTCGGTCAGAGTGATTTTATCGGTCAGACTCACGAGGTCATTGAGCAGGGCCTGTAATTCACGCGACTTGTCGCCATCATCCAGCGAAGCGACGATTTCGATGGGCTGCGTGACTTTTTCCAGATAGGCTTTGAGTTGCGTTTTGATGTTGGCGTCGAGCATGGCGATTCCGTCCGAAAGAAGGAGTGATGTCCGCAGCAGTGCGGCGCGCCTAAAAAACAGCCGGCATCAAGCCGGCTGTGGAGCAGACATTTCGGGCGGTTGAGGCCCGGAAACATAGCGACGGCTCAGATTTTGCCGACCAGGTCCAGCGAGGGCTTCAGGGTGGCTTCGCCTTCCTTCCACTTGGCCGGGCACACTTCACCCGGATGGGAAGCGACATACTGGGCAGCCTTAACCTTGCGCAGCAGTTCAGCGGCGTCGCGGCCAATGCCCAGATCGTGAATTTCGGCCACCTTGATCTGGCCTTCCGGGTTGACCACGAAGGTGCCGCGCAGCGCCAGACCCTCTTCCTCGATCATCACATCGAAGCCACGGGTAATCGCGCCGGTGGGGTCGCCGATCATCGGGTATTTGATCTTTTTGATCGTGTCCGACGCATCGTGCCAGGCCTTGTGCGTGAAATGAGTGTCGGTCGAGACCGAGTAGACTTCAACGCCCAGCTTCTGGAACTCAGAATACAGATCGGCCATGTCGCCCAGTTCAGTTGGGCAGACAAACGTGAAGTCCGCCGGATAGAAAAAGAACACGGACCATTTGCCTTTCACGCTGGCGTCGGTGACCTCGACGAACTTGCCGTTGTGGTAAGCCTGAGCCTTGAAAGGTTTAATTTCGCTGTTGATGATGGACATTTCACATTCTCCGGGTGGTTGATGGAACGGTCAGGTCAAACTTGATGGAGCACAGTGTAGGCGTGAGCGTCGAATTGATCTAATTGATTCTATGAATACCGCCTATTGCGTAACCCTATCAGATCGGCGCTGCGCGCCCGCCTGTCTCCAGGCGACAGTACGACCGCTTCATTGTAACGATTTCTTGAGGCTCAGGCATGGCGGTGGTGATGATCGGCGCCGTGATCGCAGGAGCCTGCGCTGCTGGTCAGCGTTCCTTGCAAGTAGGCGGCAACCGCCCGGTCGGGATCGGTTTCCGCAGTCATCAGGGCCGCAATGCCTTTAGCCGCAAGGCGTTGCTGCAACCCCGGCCCCATGCTGGCCGTAATCAGCGCTTGTACGTTGTCTAGCGGATGCGGTTCGTGCGGCGGGCTTTCATGAAAGGATTGCGCAATGGGCAATTCCAGCAGGGTCTTGCCGGTGACCTGATCCTGTTCGATGACGTAAACCCAGAATTTGCGGCACTTGCCGGCATGCTCGGTAATGGTGCGACGATTCTGGCTGGTGACAGCGATTTTCATGTCAATAATTCCCTCGCGAAGACTCGCGAAATATTAAAGCCCCGACGCCACAAAAAAGTGGTGCAGGGCGCTGGCGAAAAAGAGCTTGGGCATAGCGGCAATCCCTTGGGGATGAATAGCTGACAGCTTGCTACCGGGTTGGCGCTCACTGCATTGCGGATTCGCAAACACCGGAAACTTTAAGACGGCGAGGAACGCTATTCCGGTGGGTGAGTCCGCGATGCTCATGCAAAGCGCGCATTCCCTCATCAATACGCACGCGAACCATTGACGCCCTACAGTGCTCTCAAGTCAGATAAACTTGTGATTTTCCGAAACCTGACCGCAGCGCGTGAGTGTGGATGATCAATGAAGCCGATTTCATTACAGGCGATCTGGTTGAACGAAACCAAGTGCCGCTCCTGCGCAGTGCGCAATTCGGCGCTGTTCTCTGGACTCGAAGAGGCTGATTTCCGTCATATCCACCAGCCAATCAAGGACATTGTCCTGGCTTCGTCCGATGTGCTGTACCACATGGGCGAACGGGGCAGCGCGCTGTTCACCCTGCGGGGCGGGGTGATGAAGCTGGTGCAGTACCTGCCCGGCGGCAGCCAGCGCATCGTGCGCCTTCTGCGGGATGGCGACGCCCTGGGGCTGGAGGCGCTGGTCGACCAACCCTATCAACATGACGCTATTGCTCTCATCGACTGCGAAATCTGCGCGATCCCGGTCGAGACCATTGACCGGCTGGGCCGTGAGCAGCCGCGCCTGTACCGGGAGCTGATGGCGCGCTGGCAACAGGCGTTAAGCGATGCCGACGCCTGGCTGACCGAGTTCACAACCGGCACCGCCCGCCAGCGGGTTGCCCGGTTGTTGCTACGCCTGGCCTGTCCCGAACAGGACCACCACTTGCCGCTGTTCGGACGCGAAGACATCGGTGCGATGGTTGGGTTGACCACCGAAACCGTCAGCCGCACCATCGCCGAGCTGCGCCGGCAGGGTTTGCTACGCGATCGCGGCGCGAATATCCAGGAATGCAACCGCGAAATGCTGCGGCGCATCGCCGACGGCGAGGAATGACCGCGATTCAAAGGTCTGTCCGGTTTTGCGGATGGACTTCCGCTACAGGGTCATCTGCCAGACAGTCAGCAGCCTGTCACCGCTCCCTGTGAGCTTGCATTGCGGATTCGCGTTTTTGAATGGACGATCTTGAGGCTGACCGATGATGACACTGGCTCGCTATTACCTTGGCTGTCCGGTCTGGAGCAATCGCGACTGGATCGGCGAACTATTCACTGCCGGCTCCAAATCCGGCGATTTCCTGCGCCAGTATTCGGCGGTGTTCAACACAGTCGAGGGTAACAACTGTTTCTACGGTTTGCCCAAGGTGGAGACCGTCCTGCGCTGGCGGGAGGACGCCATGCCAGGTTTCCGTTTCTGTTTTAAATTCCCGCGCGCCATCAGCCATGAACGGCGGTTGCGCGACTGCGCGGCGGAGACGACCGAGTTTTTGCATCGGTTGACGCCGCTGGCGGAAGCGGAGCGAATGGGGCCAAGTTTTTTGCAATTGCCGCCCCGTTTCGGCCCCGGCGATTTGCCCGTACTGCGCGATTACCTGACGGCGTTGCCGCAAGGATTTCAATACGCGGTGGAAGTGCGGCATCGCGTTTTCTTTGCCAAGGGCGAGGAGGAGCGCCAGTTAAACCACCTGCTGCGGGAATTGGGCGTCGACCGGGTCATGCTGGACAGTCGCGCCCTGTTCAGTGCTGACCCTGTTGATCCCGACACTCGCATTGCCCAGGGCAAGAAACCCTGTTTGCCGGTTCACGCCATCAGCTTGGGAATACGCCCGTTCATTCGTTACATCGGCCATCCGGACCTGGAAGCAAACCAGCCATTTCTGGAGCCGTGGCTGGATAAACTGACGCTGTGGCTGAACGAAGGCCGGGAACCCTACATTTTTATCCACACCCCGAACAATCGGCTGGCTCCGCGTCTGGCCCGGCAGTTTCACCGGATGTTGCAGGCGCGCTGTCCCGAAGTCGGCGCTTGGCCGCCCGGAGAATTAGGCGGAAACGGTTGAACGCCTTCGCTGCAACTGGATCGGCGGCGCGTGGGGGAAAAGCGCTTTTTAGCGGTAATACTGCGGACGGCGGGGTGGTGCGGTGAATTCCTCAGTGTCGTCATGGGACGCAGGCGGCTCATATTGGCGACGGGTTTTGTCGCGGTGCCGCTCAGACCAGCGATCCCGACGCTCGACTTGGGTTCCATTGCTGCGGGTCCAGTGGGTTACCGCCTGATCCGCGTCACGCAGACCCCGCTGAATTTCCGTGCTGACGGATGCGCCTGTTCGGCTCATCCAGCTTGTGAGCGCTTCGACGTCACGGCGAATGCCGACCGAAGCGCGAGCGGCGTCTTCCTGGAATTGGGTAATCGGATCAGTGGGACGAGGCGCAGATTTTTTCGGCGGGGCGGCGGAGGCGGTTATCGGTTTAGGCGTGTTCGCCGCTTGCGTCGGACGAACGGGCGGGGTAGTCGGCGCAGTGCGGCTGACCAGTTTGATCGGCGGCAGGATTGGCGACGTCGGTTCAGGCTGCGGGCGCGATTCCAGCTTGATCGGCGGGAGGGTTGGTGACGTCGGTTCAGGCTGCGGGCGCGATTCCAGCTTGATCGGCGGAAGGGTTGTCGGGGTTGTTTTTAGACGCGATTCAACGTGGGCGACCGGGTTGACAGGTGCAACTTTAGCAGGGCGAGTTGTTAAGGGAGGCGTCGTTTTGACCGTGCGTTCGGTGCGAATCGGCAAAGCGGACTTGTCCCGGAGCGGCGGCGGAGCAATCTTGACCGTTCGTGGTGGTGAGTGGCGAGGGATTTCCGGTTCCGATGCGGCGGGCGTTTTCGGTTTAGCTTTAACCACGGGCGGTGCGATGGGCGCTTTTGGTTCGGCTTTAACCACCGGCAGAACGGCAGGCTTGCTGTCCAGTTGGCTTGCGGAGTCTGCGACAGGCACGGTCTCTGGTTCGGTAGCGGGTTTGGCGGCTGCGACAGG
>CAZDVY010000040.1:0-8038 GCA_964508935.1 uncultured Candidatus Competibacteraceae bacterium | reverse complement strand
GTTTGGCGGCTGCGACAGGCACGGTCTCTGGTTCGGTAGCGGGGGCGATTGCGGAATCCGCAACGGGTTGTTCCGGAGCGATGGGCGGCTCAGGCGCTGGCGCAGGAGCGTCTTTCGGAGCAACCGGATCTGGCTTCACCGCGATGGGCGCGGTTGTAATTACAGCGTCCGGTACTATGGGATGGTCCTGCGGCAGCTCACTCGTCGGTCGGAGGACGACGGCCCAAGCCAGCGCGCCGGCCAAACCTATCACGCCAGCCAGCACTGCGCTCCGGCGCAACCCAGGTGAGTGACTCACGGTTTTGACTTGGCGGCGCTGCCGGTTAGGCGGCAGGAGCGGGGGGGGCGGTAAATCCCAGTCCGCGACGATGGCCGGCGCATCCGGAGTCGGCGCGAGGGTCAGCGATTCGGTTTGCCCTGAGCGCACCGCGTTCAAAACCGTGCGGATTTCGGCACTGCTCTGAGGGCGTTCAGCAGGGTCGCGGGCCAACAGGCGGTCGATGAGTCCAGTCAGTTGCGCCACTGCGTTGTTGCCGGGCACGGTTAATGCGGGAATCGTCCAAAATTCGATGGACTGCCGCAGCAGTTCCCGTTCCTCATCGTTTAACCCGCCGAGGTGTTCGCCGTGTTGGGCGGCGCCTTCCTGGCCGTGTTGCGCCAGCAGTTGACCGAGCCGGCGCTGGGCGGCAGTGGCGGGCTGGCGGGTGAACAGGCCAAACAGCAGCAGACCTAAAGCATAATAGTCGGCACGATAATCCACAGCGTATTCGCTGCCTTCAGGGCCAAAACGCACGGGCAACGCCTGCTCCGGAGCCATGGTGGCGGGGGTGCCGATGAAGGAACGGGTGCTGTCGCCGTTCTCGCGCTTGAGCGAGCCGAAATCGGCCAGTTTGAGTTGTTCGCCCCGTTTATCCACCAGAATGTTACTGAATTTCAGATCACGGTAGACGAAACCGGCGTGATGAATCACCTCCAGGCCCGTCAGGATTTGTCCGGCCCAGTCGAGAATCCGTTCCAGATCGGGCGGCGGTGCATTATCCCGCCGTTGCTGGGTCAGCCACTGGCCTAGATTGGCCGCCAGCCGTTCCAGGACCAGCACCGGTTGTTCATCGATCTGACCGTGGTCGAGCAGGGTAACGATATGGCGGGATTGCTCAGCGTTCAGGCTCGCCAGGAAGGCGATTTCCCGCTCCAGATGTGCTCGCCAGTGGCCGCGCAGGCTGGGATCAGCCTGAGACATGGCCTCAGTATTGATGAATTTGAGGGCAACTGTGCGACCCGTGTCGTCCATCGCGGCCCAGACCTGACCATAGCTACCCGCGCCCGTAGACAACACAGCTTCCAGTCGGTACTCCCGGCCATCAATGACAATCCATTCGCCGTTCTTCATGGGACATTCTCCGGATTCCATCACTCGGTAAGAGTCTAATATTCAGTAAACTCACCGGCTATATGATCAAGATACTCCACTTTTCATGATTTCGCATGGAACCCAAATCCAGACTGAATCAACCCCATGGGATGTTTCCGCTCCTGTTGTCAGTGTTAAGCATTGGGCTGTTGTACGGGCGGTTAACAGTGCTTTATGCGCCGACGACGGCAGTAGCCCCGCTGGAAACCGCTGATAAAACCGGTTTTGCTGAAAAACCGGCCAAATGGCGTGAAGACGCTGAACTGTTTGACCAGGCGCTGAAGGCGGGTTTGCTGCGGCCCGATAGCGCGGGGCGGATTGCGGTTGCGCCGGCTGACTTGCCCGTGCGTCAGCGTTGGGCCAGCGATTATCCTGATTTGCTCGCACCGCAGGGCGCCACCGAGCCGGATTGGCTTGACGGCTCCTGGAATGATGAAATCAGTCGTTTGCACCGGGCGCTGCATTTCAGCGCTTCCGGCCGCTATGTGCGTCAGCAAATCGAGGCGGTCAATGCCCGGCGACCGGAGTTTCCGCATATCCAGTGGCGGGATGGGCGACCGGTCTGGCGCGACCAGCCTTGAAAACCTGTACAAAAGCGCTTTCAAAAAGCTATGGGAAGAGGGTAGGCGTTGATGCCTTTATGCGTGGTCAGCCATCGAAAGTGGTTATTGCTGATTTGGCTCTTGCCGATGCTGGGTATGGGGTGGACGGTGATGCAAGCGCCGGACTGGCTGGAGCCGCTCAGTCTGACCGTAACGCTGGAGCCAGGTCAGAGCATCGTGCTGGGTCGGGAGGCGCTGGCGGCTTTGCAGGCAGACAGCGAGCATCTACGGGTGAGCCGCGACCAGGATGGGCACTGGCGGTTGGCGAATCTCTCTCCTGGCAAACAGGTGGTGTGGCGGCCAAGTGGGAGTCGAGATGAGCGGTCTACCCGGGAATGGCCGGTGACATCCGGCGCTGCTTTTATCATCGGTGTACAATTTTTCGAGATATTAAAGGCGAAGCCGGGCCGGCTGGTCATGCAGAACGAAGGCCGACATTGGGAATATGATGGCTTCAGCCTGCAGTTGGATGGGCGACGATTGCCGGAATGCCATGAAAATTGGCGAACCGCATTCCGCGAGCGCCTGGGCAACTTGCCCGGTTTACGCCGATGGCTGCAACGCCCGCTGCGACTAGGCGGCGGCGTCTATTGCGCTGACCGACTGGGTTTGGCCGGTGCGCCGGTCGATACGGCGATGCTGGCGGCGGACCACGCCGGTTTCGTATTGCGTCCCGGCTCCGCCGCCGGGCGACCGGATAGCCTGCCGGTGACTGTTGCAGCAGGTACGCCAGCAGCGGAAGCGCTGTGGCTGCGTTCCATTCCACTGACTGTGGGCGATGGTTTGATCATTGGCCGCACCGGGTATCGAGTGACACAAACGGCGCCGACGCTGGAATTAACCGTGCTGACCCGCGCTTGGCGCTGGCTGGTCGGTGCGAAGCCGCCGGCGACTTCGTCAGCGATAGCTGTTCAATGGCGGGTCATGGCGTGGTGGTGGCCGCCGGGCGTTGCCGGTTGGGTATGGCTGTTCGGGCTGGGACTAGCGGCGCTGGGGTGGATGGTTTTGCGTGGGCGCTGGCGGGTGACGGCGGCGCTGGCGCTGGCCGGCGTGGGTTTGGGCCTGCATTTGAGCAGTTTGACAATGCCGATACTGTGGCCTTATGGGCTGGCCTGGTCAGTTTTGGGTCTCTGGCTGATGACGGTGCGTTCGCTGTGGGGCGCCCGATTATTGGCAGCGCTGACCTTGTTGCTCGGTATTGGGCTGATCGCTGGTTTGCAATTAGCGGTCGGCGCTGGAGAATCTGGTTGGTCGCGGTATGGCGGCAGCAGCGCGGCGCTGGCCGGGGCCTTCGGCTGGCTGGCCTGGGCTGGGTGGAACTCCGGGCAGCAGCGATCAGGATGGCCAAAGCCATACTGGACGCAGTGGGGCTTGCGACTGCTGGGCGGTGCGGCGGCGGGATTATTGATCATGCAGGTGATAGGGGGTGACGAGGGAGGCTGGTGTGGGTTTCAGCCTTTTGAGTTGGTTAAACTGGCGCTGGTGACTATTGCGGCTTATGGTTTGGCGTCGCGCAGGCATGAAAATGAAACGTCTGGAAGCTTTGGCAGACGCTTACAGGGATTGCGTTATCTGGGACCCATCGTATTACTGGTGATAGTGAGTGGGTTCGCGCTGGCGTTCCTGCGCGATTTTTCCCCCCTGCTGTTGCTGGCGTTTTGGATCGTCGCGTTGCTCTGGACCTGGGCGCGTATTCATCCCCAGCCGGTTTGGCGCGGGCTGGGTTGGTTGATCGCGTTGGTGCTGGTTGCGTCTGCGGTGGCTGGACTGACATGGCTGCGCAAGGAACCAGAAGATTTTCCGCTAGATTTTCAAGCAGATCGCATTCGGGTGTGGGCAGCGCCGGAGCAATATCCTCATGCGGGCTATCAGTTGCGGCGGGCGCTGGAGGCGATCCGCGCCGGCGGTTGGCAGGGGACAGTCTGGAATAAGCCGATCAATGGCCGGATCATGACCCTTCCAGCAGTGGAGGATGATTTTATGCCAACCTTCTTGCTGAACCGCTATGGTGGACTGGCGGCGCTGGTTTTGGCCGGGATTCAGGCGGCGTTTATCGGGATACTGCTCACTATTGGGGATCGCGCGACATACCGGACTGGATTCAGCGATGACCCCTTGACCGGGCCGGGTAGGTTCATTTATTTCACCCTTTATGGCGGCGCGGCTCTGCTGGTTGCGCATTTTATGGTTTCCTGGGGCGTCAATTTAGGGTTTCTGCCGGTGATGGGTCAGCCGATGTCCTTGTTGTCAGCCGCTGGCAGCCATCTGACACTGTTCGTGCTGCCGATCGTGGCGCTGGCCGTTGTGGTTGAGGAAAAAGAAGATGACAACCCATCCTGATGCGCTGGTCGCATCTGACTATGTGGTTTGCGCGACCTTGCGCAAAATTCCGGATGTATTCAACGTCGAGTTACTGTGGGAGCGGGTCCGGGGAGGCGGTCAGGAAGGCGTATTTTTGCTGGAGGCGCTCAAGCGTCATCCCCGTGCGCCCCGCGCCCGCCAGCACCGGGAGATGTACTACAGCCAGGTCATCGTGCGGATTCCGGAGCGCGACTATATTCGTGATGATCGGTTGGAGGATGGCTTCGGGCGGCGCACCCTGGTGCGGGAACTGCAACGCCTGCACGATCAGGAATTGGGCCGCTTTCTGACTGAAAATGCGGTGATTCGCTATCGCGTGGAACCGGATTCGGCACTGCGGCCTGGCGAGGCGCAATTTTTGTTTGGTCGGGCGATTTATGTTCCTGCCGGAGGTGAGACGACCTTGTTCCGGATCGAAGCAGCCTCGGAGGGGCACAGCGAATGGCGGGATTTGGGGCCGATCTATCCCGGCCAGCGGCTGACGCTGTTGAATAGCGACCGACGAGCCAGCAGTTTTGCGGTGATGGCCTGGCCATTTATCAATGGTGAGTCAATATTGCTGATGCTGCGTTCGGGTCCGCTAGAAGTAGTCGATGTGGTGGCTGAACCGCCCGGCTGCCTGACCCTGACCAGCGATGAGGCGGGTGGATTTCTGGCGCGTGATCGCCGGAATCGGGGATTGCGATTGCGGGTTACGGCGCCAGCCGCCGATGTGGAATCGCTGGTGGTGCAGGAGTCGTCAGTTATTACAGCGCCTGTTGCCTCAATGATCAGGGTGCCTGCGGTGGTTCCCTTGGCGGGATCGCCGGAACTGGCGCGGGAATCCGCACCGTTACTGGAATCTGCACCGTCATTGATGTCGCTGGATGAGGATTATCCACAGGTCGATCCCTGGGGTCGGCGTGAACCCGTGTTGGGCATTGCCATTGATTTCGATGCCCCGCCGCTCCTGAAGTCGGATGCCCTGGCTTCCAGGCCCGCTCCCAAGCCGGTTTCCCCAAAGCCTTTGCCCTCAGCTCCTCTCCCGCTCAAGGAGAGTGTGAGTTTAGAAATGAATACTCCGCTACCGGCGCCGGCTGCGCCCGGGATGGATCAGGGGACCTGGATTCCCCGGCGGTCAACGGCCTGCCTGAAAGTGATGGGGGTAGCTCTGCAACGGTTATCGACCTATGCGACCTCTGGCATCAGTGACTGGCGGCTCAGTTTCGACTGCGCCGGAGGATTGGTGCTAGACGCCAACCCTGATGCCGCAGCTTGGTTGCGGATTGACAGCGCCGATCGGGTGTTCGGTGAAGTGGCTGGGCAGTCAGTGTCCCTGGAGATACCCGGGGTATGGCAACCGTTTCCGGAACTGGAACTGGAGCTTTATGCGGTTCCCCAGCCGATGGCGGGACATTATCTGGGCTGGATGCGTCTGCCGACGCCGTTGGAATTGCCGGTGCCGCGTGGACGGGCGGTGAGTTTCGGGCGCGGCGCGGAGGCGGATATTGCCCCCAAGTTGCTTGCTGATCCCCGGTCGCTGCGCTGGGAGGGTAATCCGGCCCATGGGGCGGGCATCAGTGCGGAATATCTGGGGTTGTCGCGTCGTCATCTGTGTTTACAGGTGCGCCGCGATGATTGGTGGGTGCAATTGGAGAGTCAGAATATGTCGGCCTATCGGTTGACGCCATCCGGGGATTTGCTGGACGTGTTAACGCCGGGAGTGAATACCGCCACTGAAGTGAAGCCGGGAGAGTTGTTGGTGGCGGGCGGTTATGTGCTGGCGCTCGGGGCGGTGGGGTAGCACCGGTTTTTCTTGAAAATCAATGTGCCGGTGGCAGTAGCGGTATCTGAACGCTGTAGGCGTTCCAGTCGGGCGGTGGTCGTCGTTGCAGTGCGCCACGCAGTCGATTCAGCAATTGTGGGCCGTTTAAATTGAGTTCTGCGACTGGAGTGTGTGGTTTCTTGACATTTTTGATGTCAGTGCGACTGAGCAGGTTCAATGGCTGGCGGGTAGCGGCGAGAATAAAGGTTTCCGTACCCGTCGGAGGAACCAGGGCGTACTGGAGCTTTTTTCCGCCCGCTGGCGGAAAGGAAACTGCCTCGTTAGCGCGCACCGGATAGTTGGTCAACAGTTGGCCGGTCTTGCCGGAAGAACTGATGAAATACAGATTCAGGTAACTGTCAGCGGCGGCTTGCAGATCGAGTTGCAGCCGCTCACCGATCCGCAGGGGGGCATGCCCGGAGCGGAGTGTGACGTTAAACCCGGCCTTGGGATTGCCGATCCGCAACGGATCGGTCACTGGCGCAACGGATGGCGCAGGCGGCGGCGTGACGCAGCCCGCAATCATCAGCAACGCCAAGAGCAAAGACATAAAGACCGGAAGCCAGCGCATGATGGATATTCTGATTTATGGGCCAGTAACCTGAATGACGCGGGAATAGGTCAGGTTCAATCCGGCTGTACCGTGACCAGTCCGTTGGGTTGACTGGCGAACCAGGCTGACAGGTCAGCAATGTCCTGGGCGGACAGCGGGGCGGCCATGCCCTTCATGACGGGATTCTGGCGCACGCCATTTTGGTAATCCGTCAATGCCTTGCGCAGATAGTCTTCGTATTGGCCGGCCAGACGAGGATAAATGGGAATTAAACTGTTGCCGTCAGGGCCATGGCAGGCGACACAGGCCGCGCTCTGGACTTGGCCGGCGGCGGCATCGCCCCGAATCGGCTGGGGTTGGGTGACGGGTTTGAAACTGGCCACGTAGGCGGCGATGTCCTGTATGTCCTGTTCGCCGAGTGGGAAGGCGTTGGCGTGCATGGTCGGGTGCTGGCGCGCGCCCGCCTGATAATCCTTCAGCGCCGCCGCTACATAATCGGGATGCTGGCCGCCCAGGCGGGGGACATGGTAGGTCGGATAGGCATTGGTATAGCCGGGGATGGCATGGCAACCGGTGCAAGTGGCAAATTTGATCTTGCCGGCGTTGGGATCGCCGGCGGCCAAGGCAGCGTGGGTCAGGGCGGCGCTCATGATGAAGGCCAGGCATGACCAGGGTAAGGGGCGGATCATGAAGGTCCTCGTGCAAAGTCTCAGGTCTGGGAGTCTGTTAAAACTAGTCGACTAACCGGCGAGTATCAATCGTTGATGCCCGGTTCCCGTATTTTTCTCCACAGTGTGGTTCGACTGACGCCGAGTAACCGCTTGATAGATTCACTCCACGGGTACTGGAAATTGCCGTAGAATTTCCCAAAAGTCGGCTGGTTTTCTCCAGTGTGCCGACCTCGTTTTCAGCCTTCGTGGAGTTTTCCTCATGCCCGACTATCGTTCCCGCACCACTACCCACGGACGCAATATGGCCGGCGCTCGCGCCCTGTGGCGGGCCACCGGCGTCAAGGATGGTGATTTTGGCAAGCCGATCATCGCTATCGCCAACTCCTTCACCCAATTCGTCCCCGGTCATGTCCATCTGAAAGATTTGGGACAACTGGTCGCGCGCGAGATCGAACAGGCCGGCGGCATCGCCAAGGAATTCAACACGATTGCAGTCGATGACGGCATCGCCATGGGCCACGGCGGGATGCTGTACTCGCTGCCTTCGCGCGAATTGATCGCCGACGCCGTGGAATACATGGTCAACGCCCATTGCGCCGACGCCCTGGTGTGTATCTCCAACTGCGACAAAATCAC
>CAZDVY010000039.1:0-20045 GCA_964508935.1 uncultured Candidatus Competibacteraceae bacterium | reverse complement strand
GCCTTAAAACCACCTCCCTCTGCTAGAAAAAGTGCGCCCGAAACGCAGGGGGACCTCTCACGGAATCTTTATGAAAGCCAACATCGTTTTACTCCCCGGCGACGGCATCGGCCCGGAAGTCGTCGGCCAGGCCGTCCGGGTGCTGGACGCCATCGCGGGCCAATTCCGCCATGAATTCGCCTATCACGAACGCTTGATGGGCGGCTGCTCCATCGACCGGTTCGGCTCCTCGCTGACCGACGAAACCCTGGCGGCTTGCCAGGCGGCGGACGCCGTGTTACTGGGCGCGGTGGGCGGACCGAAATGGGATGACCCGAACGCCAAGGATCGCCCGGAGCGGGGACTGTTGGCCTTGCGCAAGGGTTTGGGCGTGTTCGCCAATCTGCGCCCGGTCAAGGTCCATCCGGCGCTGCTCGACGCCTCGCCGCTCAAGCCGGAAAAACTGGCGGGCGTGGATATTCTCGTCATCCGCGAGTTGACCGGCGGCCTGTATTTCGGCTGGCCAAAGGGCCGCGATGTCAAGGATGGCCGCGAGCGCGCCGTCGATACCCTGGAATATTACGATTACGAAATTCGTCGCGTGATGGAGCTGGCGTTCAAACTGGCCCAGGGCCGCCAGCGCAAGGTCACATCGGTGGACAAAGCGAATGTTCTCGAATCGTCGCGGCTGTGGCGACAGATTGCCGTGCAGGTCGGCGCGGAGAACCCGGAGATCGCGCTGGATCACATTTTGGTGGATACCGCCGCCATGCGTCTGATTACCGGGCCAGCTTCGCTGGATGTGGTGGTCACCGAGAACATGTTTGGCGACATTCTCACCGACGAGGCCTCGGTGCTGGCCGGTTCGATGGGCATGTTGCCGTCGGCCAGTCTGGGCGCGGGTCGGGTCGGGTTGTATGAACCCATTCATGGTTCCGCTCCTGACATTGCCGGCAAGGGCATCGCCAACCCGATTGGCATGATCCTGTCCACCGCGATGCTGCTGCGTCACTCGCTGGGCCTGGAAGCGGAAGCCACCGCCATTGAAAAAGCGGTGGATGAAGCGATCACCGCCGGGGCGCGCACTGCCGATTTGGGCGGCAAATTGACCACCACGCAAATGGCCGACGAGATTATCCGCCGGATCTAAACCGCTCTCTCCCCGACCTGAACCGGAATACCCCGGTTCAGGCCGCCGCTTTGTTGAACCCTCGCGTCGGTTGGTTGCCAAAAGGCCGGAATCGCCTTTTCGGAACCTCGCAGCTCAATGATGGAATCCCTATGCGCAGAAACCGCCTGATTGCCTTGGTCGGCTGGCTGATCGTCAGCCCGTTGGCCGCCGCCGCGCCGGTACATGAATTTACTCTGGATAACGGCCTGAAAGTGCTGGTGCGCCAAGACCATCGTGCCCCGGTCGTCGTCTCCCAAGTCTGGTACAAGGTCGGCTCCAGCTACGAACCCAGCGGCCTGACCGGCATCTCCCACCTGCTGGAACACCTGATGTTCAAGGGCACCCCCAACGTACCGGGCGGTGAATTTTCCCGCCTGATCGCTGCCAATGGCGGTGACGAGAACGCTTTTACCAGCCGTGACTACACCGCCTATTTCCAGACGCTGGAAAAGGAGCGGCTGGAACTCAGCTTCCGGCTGGAAGCCGACCGGATGCGCCATCTGCTGCTGAAACCGGAGGATGTCGCCAAGGAAGCGCAGGTCGTCGCCGAGGAGCGCCGGTTGCGCACTGAAGATCAGCCCGAGGCGTTGACTCAGGAGCGTTTCCAGGCTGCCGCCTATCTCACCAGTCCCTACCGTAACCCGGTGATCGGCTGGATGCAGGATATTGAATCCATCCAGCTCGATGATCTACGCCGCTGGTATCAACAATGGTATGCGCCGAATAACGCCACACTGGTGGTGGTCGGCGATGTCGATCCCGTTAACGTTCGGGAACTGGCGGAGAAACATTTTGGTCCCCTGCCAACCAGCGAACTGACTGCGCTCCGGTCGGCGGTGGAAGTTCCGCAGAAAGGCGAGCGGCGCATCACCGTCAAAACCCCGGCGGAGGTGCCCTATGTCGTTCTCGGTTACAAAGCGCCGACGCTGAAAACTGCGGCTGAGGCGTGGGAGCCTTACGCGCTGGATGTGCTGGACGGTGTTCTCGATGGCGGTAACAGCGGACGCATCAGCCGTAACCTGATTCGTGGTTCCCAGGTTGCCGCCGCCGCCGGAACGGCCTACAGCTCGATGTCACGGCTGGAAGAGCTGTTCATGCTGGCGGGCAATCCCGCGCCGGGCCGCAACAGTACCGAACTGGAACAGGCGCTGCGCGCAGAAGTCGCCAAACTGCGCGAGGAATTGATCAGTCCCGAAGAATTGGCGAGGGTCGTCGCGCAGGTCACCGCCACCGATGTCTATCAGCAGGATTCGCTGTTCTATCAGGGTATGCGCCTGGGCATTCTGGAAACAGTCGGGCTGGGTTGGAACAAGCTGGATGACTATGTACAGCGGATTCAGGCGGTCACCCCGGAGCAGGTGCGAGAGGTCGCCCGCAAGTATCTGACCGACGACCGGCTGACCGTAGCTCTGCTGGAGCCGCTGCCGCTGGAGAGCCGACGCCCAGCGGCTCCTGGCGCAGCCATGAATCATGCCGTGCGCTGATTTCCGCCATTCCCGCCGCGTCCCTCAAGGATTCCTGCCGCCATGCCCGCTTTGAAATCGTTGTTCTCCGGCGTTCTCGCCGCCTTGTTGCTGCTGACCTCTTCTCTGGCAGTCGCCGTCCCGGAAATTCAGCACTGGCGAACCGCCAATGACGTTCCGGTTTATTTCATTCCCGCCCGTGAATTGCCGATGGTCGATGCGCAAATCCTGTTCAGCGCCGGTTCGGCGCACGATGACGGGAAACCGGGTTTGGCGAAACTGACGAACGCTCTGCTGGAGGAAGGGGCCGGCGGCTGGTCGGCGGATGTCATCGCGGATCGGCTGGATCGGGTCGGCGCACGCTTCAGCGCCAGTTCGCGGCGCGATTCGGCAGTCCTCTCGCTGCGCAGCCTCGCCGATCCGCGCTATCTGCAACCGGCGGTGGAAACGGTCGCCCGGTTGCTCCAGGAACCTACTTTCGCCCCGGACGCCGTGGAACGAGTGCGTCAACAGATGCTGACAGCCCTTCAGGAGCGCGCCCAGTCGCCCGGCGCCATTGCCCAGGACGCCTTTTTCAAGGCGCTCTATGGCGATCATCCCTACGCGACGCCGCCCGAAGGAACCGCCGCCAGCCTGAACGCGCTCACCCGCGCCGACGTTCAGAATTTCCACCGCCGCCACTATGTCGCCGCCAATGCGGTCATCGCCATAGTCGGCGATTTGGATCGTTCCGCTGCCGAAGCGCTCGCGAACGCCCTGATCGGCAGTCTGCCCAAAGGCGAACCGATCCCGCCGCTGCCAACGGTTCCTCCGGTTTCCGCCAGCCAGACGATCCGCATTCCTCATCCGTCCAGCCAAAGCCATATTCTCATCGGCCAGGTCGGCGTGAGCCGCGCTGATCCCGACTATTACGCCCTTTATCTGGGCAATCACGTTCTCGGCGGCAATGGGCTGGTCTCACAACTGTCCCAGGAGATTCGGGAAAAGCGCGGGCTGGCGTATGGAGCCTATAGCGCCTTCTCGCCCATGCGCCAGGCCGGCCCCTTCCTGATGAACCTGCAAACCCGCAATGACCAAGTGGATACCGCCCTCGAAGTCGCACAAACCACCCTGCGCGAATTTACCGCTCAAGGTCCGGAATCGCAGATACTGGAGGAGGCCCGGCAAAACATTACCGGCGGTTTCGCGCTCGACATCGCCGGTAACGGCAAGCTGGCCAACTATCTGGGGTCCATCGCCTTCTACGGCCTGCCGCTGGATTATTTGCAAAACTTCATCGGCGTAATGAACAGCATCAGCCTTGATCAGGCCAAGCGTGCCTGGCAACGGCATATCCAGCCGGATCGGTTGATTACGGTCATTGTCGGCGGCCCGGCTCCGACGCCACTTGGCGCGCCCAGTTCATGAAGCAACGCGGGCGATCGTCTAACTCGTTGCGCATCATCGGCGGCCAATGGCGCAGCCGACGCCTGGAGTTTTCCGATTTGCCTGGTTTGCGGCCCACACCGGACCGGGTGCGGGAAACCCTGTTCAACTGGCTAACTCCGGTGTTGCCCGGCGCCCGCTGCCTGGATCTGTTCGCCGGCAGCGGCGCGCTCGGCATGGAAGCCCTGTCGCGTGGCGCGGCGGAGACAGTGTTCGTTGAGCATCATCCACGGGCGGCTCGCACTCTGCGGGAAAATTTGGCCCGATTGAACGCCCAGGGGGCACGGGTTGAATCGGCTGACGCGCAGGCTTGGCTGCGCCAGCCCGGTACGCCCTTTGAAATTGTGTTTCTCGATCCGCCGTTCGGCGCAGGATTACTGGAGCCAGTCTGCGCCCAACTGGAACAGGGCGGCTGGCTGGCGGTGAACGCCTGGATTTACCTGGAAGCTGAAGCTGATCAACCCGCACCGTTGCTGCCCGCGAATTGGACGCTACATCGGGAAAAAATTGCCGGGATGGTGGCTTACCGGCTGGCGGTCAACAGGAAACAGGAAGTCAGGAATTCTATAGTCTTCCCACCTGAATAGCCTGCGTCTCGAACTATCCCGGCGTTCTACCCTTACTTAACCAATTTGAGGAACAGTGGTGGCATCCATTCGATGCGCAGCCGCCGCCACAGGCAAGCTTTATGATCATGGCGCAACGACTGGGTATCCAGTTACGCTTGCGCCAAATTACGGAGTTTGTCCGGCAGGAAAGTCCAGCAGGGAAGGTTCGGCACAGGTGCAGACTATGGCTCCCCCAGCGACGGGCCACCCGATAACGGTGGAAACTCCGGATGAGATGATTCCTGTTGTCGAACCGCCGGGTTATAACGCAAACAGTTGGGGACGCAGGCGCATTCAAAGGCGATCTTCATCGGCGCGATCCGCCCCTCATTCTTCAACTGGAACAGCTTCGGCACCACCCGGTCGCGCAAGGTCTCCGGGTCGATGGTGTTGACATAAATCTTGGTGCCGCCCTCAAACCCTGCTGGAGTCGATACCCGCCATTTAATGAGAATGCGCCATGGCATTGGCACATCGACATCAGGCGGCTTGTAATACCACTCTTCATTACAGGGAATGTCCGACCCAGCGGCGGCGTGGCAACCCTGCACCAGATCGGACATGCTGCGCAATTCCTCGGGCGAATGATTCCACGGCTGGCTGCGTTCGCTCTTGGAAAAAATCTCCAGCGTCGGATAGCGATGGCCAAAGCCCGCATAGGCAATGGCGTGATCGTTTTCCGCGACCACCAGATTGCGATAACTGGCGAAGTTGACCGCCGCCTCATTGTAAATGTTGGGATTATCCCGCACCCGCTGCAATTCCATCTCGTTCTGCACCCCGCGCTCGTCAATCGCTACCAGTTGCTTGTGCAGGTGGTCGAACGATGCGCCCGCCGGCTTCAGCCAGTTTTGGAAGACTGCGACATAGCGGACATAGCGGTTGTTGATATACAGATCGCGCAGGGCGTCAATGGTGAAACGCAGATATTGATAGTGTTCCTCCGGGGTCAGCGTTCCCGAAGAGGCCAATTGATGGTCGTGCGTCGCGCCGTCGATCAGATGGCGACGAGCGACGATCACTTCATGACCGCCGCCGAAGAAAGCATTGGCGAGCTGCAACCGCTCGTCCACCGATAATCGGTTGCGGGCGGCTTCATCCAAACCAGAAGCTTTCAAGCGCTGTTCGACGACCTGCAATACATGATGGCGGCCCGCTTCCGAGGCCAGATAAGTACACTTGTGCGCTTCAATGGGGTCTGGAATCTGGTAGCCGAAGTTCTTTTGCCAGTAGTCAAAAGAAACAATCTCGAACAGATTGGGAATGCGCCGGAATTCGGCCACGGTGTCAAATAATTCCTCCGCGTGAAGATGGCGCAGGGTGGTGAAACCCTCGCTGGTTTTGACCAGCCGCGCTTTTTCTGGTGGGGTCTCCAGATAACGCCGGGCGCAGAACGAGCAGTGGGCATCGTGCTGGGTCAGATCAACAGGCATGGGACTGGATGGACTGACGCCCAGTGGCCGATTGCCCCGGCCCGGTACAGTCCAAACCTCCGTACCGGTGAACGGATTGACCTGCTTGATGGTCCCGTCGGCCATCCGCATCAGATAATTGGATTCGGGAATAATCTGCGGCAACATGCCCGCCCTACCTCGCTGCTGCGTCAAAATGAGTCTCTATCGCTTGACTTTAGTCCAGAGTACTCAGGCCTGCCATCGAAACCCGAGGCCCATCAGCCACCTTATTTCACATGACTGCCCGCAAAATTCGTCCTCATCAATCCCCTGACGCTGGTCGGCGGTATTGCCCTGCTCAGCCCGAACTGCCCACTGCATCGCCATCACCGAAATACTCCGTTGTATAGCGCTCCGCCCGCAATTCCGGCGACCAGAAATCCAGCGGCAACCCCGCCTTTTGCTTGAGTTGCGCCAGAAATACATAGGGATCGGCCAAATGCTCCCATACGGACGGCAGAAAGGTGCCGCGATGCTGGCGAAAGTGCAGAATCAGCCCATCCTCGCCGGGCCGCAACTGCGCCAGCAACTCATCTTCGGAAGCAAAATGCAGTGGTTCTGGCGGCGACAGCACCGAAATATGGACTTCCAGCACCGGAAATTCCTCCGCGCGCACTTCCGGGAAGCGCGGATCCTCAAACGCCGCCGCGTAAGCATGCGCCGCGACATCCTGAACCAGTGGTTGATAGGCAGCCAGCGCGCCGATGCAGCCCCGCAACTGGCCGCCCTTTTCCAGAGTGACGAAGGTGGCCCGCAACTCGCGCAGGGATTGAGGATAGGCTTCCAGAACGACCTCCAGCGGCTGGCGATGGCGCAGGCCGTGATGAATCGAAGTACGGGCGATTTCTAACAACGTTGCCCGGTTCTCCGGCGACAGTAAATTAGTGGAAGGCATAAGCGCCATACCCTACTACTTGATCGCGCGTCCCGGCGGTATCGCCGGAATTGCGTAAATCGAGGGTTTCGCACCGCAGACCCTTGCGCCGCGCCACCCAGAGCAGACCATTGACCGGATTGCGCCCGCAGGCCTGCTCATGGCTAATGTCTTCAAAGCGCAGGTGTTCAATCGCATTGGAGGTTTCGCGGTCCATAGCGCGGGCCGTCTGATAGTCATGATAATGACTGAGATCGGAACTGATGACGATCAGCGTTTCCGGGCCGCCCCACAAGGTTTCCAGCACGGCCCCTACCTGGGGCGGGCGGGCGTCGCCGACCACCAACGGCACAAGCTTGAAGGCGCCCAGCACTTCCTGCAGGAACGGTAGATGTACTTCCAGACTGTGTTCCTGGGCGTGGGCCTGTTCCAAGAAGCCGACCTCCGGCAATTGTCGAACCTGTTCGACCGCTTCCTGGTCAACCGGAATCAGGCCCAGTGGCGTGGCGAATGCGGCCATGCTGCTGACCGCAAGGCCTCGGAAACCGACTCGATGGCTGGGTCCCAGCAGCACCACGCGGGTGATCAGGTCGCGCGCCGCTTTCAACCGTGCATAAGCGAAGGCGGCAATCGGACCGGAGTAGACGTAGCCGGCGTGTGGGGCGATGATCGCTTTGGGCGGCGGCTCTGCCGGAACTTGAACCTGGCTGAGAAAAGTCTGCACTTGTGAATGCAGTTCGGCGGCGCTCGCCGGATAGAACATGCCCGCTACAGCGGGTGTGCGTGTGGTTTGCATGACGACGCCCTCCCGGTTCAGTGTGCTAATCCTGATCATAGCGCATAGGACGATCAGGGGATTCATGATCTAAAGTATAGAGCTTTATTTCGTTGAAAAGATTAAAACCCTGTTGACCGTCAGGTTTTCACTGGCGGGATAACGACGAGAGCCTTTGACCAGGAGGCCGCCATGACGATCAAAACCACCACTCCACCGATGCCTACTTCCAAGATTCCAGAGTTCTTTCCGACCCGCTACTGGCATGTTCTCGACGATGGCCGGGTGCAATGCGATGTCTGTCCACGCTATTGCAAGCTGCACGAAGGCCAGCAAGGTCTGTGCTTCGTGCGTGGTAACCATGATGGACAGATCAGGTTAACCAGTTACGGGCGCTCCAGCGGGTTCTGCATCGATCCCATTGAGAAGAAGCCACTCAATCACTTTTTGCCGGGAACGCCTGTGCTGTCCTTCGGCACTGCCGGCTGCAACCTGGCCTGCAAGTTCTGCCAGAACTGGGACATGAGCAAGTCCCGTGAGATGGATACCCTGGCGGATGAAGCATCGCCACAAAAGCTGGCGCGGGTCGCTCACGAACTGGGCTGCCGCAGCGTCGCCTATACCTACAACGACCCGGTGATTTTCATGGAATACGCCATCGATACCGCCATCGCCTGCCGGGAGTACGGCATTCAGTCGGTGGCGGTGACTGCGGGTTACGTCTGTGATGAGCCGCGCCGGGAGTTCTTCAAATATATGGACGCCGCCAATGTTGACCTCAAGGCGTTCACCGAAGATTTCTACTGGAAAATCTGCGGCGGCCATCTGCAACCGGTGCTGGATACCCTGATTTATCTCAAGCGGGAAACCCGGGTCTGGTTTGAAATCACGACGCTGCTGATCCCCGGCGAGAACGATTCCGATGCAGAGCTGGAAGCGTTGACCCAGTGGGTGATGGCAAACCTGGGGCCGGACGTGCCGCTCCATTTCACCGCCTTTCATCCCGACTGGAAGATGATGAACCACTCACCGACGCCGCCTTCCACATTGAGTCGGGCGCGGCGGATCGCCATGAAAAACGGCATTCGTTACGCCTATACCGGCAATGTCCACGATGAAAAGGGCGACAGCACCTATTGCCATCAATGCGGCCACAAGTTGATTGGCCGCGACTGGTACACGCTCGGCGTTTGGAACCTGACAGCGGAGGGCCGATGCAATGCGTGCGGTACACCTTGCGCGGGCGTGTTTGAAGCCGAACCGGGAACGTGGGGGGCGCGGCGGCGGCCGGTGCGGCTGCGGCAATATACAGATTGAGCCGATATGCTGAGCTACCGCCACGCTTTCCATGCCGGCAATTTCGCCGATGTGTTCAAACATGTCCTGTTGATCCAGCTCATCCACACCCTGCAACGCAAGGACAAACCGTTCCGGGTGTTCGACACCCATGCCGGTGCGGGGCGCTACGATCTGTACTCCGCGCCTGCTCGCAAGAATCGGGAATATCAGGCGGGCATTGGCCGGTTGTGGGATCGACAGGGATTAGGGCCGGAATTGAACAACTATCGGGAACAGGTGCGGGCGCTGAACCCGAATGGGGTCTTGCGTGAGTATCCCGGTTCACCGCGCCTGGTTCGCGCCCTGTTGCGGCCTGAAGACCGGTTGACGCTCACTGAGCTGCATCCTGGCGATTATCCGGCGCTTAAGGCCGAATTTGCCGGCGACCGGCATGTCGCCGTGCATCACGCCGACGGCTACGCCAGCCTGAAGGCGTTCTTACCCCCTCCGGAACGGCGCGGACTGGTGTATATCGATCCGGCGTTTGAACTGCGGGATGAATTTGACCGATTGGTGGAAGTGGTGCAAACGATCCACCGGCGCTGGGCGACCGGAATGGCTGCCATCTGGTATCCGATCCTCGACCGTGCGCCCAGTTTGCGCTTTCAGCGGCATCTACAGGCACTGGAAATTCCAGCCCTGCTGTGCGCGGAGCTGGGACTCTATCCCTATAATCAACCCGTCGGTCTGCATGGTTGCGGGATGATCGTCATCAACCCACCCTGGAAGCTGGATGAAATGCTCAGCCGACTGTTGCCGGAACTGTTGGCGGTGTTATGCACCAGCGCAGCGGGTCAAACCCGGCTGGAATGGTTGACGCCGGCGAATTGACCGTCTCACCCCGGTGGGTGGCGTGGATACAGCGTGTCCAACGCCTCCGGTTCCACCCGAATGACCTCGATATCCCCCTTACGGGTAAAATTCCAGCCGTGCGCCTGTTGCGTCCCGAAGATGGCGTAGGACAAGATGGAATAGCCCCGCAAGCCGATTCGATCCGCAATCTTCATCGTGCTGCTGGCCCGGTCAAGCGCCTTGCTTTGAATGTTGTTCCCGTTCATGGCTATTCCCTCGAGTCGTGAACCTTGGCAATTGTTCAGGTTGATAATCAGATTATCGACAGCGGCGGCTGGGTCTACAGACATGACACCGCGATCTCGACATCACTACCGCTGCTTTGAGTCTGACCAGAAATTTTAGGCAAGTTTCACGCCATAAATCTACTTATCGCCAGGCAATGGTTCGAGGGCCTGCTGCGGCGGGACAGTGAACTGATGCGTCGCCCGCCATTCCTTGATTTTCTTTTCGGCCTCTGCAATTTGAGCCGGGGTCATCTTGGCCGCGATCTCCCGCTTGGCTTGTGGTCCCTGGCTGTCGCCCTGGCTATCCGCCATCGCGTACCAGAAATAGGCCTGCACAAGATCCGCCGGTCCACCCTCGCCTTCCGCGTACATAATGCCCAGATTGATTTGCGCCTGCGGCAGGCCCTGTTCAGCCGCCTTGCGATACCAAACGATTGCCTGGCGGTCATCCATCGGCACCCCATGCCCATGGTCATACAGGACGCCCAGGTTGAACTGGGCAAAGGCGAATCCCTGCTCTGCCAGTGGCCGGACAATCGCCAACTCCGTCGCATAATCACCGCGTTCATGGGCCGTTCTGGCCCGATCCCAGTCACCCTCGGCCCACACGGGCGCAGCGCACAACAAACTGCCAGCCAGAAATAGCCCTATGGATTGGTTCATAGTGGAATGCTCACTTATTCAATGGAAGTTAAATGGATAGGATTTGTCCCGCTATGGCGCAGCGCGGAGCGTTATACATCAGGATGGAGCCGACTTGGGTCTGCAGGAGCGCAACCCCGACTCTGCCGGTGTACCCGCCAGATGCACCACCTGTTGCGGAAAGGGAATGATGATGCCCTCAGCGCGAAATCGTTCCTCGATGGCGTAGCGCAGGTCGCTGGCGATGATCAGCCGATTCAGGACATCGCCCGTGAAGCAGCGCAATTCAAATTCCATCCGGCTGGGGCCGAATTGCTGGAACAGCACGAACGGTTCAGGATTGTACAACACCTTAAGATGCCGCCGGGCGCATTCCAGCAACAGATTGCGAACGTGTTGCGGGTCTGAACCATAGGCTACGCCCACTGTGATGTCGATCCGGCCCAGCGTATCGTGGTGCGTCATGTTGATGATCGGATAGGCGATCATATCGGCGTTAGGCACGATGACCGAGGAGCGTTGAAAATTCTCCAGTTCCGTTGAGCGCATGTTGATCTGGCGCACGATGCCTTCCTTATCGCCAACGATCACCCAGTCGCCCACTTTCAATGGGCGCTCGATCAGCAGAATCATCCCCGACAGCAGATTGTTGACGATATTGCGCAAACCAAAGCCGATACCGACCGACAATGCACCAGCCACCAGAGCGATACTTTCCAATTCAATGCCTAGCGCAGCAATGCCCAGCAGAATAGTAATCAACACTCCGAAATAGCCAATCCCGACTGCAATGGAATACTGAGCGCCCGGGCTGAGGCGGGTTTGGGGCAAAATTCGCTTCAGCAACAGGCGCTGGATCAGTCGATTGACCATCAGCGCCACCGAAAAAATCAGGATGGCTGCGCCGATGTTCTTCGGCGACAGAATAAATTGGCCGATAGCGACACCATCCAAAACCCAGCGACTCCAGGCCCATAAATCCGCCAAGGGTATGCCCCATAATGGCGCCACCAGCGCGACGCCGGTCATCGATAACAGGCTGGTCAACAAAAAATTGAACCAGAATAAAACGATTTGGCTTTGTTGCGGCGTATCGGTCTGCGGCGAGGCGTAGGTCAGCGCCAAGTCCAGCAATTCAACCAATAGGCCGTGCAGCAGAAACAGCAGGCCGGCGACGAATCCGGTCGCCAGCAAGGCCCGGATTAAATAACCGCCGAAGTTGCCATACCCTGATAGCAGGGCCACGACAGTCAGCAGTGCGCCGCCAGCAACCAGTCGACGGACGAACGTAAACCATCGCCGCTTTTTAGGCGGCCCCTGGCCAGCGTCGACAAGTTCTTCTCGCTGCCATAGCCAGCCCTGGGTCAATGCGAACAGCGCCAGCGCCTGGCTGGAATATAACAGTACGCTATAGGCGGCCAGCGGCGGTGGAGAAGAAGACAATGGCGTATCCGTCACCGCAGTTCGCAAAAACCAGTCCAGCGCCATCAGGGCCGTCAGCAGGGCGATCCGCCGGCTGAGCGCCGCCGCCGCCCGCGAGGGTAGTGCAAACAGCCGCCATTGCGGCAGTTTCGGGTTGAGAACGGCGTAGACCAGCGCGACGCACAGGATATAGAAAATCAGCACCGTCCCCAGACTCGTGTACACCCGCCGGACGGGACCGGTCAGCAAATTTTCCGGCAGGCTGGCCCAGGACAACAGTGCGCCGAGAATGAGGGCCGGAATCACCCCGTTGGCGACGCCTTCCGCCATCGCCGCCCCCAAACGGCGACGATAGCTGGGGTCGGGAAGGGCCGGATCGCAACCGAAACGGCGCCGCAGAAAACGACGCAACATCCAACCCATGACTATGCTCAGGGTAATGGCCAATCCGCTATAGCCGAGGACGAACGTTCGATCGCCCGGTGTCAGCCCTTGAAACCAACCGATGGGGATTTGCGCAATGAACTGCAGATAGACCTGCATCTCCGCCCAACCGCGCATCAGAAGCTCTGATTCCAGCGGCGACGGCCCTCGCTCCTGCAAAAAGGCTCGCAACTGGCCGCGTCCCAGTTTCTGCAAGATCAGCTCTGCCGTTTCCGCGCGGGTGATGGCCAAATCAGCCAACGCCACCCGCGCCCGATAGTCGGCCAGGTCTTCGGTGTATTGCCGGCGCTTGGCGGCCACTTCACCGGTTTCGGGGGGTTGATCCGGACCCGGCGGCTTGCCAAGCGCATTGAGCAGTCCTTCGAACGTCGTCACTTGTTTCAGGGCGGTCTGGCGGGCGGTTTGCGCCTCGGTGCGAGTTTTATCCAGTAACCGCCGATAGGTCTCCACCTGGTCAGCACTGATGCCAGGGAGCTGCGCCAACTGTTCGGCCTCATTCAGGATGCGCGTCCATTGCGCTATCAGGACGCTGAATGGCGGGGAAGGCAAGACAGGCTGAGCCAGACTGGCCGTTTCAAGCAGGCTCAGAGCAAGCATCAGCAGGAGGAGACGACGAAACCACCACATGCGAACCGGGCGGCGGCTTAAGCCCAGCGCAGATCGTCGCTATTATTCCAGGCACGGGCCAGGGAAGCCCATCCCGCCATCCAGGCATGGTACAGGTGGCTGTTAGGAACGTAAGGATTGCGATCCTCGCCCCGACTGGCCGCCTCGACGCCTTGCCGGAAGGCTTGACGCAAGAGTGGAGCCAGTTTTCTGGAAACGTCGATAGTGCTGCGCATAAGCTGAATGGATGAATCACGCCAAATTTTGAAACCGTTGAAATAAACGGTGTTGCGTATTTGACATCATTTTTATTGATTTTGCAACTTTGTTGCGCTGGCGCTATCAGCTTGCATCCGGTACAGACTGGCGTAACGGCCATTGTGAGCCAGCAATTCAGCGTGCTGGCCGATTTCAACGATGCGGCCCCGGTCGAGAACAACAATGCGGTCGGCGTTTTCAATCGTGGACAGGCGGTGGGCGATGACGAAGGCAGTGCGGCCCTGACGCAGGGTATCGAGCGCCTGCTGGACCTTGCGTTCGGACTGCGTGTCCAGCGCTGAAGTGGCCTCATCAAGAATGAGAATCGGCGCGTTTTTCAACAGGGCGCGGGCGATGGCGATGCGCTGGCGCTGGCCGCCGGACAGACGCGCGCCGTTTTCGCCGATCAGCGTGTGCAGGCCCTGGGGCAGTTCGTTGATGAAATCCATGGCTTGGGCGTGTTCAGCAGCCTGGATGATCTGTGCTTCACTGGACAGAAAACCGGCTCCGTAGGCGATGTTGGCGGCCACTGTGTCGTTAAACAGCACGATCTCCTGGCTGACGTAAGCGATGTTGGCGCGCAGATCCGCCAGCCGCAGGTTTTGAATCGGGACGCCGTCGAGCAGGATGTCGCCGGATTCCGGTTCATAGAAACGCGGCAGCAGCGCCATCAACGTGGTTTTGCCGCTGCCGGACGGACCGACCAAGGCGATAGTTTCCCCCGGACGCACGTCCAGATTGAGGCCATGAAGCACCGCCGCGCCTTCGTCCCGATAACGGTGGCTGAGATTTCGGAAGAAGACTTCACCCCGGGCGCGGCCCAGGGTTTGTGTTCCCCGATCCGGCTCCGGCGGTTCGTCCAGCAGGGCGAAAATAGTTTCCGCCGCCGCCAGCCCGCGCTGCAACTGCTCATTGACTTTGGTCAGGCGCTTGATCGGCGCCAGCAGCATGGCCATCGCGCCGAACAGCGAAACAAAACCGCCGACGGTGATCTGATCGGCGGCGGATTGCAGGGAGGCGAAGTAGATCACCGCACCCAGGGCGAGGACGGCCAGCAGTTGCACCAGGGGACCGCTGGCTTCGGAAGCGGCGACCAGTTTCATGCTGAACTGGCGAACCCGGTTGTTGACCCGGTGGAAGCGCTCCCGCTCGTAATCCTGGCCGCCGAAGATCTTGATGACCTTGTGGCCCTGCAAGACTTCGTCGATGACGTGGGTGAGATCGCCCATCAACTCCTGCAAATCCCGGCTGAGTCGCCGCAATCGCCGGCTGACGGTGCGGACGATGAAAGCGATGCCGGGGGCGATCAGGAACGCCATCAGCGACAGTTGCCAGTTGAGATAGAGCATCCAGCCCAGCAAGCCGATCACGGCCAGCCCATCCTTGACCACAGTGATCAACGCCTGAGTGGTGGCGTTCATGACCTGCGTGACATCGTAGGTCAGGCGGGACAGCAAGTTGCCGGCGGAGTGGTCGTCGAAATAGCGGGTAGGCAAGGTGAGCAGTCGGTCGAACAGGGCGGCGCGCAAATCCATCACCACCCGGTGGGCGATCCAGTTCATCGCCACCGAGCCGATAAAGCCGGTGACGCCGCGCACGATGAATACGGCCACCAGCAGCACCGGCATCAGGCGGATAGTGTGCGGGTCTTTTTCGACAAAGCTGCCGTCCAGCAAGGGCTGGATCAGCGCAGGAATCATCGGTTCAGTGGCGGCGGCGGCGGCGGTGCCCAGCATCGACAGAATGAAAATGCGGGTGTAGGGCCGAACGTAGCGCAGTAACCGGAAATAAAGGTCTTTGCTGTTCATGAGCAGCCACGCTCGACCAACAAGTAATCTGGTGCTTTTTCCTGGATTTTTTCCAGTGCATCAAGCCATGAAAGGTCTTTGCCAATCACCAGTTCAGAGAGTTGGGCATGGTGGGTATTATTCATGGGAATTAGCCGCATTTGAAAACCATATTTTTTCGCCAGATTTCTGACTTCATCTGCATGATCGTAGGTCATTAAAAAATCACCTTTCAGTGATTCGGCAATTTCAAATAACCGCCCATGATCCAGATCGCAATGACGATACAACGCTTTCCGGCTTTTTTTCCACCTGCCGTATAAGGAGGATCAATAAAAAATATGGCGTTGTGGTTTTCTGAGTAACTTGGCAGTAACTCCAGAGCGTCTGCTTTGAAAAAAGCTATTCTTTCTCTGACCTGATTCAGATTGATCAACCGATTAGCCAGCGTTTTCGGGTACCAGCGAGATTGAATACCTTTACCGTTCTCTCCATTCTTGAGCCGCCCAGCGCCTTCGGCCAGAATGCCGCCATGGAGCGTTCTATTTTTAAGAATAGTTTTAAAGGCCTTTTTTTGAATTTCAACAGAATTTATTTTTAATTCTTTTTCCAGATTTTCATGAGTCAAATTGAAATTCCGAATCCTGTCAGCCAACCAATCCGAATAACCGAGAACAACCGCTTGCCATACTACCGCAACTTCATCATCCATTTCGATCATGACTGTTTGTTCGACAAAATTCTCGAACAGTGCGGTAAGACTGATGATGCCTCCTCCAGCGAAAGGTTCTATGAGCAAGCCTGGCTTAAAATCAAGGAACCGCATCCATTTTCTAAATGCAGGTATAAACCAGGTTTTTCCACCAGGATAGCGAAAAGGACTGCGCTGTGGCACTGAGGCAACATTGACTGGCTTGTTTTCCATATAAAAAATACCGGTGTCGGAAAACAGGCTTTGCTGTTCTGGGAAATTCATACCAATGGATTCTCAATGGATTGGTTATCAGGAGCCGAAATAAACGACCCCGCAGCAAGCTGCGGGGAATGGACCCGTAGAGATTCAAATCCTTGTCTGATTTAGGAAAGTCATCTCCTGCCGACCGACTGGAAAATTCATAATGCCACACAGGCCAAAACCTGGCTATGCACAACGATGCATTCCAACGAGGCCAACACCTTCCAGCGCCGTGTTATGATGCTTCATCATGAAAATTAGCCATGACCAACAATGAAACCCGAGATACCCCGTTTTGAACAAGCCTGTGTACTGATCGTCGGCGATGTGATGCTGGATCGCTACTGGTATGGCCCGACCTCCCGCGTGTCGCCGGAAGCGCCCGTGCCGGTAGTCAAGGTCGAGGAGGTCGAAGAACGCCCCGGCGGCGCCGCCAACGTTGCAGTCAATATCGCGACCCTTGGCGGTCAGGTCCGGGTGCTGGGCGTAGCCGGCGGGGATGAGTCGGCTACTGTGCTGGAAACCAAACTGCACCGCTTAGGCGTGGCCTGCGAACTGCTCCGCCAACCTGGCCAGGCGACCATCACCAAGTTGCGGGTCTTGAGCCGCAATCAGCAATTGCTGCGACTGGACTTTGAGGATGGCTTTCCCGGCTTTGATCCCGCTGCGCTCCGCGAACGCTTCACCGCCCATCTGCCGGACTGCACTGTCGTGGTGCTCTCCGACTACCACAAAGGCGCCTTGCGCGAGGTCGAGTCCTACATCCAGTTGGCCCGCGCCGCTGGCAAGCGGGTGCTAGTCGATCCCAAGGGGCAGGATTTTCGCCGCTATCACGGCGCCACCCTGCTAACGCCTAATCTCGCTGAGTTCGAGGCGGTGGTTGGTCTCTGCCGTGATGAAGCGGAACTGGTTGGCAGGGGCCAGGCGCTGCGCCGGAATCTGGAACTGGAGGCATTGCTGATCACCCGGGGTGAACTGGGCGCAACCTTGCTGCGATCCGGTGCCGAGCCGCTGCATCTGGCGGCCCGCGCCCGCGAGGTCTATGACGTGACCGGCGCTGGCGATACGGTGATCGCAACGCTGGCCGCCGGCCTGGCGGCCGGACTGGAACTACCCGCCGCGACTGTGCTGGCCAATCTGGCCGCCGGCATCGTGGTCGGCAAACTGGGCGCGGCCAGCGTCACCGTTTCCGAACTGCGCCGGGCGCTGTATGAACACGAAGAACCGCCGCGCGGGGTCGTGGACGAAGCCCAACTGTTGCGCGCCGTCGCCGACGCCAAGGCCCACGGCGAAACTATCGTCATGACCAACGGCTGTTTCGATATCCTGCATGCCGGCCATGTGACCTATCTGGAACAGGCCCGGCGCTTGGGCAACCGGCTGATCGTCGCCGTCAACGATGACGATTCGGTGCGCCGACTCAAAGGCTCCGACCGGCCGATTCACGCGCTCTGGCAACGGATGCGGGTGCTGGCCGGGCTGTCGTCGGTAGACTGGGTGGTGTCGTTTACCGAGGATACCCCGGAACGGTTAATTTGCGCCGTCAAGCCGGATTACCTGGTCAAGGGCGGCGACAACGACCCCGCCCACATTCCCGGCAATCACTGCGTCTGGGAAGCAGGCGGCCAGGTCGTCGTCATGGACTACATCGAAGGCTGCTCAACCTCCAGCACTATCACCCGCATCCTCAGCCGACCTGGAGCGTCATGAATCCAACGTTCAATATCGACGTCGCCATTATCGGTGGCGGCATCGCCGGCCTGTGGCTGCTGGCGCAGTTGCGTGAGCGCGGCTACGGCGCGCTGCTCATTGAGAGTGACCGACTCGGCGCCGGCCAAACCCTCTGCGCGCAGGGCATCATTCACGGCGGCGCTAAATACGGTCTGCGCGGCCACGCCGGTCCGACTGCCGAAGCCGTTGCCGGGATGCCGGCCTTATGGCGGCGCTGCCTGAACGGCGAAGATAAAGTCGATCTACGCGGCGCGGCCCTGCTCGCTGAACATCAATATCTCTGGGCCACTCACGCCCCCACTTCGCGGCTGGCGGCCTTTTTCGCCAGCAAGCTGATGCGTGGTCATGTGGAGAAAGTGGCGGATGGCGGTATGGACGCCAGCGATTATCCGCCGGCCTTGCGCCATCCCGATTTTCACGGCGCGGTATACCGGCTGGATGAACCCATTATTGAGGTCGCCTCGGTGCTGACTGTGCTGGCTGAGCGCTATCAGGACGCTATCGTTCGCAATCGCGGGCCGGCCATTTTGAAAGCGGACGGGAACCTGACCCTGCATCATCCCGAACGCCGACAATGGGTAATCCGGCCCTCGGTCACCGTGTTCACTGCGGGAGCCGGCAATGCCGGGCTGCCGTGGGCGACTCTGCAGTTGCGCCCGCTGCACATGGTAATGGCGCGCGGCGTCAATCTCCCTGGACCGTTGTATGCGCACTGCGTGGGTAGCAGCGAGGTCCCCCGCCTGACCGTAACCAGCCATTACGACGCCACTGGCCGGTTGATCTGGTATCTCGGCGGTGAGATTGCGGAAGAAGGGGTTCAGCGTGATCGCCGTGAGCAGATCCGCGCCGCCCGGCGGGAGTTGCAGGCGCTGCTGCCGTGGGTAGACTGGAACTTGGTAGAATTTGCGACCTTTGCCATCCAGCGAGCCGAGGCCCATCAGCACGGCGGTAGACGGCCAGCGACGGCCAGTGTGTTTCGTGATGGCCGCGCCATCGCCGCCTGGCCGACCAAGCTGGCGCTAGCGCCGCTGCTGGCCGAACAGATTGAAGGTATGTTGCAAGCGTTGCATGTGCCCCCCCGTCCGGTGGATTTGAGTCCGCTGGCGGATTGGCCGCGCCCGGAAATCGGCGTCTATCCCTGGGATCGGGAGGAGACAGAGTGGAGTTAAGGTTACTGGGCGCAACCGGCCTGCGAGTGAGTCCGCTGGGGTTAGGTACGGTTAAATTCGGCCGCAACCAGGGCGTCAAATATCCCCGACCGTTCGTCTTGCCTTCGGATCAGGAAGCGCTGACGCTGCTGGAGCTGGCCTGGGACCTGGGCATTAACCTGCTGGACACCGCCCCGGCGTATGGCAAAAGCGAGGAGCGGTTGGGCCGGTTGCTGCGACAATGCCGGCGGGACTGGGTGATCATCACCAAGGTCGGCGAGGAATTCCATGATGGCGTCTCTTCGTTCGACTTCTCCGCCGCCGCGACCCGCGCCAGTGTCGAGCGCAGTCTGCGGCGCTTGGGAGTAGAAACGCTGGATGCCGTGCTGATTCATTCCAGTGGTGATGATCTGGCGATTCTGGAGCAGGAAGCCGTTTTGCCGATCCTGCGTGATCTCCAACAGGCCGGTCTGATTCGCGCTGTAGGGATGTCCAGCAAGACGGTCGCCGGCGGCCTGCGGGCGGTAGAATGCTGCGATGTGGTGATGGTGACCTACAACCTTACGCAGCGGGAGGAGCTGCCCGTCATTCGCGCCGCGCACGCCGCCGGCAAGGGGGTGTTGATCAAGAAGGGTCTGCGCAGCGGGCATCTGGAAACGCTGGGGAAGGCTGACCCGGTGCAGGCTTCGCTGGAATTTATTTTCGCAGAACCGGGAGTGAACAGCGCCATTGTGGGGACACTGAATCCGGAGCATTTGCGGGCTAACTGGGCGGCGACAAAACGGGCATTGGACGGCGGATTTTGAACAGAACCGCTTTCAATCCCGCAATGCCCGCCGGAGCCGCTCCACGCCCTCCATCAGTTGCGCAGTGGCGTTGGTATAGG